>JAGQUV010000003.1 GCA_020438295.1 Solirubrobacterales bacterium
CTGGGGACTTGGGCCCGCCGCGCCCCGACGTGTCACCCGGGAATGGACCTATGGTCCGTTCATCGTTGACACGTCTGCGGCCCGGCAGCCGCAGCCCTCTCGACGGCCCGCGCAGGGTGCTGCGTCTGCTCGGCGTCGATCCGGCGCAACGCCTCCAGGAGGCTCGCGACCCCCGAGGCATTCGCGTTGGCTCCGGGCGCCGGCTGTTGCGCCTGGCCGCCCGACGGGCGTGCAATCGCCCTGCCGGAAGGCGTGATCGCGTCCCTCCGGCTCGCTCCGGCGGAACCGGGGGCCATAATCGCCGCCGGGCCCCCGTAGCTCAGATGGATAGAGCGCCGGCCTTCTAAGCCGGATGTCGCAGGTTCGAATCCTGCCGGGGGCGCTCTATGGACACAGTCGCAGAAGGCCGCTAGCCTTGGAACCGCAACCGTCAGGGCAAGGGGAGTCGGCAGGAGTCGACCTCGCTTGTCCGAGGAGAAGCCCGATGAATCGAATCAGATACCTGGCGCGGCTCGCCCTGATCGCTGCTGTGTTCGCCTTCGCCAGCGTGACAATCACAGACCCGGCCAGCAGCCGTGCGGCGACCTGGGCCGACGAGACCGGCGGGTCGTTCGATGCTGACAGCTGGGATCTGGCGCCGACCAGGGTTGATCCGGCCGGCAACTACTTCATCAGCATGGGCGAAGACGGTAGCATCCGCAAGGCACTCGATCGTTTCCAGGTACGCGCTCCGGGCGCCGCCGGTGGGTACGTCGGGCCGCTGCAGGTGCCGAGCTTCGGCTCGATCGAGGACGTCGACTTCGGGTTCGATTCGAGCGGCGTCTCCTGGTGGATCGAGGCGACCGGCTCGGCGGTGAAGATCACCCGGCGCGGAGCCGGGCCGGCGGGCGGCTTCGGGGCGCCGGAGACGCTTGCGACCGGCTCCGATCTGGACCGGGCGGCCGTGGGCGTCGCCCCGAACGGAGACGTGCTGGCCGTCTGGTCCGTCTTCAGCGGCAGCTCCGGCAACGGGATTTTCAGTTCGTTCAAGGCCGCGAATCAGTCGAGCTTCCCCAGTCCGACGCCGGTGCTCACCGGCACCGACCTCGCAAGCGAGCTGCGCGCCGTGCTCGACAGTTCTGGCTCCGGTCTCGTCCTCTATTCGGAGGTCGGACCCGGGGTGATCTCCCTCAAGCAGCGGATCCGCTCGACCGGGGGCGGCTTCAGCGCCGGCCCGACGATTCAGGCCAACCACAACCAGTTGTATTGGGACTCCGGGATCGGCGGCTATGCCGCTATCGCCTACAAGCAGCTCGACCAGAACGGCAAGGCCGACCTCTTCGCCAGCACCCGGGCGCCGGGCGATTCCTTCTCCGCCGGGAACATGGTCAACGGAGACAAGGCGGTCCGCGTGGACGAGGTCTCGATCTCCGTCGCGCCCGACGGGAATGCGGCGGTGGCATGGGAGGAGGCGCCTGGTTGCCCCGGAAGCACGGCACACCTGGCCCGCTACTCGCGGACCGGACCCGGGGGCCAATTCGGGCCCGCACAGACGCTCGCCAGTTCGAACAACGCGATCTTCCACGAGCCCAGCATCGGCGTCGCAGGTGCCGACGAGTGGGTCGCCGGCTGGAGCCAGCACAACGTGACGCAGGCCGGTCCCTGTGGCAGCGTCAACTCTGTGGATCACCAGGTGAAGTTGTCAAGCTCCGAGGGTTCGTCAGGTACCACATCGACCAGCCTCCTGGCGAAGCGTGTGCAATCGGCCGCGGCCAAGACATCCAGCGGTTTCGAGGCCTTGATCGTCTGGTTCGAGAGCAACAGCCTGTCTGACAACGTGCTGCACGGCTCCTATTTGAACGAGCAGACCAGCACCGACCCGGATCCCGACCCGGATCCCGACCCGGATCCCGACCCGGATCCCGATGGGGGGACGGCGTGCAAACGGGCCAAGGCCGCGCTCAAGAAGGCGAAGCGCAAGCTGAGCTCCAACAAGAAGAAGCTGAAGAAGGCTCGTAAGCGGGGGAGCGTCAAGAAGATCAAGAGAGCCAAGAAGCAGGTCAAGAAGTCCAAGTCCACAAAACGCCGCAAGCAGAAGGCGAAGCGCAAGGCCTGCTGAGCGCAACCCACCGGCTGAACTCGACGGGAGAGCTTGACGGGGCTGTCGCCAGTCCGCGCCCTTTGCCGCTCAAGGCAGCTCCAGGGGACGGGGTGCTCGTCCCTCGTTCAGAAGCTGACCACCTGGCGGACCGCCTCGCCCGAGGCCAAGCGGTCGAAGCCTCGGTTGATCTGGTCCGGGGCCAGCGTGTCGCTGAGCAGCCGGTCCACGGGTAGCTCTCCGTCCCGGAACATCTCGATGAAGCGGGGGATGTCGCGGGACGGAACGCTGGATCCGAGGTAGGAACCCTTCAGGGTCCGCTCTTCGGCCACCAGCGAGATGGCCGGGATCTGCAGCATTCGGTCGGGGTAGGGCAGGCCGGCGGTCACGGTCATTCCGCCGCGGCCGGTCGCTGCGTAGGCCTGGGCCAGGACGTGCTCGTTCCCGACCGTCTCCAGGGCGAGCTCGACTCCGCCGCCGGTCATTTCCTTGATCCGGACGTCGGTTGCGCCGCCACCGGAGCTCTCGGCGGTCGCGTTGACCGTATCGGTCGCGCCGAGCTCCCGCGCCAACTCGAGCTTGGACCCGACCCGGTCGACCGCGATGATCTGCTCCGCGCCCTGGGCGCGGGCGGCCAGGAGGGCGGCCAGGCCGACCCCGCCGAGCCCGAAGATCGCGACCGACTGAGCCGGCAGGGCGGATGCGGCGGTATTGAAAACGGCACCTGCCCCGGTCAGTACGGCGCAGCCGAACAGCGCCGCGATCTCGGGGTCGAGCCGGCCCGGGACCTTGACCGCCGAGCGCTCCGAGACCACGATGTGGTCGGAGAAGGCGGAGACCCCCAAGTGGTGGTGGACCGGCTTGCCGTCGTCGTCGTGCAGGCGGATCGCACCACTGAGCAGCGTGCCCTCGTGGTTTGCCGCCGCTCCCGGTTCGCACAGCGCCGGCCGCCCCGAACGGCAGAATCGGCACTCACCGCAGGCCGGCATGAAAGTCAGGATCACCTGGTCGCCCGGGCTGAACGCCGAGTCGGCCGAACCGGCTTCAACCACCTCGCCGGAAGCCTCGTGGCCGAGCGCCATCGGCATCGCCCGGGGCCGCTGGCCGGTGATCACCGAGAGGTCGGAGTGGCAGAGCCCGGCCGCCTGCACCGCGACGAGCAGCTCGCCCTCACCGGGACGGTCCAGCTCGAGTTCGGTCCGGACCAGCGGTTCCGACTCGGCGAACGGGCCCGGCGAGCCCATGTGGGACAGCACGGTCGCGGTGGTCTTCATGTGGCAGTGGCCTCCAGACGTTCGAGCGATGCCCTCACGGGGCCGGGGATCGAGGCCGGCCTGCGGTCGGACCGGTTGACGAATACGTGTACGAACCATCCTTCGGCCAGCGGATCCCCGTGCCCGGTGAACAGGCCGATCTCGTAGCGCACGCTGGAGTTGCCCAGGTGGCCGACGCGGAGCCCCGCCTCGACCGTGTCGGGAAAGGCGACCGGGGCCAGGAAACGGCAGTGCGATTCCGCGCAGAGCCCGATCGTCTCCCCGGCGTGGATGTCTAGGCCGCCCTGCTCGATCAGCCAGGCGTTGATCACCGTGTCGAAGAAGCCGTAGTACTGGACGTTGTTCACGTGCCCGTAGATGTCGTTGTCGTACCAGCGGGTCGGGATCGGGCGGACGTGTCGGTACTGCTCACGCGTGGGCGGGGCCGGCTCGGGCATGGCGCGATTATCGCTGTTCGGGGCAGACCGCGGGGGGCGGGGGGTGCTTGACTGTGCCGGTGCCCCCGCGAGATCAATCACCGACCCCGGCGGCGGTCAGCATGGTCCTGGGAGCGATCGTCTCGATCCAGGTCGGTGCGGCGGTCGCGAC
Organism: Solirubrobacterales bacterium; assembly: GCA_020438295.1. GTDB lineage: Bacteria > Actinomycetota > Thermoleophilia > Solirubrobacterales > 70-9 > 67-14. Next base: position 3,940 of record JAGQUV010000003.1, read on the forward strand.
CGAGCTGTTTTCCGAGATCGGGCCGGCCGGCGTGGTCTTCATGCGGGCCCTGGTCTCGGCGGTGCTGCTGGTCGCCATCTGGCGGCCGAGTTTCCGCATCCCGCGAGAGCACGTCCGGATCACCCTGCTGTTCGGGGTCGCGCTCACCGGCATGAACCTCGCCTTCTACGAGTCGATCGACCGGATCCCGCTGGGGACGGCGGTCACGTTCGAGTTCATCGGCCCGCTCTCGGTCGCGCTGATCACCTCACGGCGCCGGCGTGACTGGACCTGGGCCGGAATGGCGGCGGTCGGCATCGTCCTGCTCACCGGGGGTATCGGCGGCGGCGATCTCGATCCGCTGGGGGTCGGGCTGGCTCTGGTTGCAGGCTTCTTCTGGGGCTCCTACATCCTGCTCGGGAAGCGGGTCGGCCGGCAGGCCAGCGGGGGCAAGCGGCTGGCCGTGGCGATGACCATCTCGGCCGTCCTGACCGCCCCGTTCGGGATCGCAGACGGGGGGATCGAGCTGCTCGGGCCCGAAGTGCTGGCGGTCGGGATCGCGGTCGGGCTGCTCAGCTCGGCCCTGCCGTTCTCACTGGAGATGGAAGCGATGCGACGGTTGCCGTCGAGCGTGTTCGGGGTGATGATGAGCCTTGAGCCGGCGGTGGCGGCGACCGTCGGGTTCGTCCTGCTCGGCCAGGGCCTCATTCCCCGCGAGGGGCTGGCCATCCTGCTGGTGGTCGCGGCCTCGGCCGGCGCGCTCCGCTCCAACCGGGCACCGGCCCCGGTCGAGCCCTGATTCAGCCGGGCCGGCCGGTCCGGTCGCCTGCCGGTCCGGGGTCTTCTGCCGCTGCTTCCGAGCGCCAGAGCAGCACACCACCGGCCAGGAAGCAGAGTGCGCCCAGGAACGTGCCGATGTTGATCCACTCGACGTTGAGCGGCTGTCCGGACGACGGATCGACGTACGAGGCGATCGCCGAGATGCCGAAGAAGACCGAGCCGGTCATGTTGAGCCAGGAGATCCACCAGTCGCGGGACCCCGGTTCCCAGAGCCGGTTGACGCCACGCATCGCCCGGATCGCCAGGTAACTGGCGACAAGGAACAGGATCGAGCCGATCATGTCGGGCCGCCAGACGTGGTCCCTGGCCTGCTCGGCGGAGAGATGGGCGAACAGGGTCGTGCCGGTGGAGATGTTGAAAGCGAACGTTCCGACCGACTGGGTCGCGGCCGCCCACCAGTCGTCCCGGTCGGCCGCGGATTTCCATCGCCCGGGCCACCACCGGCCGGTCAGGGCGAGCTGGATCAGGCCGGCCGTCGTGAAGAACAGCGACCCGATGAAGAAGGTCACGTTGTCGGCCACGCCGCCGACCAGGCTGAGGTACCCCGGCACGGCACCCAGCGCGAAGAAGAACGAGCCGATCGCGAAACCGAGTGCCTCCCGTCGCAGCAGGGTTCGGTCTCGACCGGGCATCGGGCAAGCGTAACGCAGCGGGCTCCGGGCGATCGCTAGATTTGAGCTTTCGCGGTGGGCGTAGCTCAGCTGGTAGAGCTCCTGGTTGTGGTCCAGGCGGTCGCGGGTTCGATCCCCGTCGCTCACCCCTCTTGGGGGCACTCCCGGTCGAGCAGGCGAATCACGATGCCGAGAGAGATCTCCATCTGGCCGGATGCCGGTACCGGTTTTCCCGTGGTCGGATCAATGGTCCGGAAACCGACTGGCGGGAGGGTCCCGCCGGGGGCGAGCACTTCCGCGAACCTCCCCGACCATCTGCGGGTCCGGAGCTGTTGCCACAAGTCGCGGTTGTAGGCAGTCATCCGATCTCGGGACCCGAATGCGGTGAGTCCGGGGGGCAGGCTTCCAACAGCTCAAGGGCCATCCTCAACTGGAGGTCTGCCGGCCCGACCGTCCGACCGAGGAGCTCCTCGGCCTGTCGGATCCGGTAACGCACCGTGTTCTCGTGGACTCCCAGGCGCTGTCCGGCCCGCCCGGCGCTGCCGCCTTCATCGAGGAAGGTGCGCAGGGTTTCGACCAGCCGGCGGCCGGTCGCGCGGTCGGCCGTCAGCTCGCCGAGTTGCCGCCCGACAAACTCCTGTGCCTGCTCGCGGTCGACCGATGCGAGTGAAACCAGCACCACGCTGTCGTAACCGGTCGAGCTTCCGGGCGGGCGGCCTTCCAGCATCGCCACGTGTCGGGCTTGGCGTGCCTCGGCGTGGGTCCGCACGAAACCGGTGAGTCCGCTACCGGGGGTGCCGAACGACAGCCGAACCGTTTCCGAACCGGTCCACACGGTGTCGGTCCCGTCGAACGCGTCCATATCGATCGGTTCGCGGGAGCCGATCCATGCGGCCACTGTGTTCGGCCCGAGCGAATGGAGCAGCGGCCTGTCCGTCCCGAAGAACTCGGCGATCTGCCGGAGCACTGCTTCGAGTCGCGCCATCGGGTTCTCCGTCCCGTCGTCCTCCTGCCAGGCGATCAGACCGAGGTGGTTGCGGCTGAGTTCATAGCCCAGCCGTGAAGACGCGGCATCCCGGTCGATCGGCCCCCTATCGAGTATCGACGACACGGTCGCGGCCCTCGATGCGGAGGCGGTCCGGAGCCAGCGCTCCCGCTCCTGCGCGTATATCTCTTCACCGAGCTGGGTCACCGCGTCGATATGCGTGAACAACCACGACGAGATCATCTCGAGCATCTCCGCCCGGTCGGCCGGGTCCTGGACGAGGTCCCGGACGATCTTTCCGATCTGCTCCCGGGCGTACTCGTGGCCGATCCGGTAGGCCCGCAGAACATCGACCAGAGGAAAGCGCCGTTGTGCCCCGGACCGGGCGTAGGCGATGGTCACTTCCGGCAGTTCGGGGTCGGCGGGGTCCTCCCCTCGTTCGAGTTTGCGGGCAACCAGGAGGATGTTTGCCTCGTTACTTGCAAGGGTCGTCTCGGCGTCATCCGGCAAAGCGACCAGATCGGGCGTTTTGTCTCCGATCCGCTGTCGCATTCCCACCGAAAGCTCGCGGGATCTGGCGCGTAGCGTCGCTGCCAGATCAGGTACGACCCGGGACCAGAGCGGTCCCGACCAGGGATCTTGCCCAGCCTCCATTACCGGTGCTTCCGGTGCTTGGAATTGTGGTAAACCCACAGTTGCATACCTTTCAACTGTAAACACCCGACGAGACTTGCCGGCCCCTTGTCCGTAGCATCACAGGCGCGCATTTCGTCGCCTGTCGACGCCGGGTTCAATGGGAAAGGAGCGGGATCACTTCGATGAAGACAGGGTTCAGGAACGGGTTTGGTCGGGTTGTCTCGGTAACGGTGCTGGCCGCTGTGGCCGTGTTCGCCGGCGCCGGAACGGCTGCCGCATCGCAAGCCGACTACGAGAAGGGCTATGAGCTGGGCATCGACGCTTACAAATACGGGCTGCCGCTGCTCACCATGAAGAAGACCTACGTCAACCAGACCAGCGTCAACGTCCCGACCGGTCAGGGATTCGGACCGGCCAACCGGTTCAACGCGGTCCGCGAGTTCGTCGATCCCTCGGACCGATCGGTGGTGGCACCCAACTACGACACCCTGTATTCCATTGCCTGGATCAACCTCAAGAAGCAGCCGAAGGTGCTCCACGTCCCGAAGGTCAGGAACCGGTTCTTCGTGATCCCGCTGTACAGCCCGTACACCGAGAACTTCAGAAACCTGGGCTCGGTCAACGGGACCAAACCGGGCGACTACGCGATCGTCGGACCCAAGCAGCGCCATGTGAAGCTCCCGGCGGGCGTCAAGAGAATCAAGTCGCCTTACAACCGGGTATGGATCATCGAGCGGATCTTCGCCAAGCCCGAATCGCAGAAGGACATCCAAAAAGTCCACAAGATCCAGGACCGGACCACGCTCACCCCGCTCAGCAAGTACGGCAAGAAGAACTGGAAGCCGAAGAAGCCGAAGCGGACCGATACCACGGTCGACGACCCGGGCCTTCCGGAGGGCCTGGCCTACTTCAACAAGCTCGGGATCCAGCTCCGCAAGTTCCCGCCACCCGCCGCTGATGATGCCGAACTCGAAAGGCTGGCCGAAGTCGGTATCGGTCCAGGTATGAAGCCGTCCGAGGCCGGGCTCGACCCCGACACGCTCCGGGGCCTGGCTGATGCCGCCGCGGACGGCCCCGCTTCGGCCGAAAGCGACCTGACGGCGGCCTATCTTGCCGGGTTCAATGCCCACAACGGCTACATGGTGATACCGACCGGAAAGTACGGGACGGATTACGAGCTCCGTGCCCTGGTGACCAAGGTCGGGCTCGGGGCGCTCCGGCCGAACCAGGCGATTTACCCGTTCACCCAGATGGATCGCAACCTCAATCCGCTGGTCGGATCGAAGAAATACGCGATGCACATCCCCGAGGGCAAGCTACCTCCGGCGCGGGCATTCTGGTCGCTGACCCTCTACGACCTGGAAGGTTTCTTCGTGCCCAATCAGGCCGATCGCTACGCGATCCACGACCGAACCGATCTGTATTTCAACCCGGACGGCTCCCTGGACCTGTATCTGCAGAACACCGAGCCGTCCGACCCCGACCGCGCCCGGAACTGGTTGCCGACGCCAGCGGGCGACGGCAGGTTCCGTCTCATCTGGCGGATGTTCAGTCCCAAGCCGGGCAAGATTTCCGGAATCCTCGACGGAACCGGGTGGACCGGCCCGACGATCACCAGCGTGCCGTGAGCAGACCTCTCGCGCCGGTTGTCACCGAGCGGCGCGTCCTGTTGCACCCGGTCCGACGGTCGGGGCCTCTTCTGCCGGACTGATCACCGCGGTCCCGGCTTGCCGTCCGAAGGTTAACCCGGAATCGCGGAGGCGTATCGGGGAGGCGTATCGGGGAGGCCTTCGGCGGCAGCCATCCCCGGGATTGATTCGGACGCCGCCGATCGGTCTGAGAGAGTCCGCTCGTGAAGCGTCGGGAGCATCTGGACATGTATCGGGTGGCGGTGATCGTCCTGGCCGTGGCAACGCTGTTCGCCGTGGTCCGTCTCTGGCCCGACGGCGATCGCGAATCGGACCTGAAGTTCGGAAGCCCGGGGCTTACCGAGAAGGCGGAGGTCGACAGCGTCGAGAAGGTCGAGTGCACCGTGCCGATCGAGAACGCGACCTGTCTGGTGGCCACGTTCACGCTCAATTCGGGGCCGGACGAGGGCGATCAGGGCAGCCTGGACATAACCAGCCGCTCGGCCGACACCGTCGTCGACCCGGGAGACAACATCAAGGTTGCGGCCGTCCAGACGGAGGGAGGAGTGACCACGTACTCGCTGATCGACTTCGAACGCGGACCGCCACTCATCGTCCTGGCCGTGGCGTTCGCAGTGCTGGTCTTGCTGTTCGGCCGGCTGCGCGGCGCGCTCTCGCTGGTCGGCCTTGCGGCCAGCCTGGGGATCGTCCTGCTGTTCATCATCCCCGCGATCCTCGACTCGAAACCGCCGCTCGCGGTGGCTCTGGCCGGGTCTATGGCAGTGATGTTGATCACCATCTCGCTCGCTCACGGGCTCGGGCCGAAGAGCATCGCGGCAATCCTCGGAACTTCGGTCAGCCTGCTACTGGTTGGGCTGTTGGCGGTGATCTTCACCTCCGCCGCGAACCTGACCGGGTTCACCTCGGAGGAAGCTTCGTTGCTGTCGGCCAGCGACTCGGGGATCTCGATCAGCGGTCTGGTCGTGGCCGGGATCATCATCGGTGCGCTTGGCGTGCTCGACGACGTGACCATAAGCCAGGCCTCGACCGTGCTGGCCCTCCGGGCGGCGAATCCGAAGCAGTCGACCGGTCGCCTGTACAGCCGGGCGATCGACGTCGGGCGCGATCACGTCAGCGCCACTGTCAACACGCTCGTGCTTGCCTACGTAGGGTCCTCGCTCCCCGTTCTGCTCATCCTTGGTTCCGGCGAGCTCGGATTGGGACAGGCGATGAACATGGAAATCGTCGCCAAGGAGATAGTGGCGACTCTGGTCGGATCGATCGGACTGATCGCGGCGGTCCCGATCACCACCCTGTTGGCGGCCCTGATGTCGGGTGCGCTGAGCCGGGCCGAACTCGCCGAGGCGGCGAGCTACGGCCATCACCACTGACCCGGTCGTTCGGGGCTGGGCTACGGCTGGATGCCCGCGGCGATGACGCCGAGGGTGAGTAGGCAGGCGGTTACGAACCGCATGCGGCGGCCGGTCAGCCAGCCCGGGGACCGAGCATGGAGCCACGCCCTCAACCCGGTCGCGGTTGCCCCGGCGGCCACGGCTGCTCCGGTAACGCACTGCATGCACATGGCTACAGCCTAGCCCCAGCGTTGATCCGGGACCCTGTCGGAGCCGGCCGCGAGACAGACATGGGCTCGGGGCGGGCGCAGTCGGAGCAGCGGCCACGGAGGGTGATCTCGTGGCTTTCCACCGTGAACCCCCGGCGGTGTATCCGGTGGATCGCCTTCTCGAGCCGTTCGTCCTCGAACGACTGGACGCGGCCACAGTGTTCGCAGACCAGGTGATGATGGTGGTGGCCCGACGGGTCGATCTTCTCGAAGCCCTGGGCGCCTTTGCCCAGATCGACCTTCTGGACCAGGCCGAGATCCTCGAGCTGCTCGATCGCCCGGTAGACGGTTGCGCGGCCGACTCCACTGAGACGCTGGTCCATCTCCAGAGCGGTGATCGCGCAGTCCTGGTCGGCCAGGAGGTCGATCACCTTCTGCCTCGGTGTGCTGCGATGAAGGCCTGCGTCGTGAATCTTGAGTTCCGCATGGGTCAACCAGTCGGCGGCTTCTTTTCGGGCGGGGGTACTCATGACGGATCCAGCTTAGGCGATCGGGCCGCTCTACTCACCGGACCGGCCGCCGCCCGAAACCCGTCGTGTGGACGGGGGGCTCGCCGGGCCAGCGCCGAGATGGCCGCGCAGCCGACGTAGGCGAGCACCAGGCAGCCGGCCACCGAGGCTCCGGCGGCGGTCTTCGCGTAATAGGAGACGTATAGCCCGGCGACGCCGGCGCCGATTGCTATGCCGACGCTGAGCAGCACCATCGGGGCGAAGCGGTGGGTGAGCAGCCGGGCAGCCGCGGCCGGGGCGATCACGGTGGCGGCGACGAGCAGGTTGCCGAGGCTCTGGACCCCGACCAGGATGGTGGCCGCGACGAGGGTCAAGAGCAGGGCGCTGACCGCCCCCGGCCGCAGGCCGAGACTGCGGCCGGAGCCGCTGTCGAAGCCGATCGCCATCAGCCGGTCGTGGGACAGCCAGAGCACGGCCAGCACGACGGCGGCGATCGCCGCGGCGGCGAACAGCTCGCGGTCGGTCACTCCCAGCAGGTCTCCGAACAGCAGCTCCTGAATTCCCGGCGGCGTCCCGGGGGAGAGGGCGAGCAGGACTCCGAATCCGAACAACGAGGTGACCACCACCGCGACGGCGGTGTCGGCGTGGTCCGATGCGTACCGCGCGACGGCGGCGATCAGCAGGGCTGTCACGATGATGCCGGCCGCGCCGCCGAGCAAGAGCGGCAGGCCGAGCAGGGCCGCGGCCACCAAACCCGGGAAGAGCCCGTGGGCGAGCGACTCGGCGCTGTAGGAGATCTCGTAGAGGACGACCCAGCAACCGACCACGCCGCTGACCGAGCCGATCAGGATGATCTCGACCAGCGCCCGCAGCGTCGTACCGTGGGAGAGAGGTTCGGTGACCCACTCGATCACGGCAGGCTCCGCGCCTCGCTTGCGGGGGACTCCTCGTCGTGGTGGTGGGCCGGAAGCACCCCGAGTTCGGGCTCTCCCGGGATCTCGACGATGTGTTCGCCGTAGGTCGCTTCCAGGACGGGCCTGGTCAGGGCCTCGCGCGGCTCGCCGTAGGCGACCTGCGTGTGGTTCAGACATAGGACCAGGTCCCATCGCCGCGCCTGCTCGACCTCATGGGTGGCGATCATCACGGTGCGGCCGGCCGCGCCGAGCTCGTCGATCAGACGCTCCAGCCGCTGCTCATTCGAGGTGTCCAGTCCGGTGAACGGCTCGTCGAGCAACAACAGTTCAGCTTCGGTGGTGAGCGCCCTGGCGATCAGCACCCGCTGGCGCTGACCCCCCGAAAGGTCGCCGAAACCGGTCCGAGCGTGCTGCTCCATGCCGACCTCGGCCAGGGAGGCCCGGGCGCGGGCCCGCTCCTTGCGGCCCGGGCGCTTCCACCACGGCAGGCGGGCAAGCGATCCCATGGTCGCCACGTCAAGCGCGGAGACCGGGTAGTCCAGGCGGGACCGGTCGGTCTGGGCCACGGTGGCGGCACGGACCGCCACGTCGAGCCTTCCGGCCAGCGGAGTGATCTCTCCGAGAAGTGCGCGAAAGAGGGTCGTCTTGCCACCGCCGTTGGGTCCGAGCACGCCGACCCGACAGCCGCGCGGGAGCTGGAACTCCAGGCCGTCCAGGGCAGGTCTGCCGCCATAGCCGAGGGTCGTGTGAGCGGCGTTGACGGCCGGTTCGCCGCGGTCGATCTTCGGATCAGCTGACCTCAAACTCGCAGCCCCGCTCGCCTCCGGTCATGCCCAGCACGATGTTGTTCGCGTTGCTCGCCATCATCTCCAGCCAGGTGGCACCGTCCGATCCATCCGGACCGAGGGTATCGCCATAGAGCGTGTAGTCGGCGGCGGCGCCGGTGTCGCGGGAAAGCGCCTCGGCGAGCTTCGGCGAAACCGACGACTCGGGGAAGACCGCTTCGACGTTCTCCTCGCGGATCGTCTCCTCGAGATCGGCCAGGTCGCCGGCCGACGGCTGTGCCTGTGTGGTCAGGGCCGGAATCACGGTGCCGACCGTCTCGATCCCGAAGCGGTTGGTGAAGTAGCCGAACGCATCGTGGTCGGTGACGATCTTGCGCTCTCCGGCCGGAACCGCCTTGACGCATTGCGCGATCTGCCGCTGCAGCTGCTTCACCTGGGCCACGTACGCGTCGGCGTTCTGCTGAAAGTAGTCCGCGTTTTCCGGTGAGGCGACGGCCAGGGCGTGCTCGACCTCCTCGGTGGCGGCGACCACATTGACCGGGTCATGCCACCAGTGCGGGTCGATTTCCTCGCCCTCGTGCGCATGGCCTTCCTCTTCGGTGTGTTCGTCCGCGTGCTCTTCGCTTTCCTCGGCGTGCCCTTCTTCGGTTTCGGCTCCTTCGCTCGCGTGCTCGTCCTCGGCGTGAGCGCCCTCGTCGGCGTGGTCGTCGGCGTGGTCCTCCTCACCCTCGTGCTCGTGATCATGCTCGCCGCCGTGGAGCTCGACCGGCAGATCGGCCGAGAGGTTGACCACGGTCGCGTCCGAGCCACTGTCGTCGACCAACTGGTCGGCCCACTCGTCGAGGTGGCCACCGCTCTGGAAGACGATCTGGGCGTCGGCCACGGCCTCGACGTCAGAAGGACGCGGCTCATATTCGTGCGGGTCCGTGTTCGGCTTGAGGATGCCGGTCAGGTCGATCTCGTCGCCTCCGACCTGAGCCACGAAGTCGGCCACCTGGGTGGTGGTCGCGGCGACCTTGACCTTTCCGGAGTCGTCATCCCCACTCCCGCAGCCTGCCGCGAAGCCACCCAGCGCAACCAGGGCGAGCGCCGAGGCGACCAGGCGTGACGGGCGGACGGCCCGGGCGAAGGCCACGATCGCGAACACCAGGCCGGAGACCACGGCGATCGTTGCCCCGGGAGGCGCATCCGTTTTGACCGAGAGCCAGAGGCCGAGCGTTCCCTCCGCAGCGACCAGCAACACGGAACCGACCTGCAACGTGGACAGGCGGGAGGTGACCATGCGCACGGTGGCCGCCGGGATCACCATCATCGCCGCCACCAGCAAGGCGCCGACCGCGCTCAGCGTTGCGATCACCGTGAACGCGACCACCGCCATCAGCGCGAAGTCGAAGATCCGCGAGCCCGAAGCGAGCGACCCGGCCGCGCCTTCGTCGAAGCCTTTGGCCAGCCAGCGGTGGGCGAGCAGCAGGACCGCCAATATTGAGACCACGGCGCTGGCCGCGGCCAGCATGACGTCGCCCGAGTCGATCGCCAGCAGCGACCCGAACAGCAGGGTGTCGACGTTGGCCCCGGAGCTGAAGACGTCGCTGGCCATGATCACACCGGCCGCCATGCAAGCGACCAGGGTCAGCGCGGTGACGCTGTCGACGGTCGAGCGCCGGGCCCGGCCGAGCAGGGACGAGATGACTGTGAACACGCCGGCCATGCCGAAGGCCCCCAGCGCGGCCGGGAAGCCGATCCCGTCGGCCAGTACGAGGCCCGGGAACGAGGCCGTGCCGACCGCGTGCGAGTAGAAGGCCAGCCCGCGCAGCACCAGCCACGAGCCGATCAGGCCGGCAGCAACCGACAACAGCAGGATCTCGACCAGGCCTTCCTGGACGTACGGAGAACTGAACGGTTCAAGCAACTCTTTGGCTCCTTCGTAGGTACGGGGACCGGGGCTTTATATCAGATTGAGAATCAATCTCAAAATAGACCGCAATCGGCCGAGTCCGCCGGGATCCTCGACGGCAGCGGCTGGACCGCGCCTGCCGTCGTCAAAAGCGAATAGGGTGAGCTTACGAATCAATCGGCACAAGGAGGAAGCTATGTACGTGGTCATTCGGAGCTATTCCGGCGATGGAGCCGCGGAGGTTTTCGACCTGATCGAGCAGAAGCAGGACGAGGCCGAGGAAGTGATCGCCCAGGTGCCCGGGTTCGTCGGCTACGTGGCGTTTCGAACCGAGGACGGCGGCACGGCGGCCACGATCTGCCGGGACAAGGCCGGCGCTGAGGAGTCGTCCAGGGTCGCCGCGAGGTGGGTGCTGGAAAACGTGAGTCAGACGCCCGAGGTCCCCAAGGTCATGCAGGGTGAGACGATCTCGGCATTCGTGGGTGAGTGGAGCACCGACTGAGCGTCGCCCTGGCGAAGTGGTCTGAACTCGAAACGCACGATGCCGGCGCGCGATTGGGTCTCGTGCGGACTGCGATGGCGCCCGCCGGCGGGTCTCGCCCGGGTGGAGCAGGTGGTCGGTCGGTGAGCCGGACCGGGGCGAGCAGCGCCGATTCCATTGAATGCAATCAATCGTATTGACAAGTATCAATGTAATTGATTGAATGCCTGGAAACCGATGCGCTGGGGGATCCGAGCGAATGGCTGAGACAGAGAAGAAGAGCGGATGCTGCGCACCAGAAGCGCAAGAGAGCTGTTGCGAGCCCGAAGCAAAGCAGGACTGCTGTGGCGAAGGGCCGGGCTGCGGATGCGGGGCCGGGCAGGTCGATCCGGGAGACCGCGATGGGCTGCGGGAGATCGTCAGGGAGCGCTATGCCGCTGCGGCGGTCGACGCCGCGGCCCGTGATGCGTCCTGCTGTAGCAGCGAGACGGCGCTCACCCCGGAGCAGCGGGCGGTATTCGGGTCGGACCGCTACGACGAGGAAGACAGGGTCGGATTGCCCGAGGCAGCACAACTGGCTTCGCTGGGGTGCGGAAACCCGACCGCGATCGCCCGGCTCGAGCAGGGGCAGACCGTTCTCGACCTCGGCTCGGGCGGAGGGATTGACGTTCTGCTCTCGGCGCGGCGGGTAGGACCCGCCGGCAAGGCCTACGGTCTCGACATGACCGACGAGATGCTCGACCTGGCCCGGCGAAACCAGCGCGAGACCGGGGTCGAAAACGCCGAGTTCCTCAAGGGAGAGATCGAGCAGATCCCGCTGCCGGACTCATCGGTCGACGTGGTGATCTCCAACTGCGTGATCAATCTTTCCGGAGACAAGCCCCGGGTCCTCGACGAGGCGTTCCGGGTGCTCCGCCCCGGCGGGCGATTCGCGGTCTCCGACGTGATCGCCGACCCGGACATGGACCGGGCGACCCGGAACGACCTGGCACAGTGGACCGGTTGCATCGCCGGCGCCCTGACCCGCGACGAGTTCGAGACCGAGCTCGCCGCGGCCGGGTTCGACTCGATCGAGATCGACGAAACCCATCGGGTCCACGACCACGCCGCCTCGGCGATCATCAGGGCGACCAGACCCGACTGACCCCGGTCGGGCCGTACTCAGTCCGGAAGCAGCGGCACCGAGACGCCCGCGTCGCGGTCGATCAGCGACGCCCTGGTGACGGCGTCGGCCCCGAACCGCTCGCGCAGCTCGTCGAGCGCCGCGTCGAGCGCCGACGCGTCATTCCGGTCGAACGGCAGCTCCATCTGGACCGCGTCGTCTACGTCGAGGTTGGCCAGTGAGATCGAAAGTAGGGTCAGGCCCCTCTCTTCGATCGCCGGCCTGAGTGCGGTGAGCAGATCGCGGACGGCGGCCAGGATTGCATCGGTCCGACCGGTCGGACCGGGCAGGGTGTGCGAGCGGCTGGCCCGGCTGAAGTCGCCGTAACGCAACCCGACCACCACGGTGCGGCAGACCCGGCCGGCCTTGCGCAGCCGGCGGGCGGTCCGGTCGACCAGCGAAGCGGCCAGGCTATCCAGCTCCTCGCCGCTGCGCGAGCCGCTCGGGAAAGCGCTCTGGGCACCGATCGAGCGACGTGGCTCCCGCTTCTGCACGTGGCGTGGATCACGGTTGTTGGCCAGGTCGAGCAGCCTTCGCCCGGCGGCCGGCCCGAGCGCGGCGACCAGGCTCTCCTCACGGCAGGTGGCGAGCTCGCCGACCGTTCCGATCCCCATCGAATGGAGCTTTTCCGAGGTCACCTTTCCGACACCCCAGAGCCGTTCGATCGGCAGCGGGTGGAGGAAGGCCGCCTCCTCGTCCCGCTCGACCACCAGCAGGCCATCCGGCTTGCAGGTACCACTGGCCACCTTGGCCAGGAACTTGGTTCGGGCCACCCCGACCGAGATCTTGAGGCCGACCAGGTCCAGCACCTCGCGACGAAGCGCGGCGGCGATCTCCGGCGGCGTGCCGGAGATGTGCTCGAGCCCGCTCACTTCGAGGAAGGCCTCGTCGATCGAGAGCGCCTCGACCACCGGGGACGTTTCCGCGAACACCTCGTAGACGGCGCGACTCGCCTCGCTGTATGCCGTCATCCGCGGCGGCACCACGATCGCCTCCGGGCAGAGCCGCTTCGCCTGGCCGCCGTTCATTGCGGTCCGCACGCCACGGGCCTTCGCCTCGTAGCTGCAGGCCAGCACGACCCCGCCGCCGACGATCACCGGCCGGTCACGCAGCTTCGGATCGTCGCGCTGCTCGACCGACGCGTAGAACGCATCGAGGTCGGCGTGCATGATCGAGGCCCGGCCGGTGCCCTCGTTGACGGTCCGTTCGGTCACGAACCGATGTTCGCATCCGGCGAGGACGGATCCGGTCGGACCGAACTGCTCGGTCGTGAAAAATTCCGGCAACGGGTCGGACCGCCGGCGCTAGTATCGGCGTATCCAGCGAATTGACAACCCGAGGAGGGGTCGCGATGACCGAGACGCTCAAAGGAGCCTGCCTGTGTGGTGGGGTGGAGTACGAAGTGCAGGACCCCGAATCACTGGGCTACTGCCACTGCACCCGATGTCAGCGATGGACCGGTGAAAGCCTCGCCGGCGTGGTCGTGGCGGAGGAAAACTTCAATTTCACGAAGGGTGAGGATCTGGTCAAAACCTACGAGAGCGAGTTCGCGCCCCGCAACTTCTGCAGCAACTGCGGATCGTGCATCTACGACGACCTCGGGGGCAAGTACTTCGTGGCAGCAGGCCTGATGCGTGAGCTCGACATGGAACCCAGTTTCCACCTCCAGGTGGCATACAAGGCTGACTGGCACACGATCGGCGACGACGTGCCCCAGTTTGCCGAGAACCCGCCCGGCTGAACCCGCGGCATCGAACGTGCCGGCCGGCCGGGCCGCGGCCTCGAAGGGCGGCTGCGGCGAATCGTGTCGCCGGCCGGCGGTTCCCCGCGGGTCGTCAGCGGTTGCGCCCCAGGTCGTCGTGCGCCGACACCCATTCGTCGGCTACCACGGCCGATCCGAGCGAAACCTCGCCGCAGAGCACCGTGGCGGCGACGATCTCGGCGAACTTGAGCACCTTGTCCGAGCCATAGCAGCCCATCAGCTCCAGGCACTCGCGTTGGGTCGCCAGCCCGGTACCCCCTCCGTAGGTGGCGACGATCAGTGACGGCAGGGTGATCGAGTAGTAGTAGTCGCCGTTTTCGCGCAGCTCGATGTAGGTGAGCGCGGCGTGCGATTCGGCGACGTTACCGGCATCCTGCCCGGTGGCGATGAACATCGCGGCGATCCCGTTGGCCGGATGGGAGGCGTTGGCAGCCGCGCCCGACAGCCGGGCGCCCTGGTTGGAGATCTTGCGCGACTGGTAGAGCTGCCGGCTAGTCACCCTCATGTGCTCCTGCAGCAGGGCGTCCGGGATCGCCGCCTCGGCGACGACCCGTTTGCCGCGGGTATGCAGGGTGTTGATCTGCGAGTGCTTCTTGTCGGTGGCCAACTGGGCCTCGAGCATGTAGTTCTCGACCTCCGGGTTCTCGCGCCTGATCCACTCGGCTGCCGCCCAGGTGGCTTTGCCGGTCATGTTCTGACCGGCGGCATCGCCGGTCGTGAAGTTGAACCTGGTGTAGACGAACCGGCCGGCGACGTACCGCTCGATATCCCGCAGCCTGCCGGTGGTCGTGGTCGAGTCGGCCACCTCGCGGATTGCCTCGAGACGGTCGTCGAGCCAGCCGACGAAATCACGGGCCTGACGGGCCGACTCGAAAAAGAAGGCCGGAGCCCGCTGCATCGCGTCGTCGACCACGGTCACCTTGACTCCGCCGGCCCGGTGGAGCAGCTTCATCCCGCGGTTGTACGAGGCGACCAGCGTTCCCTCGGTGGTCGCCAGAGGCACGAAGAACTCTCCTCTTGCGTGCTCGCCGTCGACCAGGACCGGGCCGGCCAGGCCGATCGGCACCTGGGCGACGCCGCTGAAATTCTCGATGTTCCCCGGCAGGGTTGCCGGGTCGAGCGAGTAAGAGCCGACGTGCTCTAGCGAAGAGCCCGACTGTTCGCCGGCGAAATCGCGCCGGGCTGCGGCCGCCTCGGTGCTGTAGTCGTTGTCGGCGTCGCGGGGAATCTTCGGCGTCGGCATCAGGCAAGCCTACCGGCGTCGGCGTCGGGTCGTTCGCGGCGCGAGCGGTAGATGAACGGGAGGGCGGTGACCGAGATCACCGCCGCGAACAGATAGGAGCTGGCGTACCCCATCGAGTCGGCGACCCGGCCGAGTACAGGCTGGAAGACGACCCCGCCGCTGGAACCGAGCATCGAATCGAACGAGAGGATCGTGGCCCGCTGGCCGGACGGGATCATCCCGTTGATGTACGACTGGCGGATCGGCATCGAAGCCGCGAACAGCATCGCCCAGACCGCGATCAGCGCGATCACCACCCAGAACGAATCCAGCACGCCGATCAGGGCCAGGGTCAGCGAGCTTAGGCCGACCGCGGTCAGCAGCGCCGATGTGCGCAGGCGGAAAATCGCCCGGATTCGGGGAGCCGCGAAGCCGCCGACGATCTGGGCCCCGGCGACCAGGGCGGCGGTTATCCCGGCGATTCCGTAGGCCTCCGGGTCGCCGGCCAGATCGAGCAGGTAGGGCTGCAGGGCGTAGAAGGCGTACAGGCCGACCCCGGCGGTGAATGGCGAGGCGAGCATGATCCACTTGACCGGACGAACCCGCCAGCCGTACTCGATCGAGTCGCCCGCGATCAGCTTCATCTCGCGGATCGTGCCGCTGCTCTTCTTCGGGGTGAAACCGATGTCTTTCATCGCGGTGAACGCGAAGCCGAACATCACCAGCAGGACCACGGCTCGCATCACGAACGGGACCCCGAGGCTGGTCAGCTGGGCGATGAAGCCTCCGGCGACCGAACCGGTCAGCATTCCGATTCCCGTAACGACCTGACCTTTTCCGAAGATCGATTCCAGCGTGCCCTCGTATCCGGTGGCGTCCAGGGCGTCGACCAGCCAGGCCTCGACCGCGCCGGAGAAGAACGTGAAACCGAGTCCGAGCGACAGCGAAACCACGGCCCAGGCCCAGAACGGCCCTTCGACCTGCCACAGCATCACGTACAGCAGGGTGGTGACCATCAGGGTCACCGTTCCGGCCAGGTACGAAGCCCGGCGGCCGATCGTGTCGGCGACCACACCGGTCGGAACCTCGAACAGGACCATCCCCGCGGTGTAGAAAGCGTTTGCCGCGAATGCCTCGAGATTGGACAGGCCGGCATCGAGCAGGAAGATCGTGTTGATGCCCCAGATGAACGATGCGGCAAGCGTGTTGCCGAGCATCAGGGTCAGGTAGGTGCGCTGGACCGAAGATGGAGCCGGCATTTCTGGCGCAACCGCCGGCCGGCGCCTCAGGACTCGATGTCGCCGGTGGTCCGCTCCACGTACGAGGCCCTGGCCGACCGATCCACTTCGGTGTAGACCCGGTCCATGCCGAGCAGTCGGTTGAGCCGAATGGCGGTCCGCGGCGGGAGCAACGTTATGAGGCGGGCCAGCGCGCCGACCGATTTAGGCACCGAAACCCTTTCCCTGCCGCTCTTCATCGCTTCGACGATGGCCCCGGCCACCTGCTCGGGCGGGATCAGCTTGATCATCGGGCTGTCGGCGGTTCCATCCATCATCTCGGTACTGACCGGCCCGGGCATGACGCAGGTGAAGATCAGGCCGGAGCCCTCGAACTCGATCCGGATCGACTCGGTGAAACCGACCGCCCCGAACTTCGAGGCCGAATAGGCGGAAAGGCCTTTGACGCCATTGACCCCGGCCAGCGATGCGACGTTGACGATCTGACCCGAACCCCGGGGAGCCAGCCGCTCGACGGCGGCGATGGTGCCGTTGATCACCCCGTTGAGGTTCACGTCGATCGTACGGTCGATGACCGCCGGCGGCTGGTCGGTCACCAGGGGCGAGGTCGGTGCGATGCCGGCGTTGTTGATCAGCGTGTCGAGCGGCCCGAGGTCCGTTTCGACCCGGTCCAGGAACCGGTCGAACGATTCACGATCGGTGACGTCGAGCTCGTATCCGCGGGCGCCCCGGCCGATCCCGTCGGCGACGTTCTCGGACAGCGCCTGATCGAGATCGCCGATCGCGACCCTGGCCCCCTGGTCGGCCAGCATCACCGCCGTCGTGGCCCCGATCCCACGGGCACCACCGGTGATCGCAACCACGTTTCCGGTCAAATTCCGCTCCGGCATCGTGGCAGTATCCCACGCCGGGCTGGTCCGGGTTTCGCGAACGATCGGCACGTCGGATCGACCGGCCTTGACAACCCGGTAGTCCGGTGTTAGACCCGTCGCAGGGCATTCGCGCCCTGACCGCGGACCGGCTCGGGGCGCCGCACGAAAGGAGTACCCCATGGCAGCCAGCGAGGTCGATGAGGCCAAGCTAGAGGAGTTCGTGGGCCAGGCGGTGACCGACATGGGCGCCGCGATGAACGCCGTATTGGTGATGGTCGGTGATGACCTCGGCCTTTGGAAAGCGATGGCCGGCGCCGGGCCTGTGACGGCCGGTGAACTGGCCGGCTCCACGGGCGTCAGGGAGCGATACGTCCGGGAGTGGCTCAGCGCCCAGGCGGCGAGCGGATACGTCGAGTACGACGCCGATTCGGAAACGTTCAGCCTGACGCCGGAGCAGGCGATGGTGTTCGCCGATGAGGACAGTCCGGTCTTCCTGACCGGTGGACTTCATGTGGTGAGCTCGCTGTATCGCGACCGGCAGCGGATCGCGGAACGCTTTCGCGACGGTGAAGGGTTTGGCTGGCACGAGCACGACCCGGAGCTGTTCGCGGGGACCGAGCAGTTCTTCCGGCCGGGATACAAGGCTCATCTTGTTTCGGACTGGATCCCGGCGCTCGATGGAGTCGAGGAAAAACTCAGGCGCGGGGCCAAGGTGGCCGACGTCGGCTGCGGCTACGGAGCCTCGACGATGGTGATGGCCGAAGCATTCCCGGAGTCCGAGTTCCACGGTTTCGACTACCACGACGAATCAATCGAGCATTCGAGGGAAACGGCCGAGAAGGTGGGCGCCACCAACGCCGAATTCGAGGTGGCGACCGCCAAGGATTTCCCCGGAGACGGCTACGACCTGGTCTGTTTCTTCGACTGCCTGCACGACATGGGGGATCCGGTCGGTGCACTCAGGCATGTGCGAGACAGGGTCAGCGATGACGGCAGCGTGATGCTGGTCGAGCCGTTCGCGAACGAGTCGCTCTCCGAGAACATGAATCCGGTCGGGCGCATCTTCTATGCGGCATCGACCATGGTCTGCACTCCGTCGTCGCTCGACCAGGAAGTCGGGCTCGGTCTGGGCGCACAGGCGGGAGAAGGACGATTGGGTGACGTCGCCCGGGAGGCCGGGTTCAGCCAATTCAACCGGGCAACGGAGACCCCGTTCAACCTGATACTGGAGGCCCGTATCTGAACGGATCGGCCTGACCCGAGCAGGGCTGCGCCGGCCGCGGCTTCCGCCGCGCCGGCAGGCCTGCCCGCTCCAACGGCTGTCGACTTCTTACCGCTACTTGGCGGCAGCGCGGGGGACTCCGGCCAACTGGCACAATCGGGCGATGGGAGCGGGCACGAATTCGAGCTGACGGAGAGATGAGCGGAAACGGATCCGGATCGGAAGCGGTGAAGACCGCACAGGAGTGGACCGCGATGCTGGCTTCCGAGATCGGCCCGCGACGGCCCTGCTCGGAGGCCGAGCGGGTCGGGGCCGAGGCGCTGCGTGAGCGGCTGGAGGCGGCCGGCGTACCGGGGCCGGAGCTCCGGCCATTCCGGTCGCGAGGTTCGTTCGGGTCGGTCCACGGCCCGGTGATGACGGCCGCCGCGCTGGCCGGCTTGGTCGGTCGCCGCTTTCCGCGGACCGGCACTGCGCTTTCGGCGCTGGCGCTGGCGGTCGGGATCGACGAGGGCCGGTTCGGGCGGCTGGGCGAGTCGCGGCTGACCTGTGGCGGCGAGAGCCGGAACCTGGTCGCCACGATCGAACCCGAGGGGCCGGTCACCCGCACCGTCTGCCTGGTCTCGCACCTGGACAGCTCGCGGAGCGGCCTGACGTTCAGCCCCGCGGTGACCCCTCACCTCGGTCTGCTGGCCGGCCTGGCCGGCGTGGCGCTCGGCCTGCAGGCTCTGGACCCGGTCCTCGGGAGGGCCCGCGCAGGCCGGGCCGTGGTCCGGCTCTCGCGTCTCGTCTGCGGGCTGGCCGCCGCGCTGATCGTCGAGCGCGAGATCAGGGGTGAGGACGTGCCCGGGGCCAACGACAACGCCTCGGGCGCGGCGGTCTCCGCGGTGCTGGCGACCGAGGTGGCTCGATCGCCGCTGGAGCGGACCAGGCTCGTGCTGCTGGTCACCGGGAGCGAGGAGTCCGGGGTGCTGGGGATGCGCTCGTTCCTGCGTGGCAACGACACCCGGGGATGGCTGTTCCTCAACTTCGACGGGGTGGGCGGAGAGGCTCCGCTCCGCTACCTGGAACGCGAAGGGAACGCGGTGCAGAGCTGGCCGGCCGATTCGGGGATACTGGACCTGATGAGCCGAATCGAACGAGAACGGCCCGAGCTCGAGCTCAGTTCGCTGCGACTCGGCTCGGGGCTGCCCTATGACTCGACCCCGGTCCTGGTCCGCGGCGGACGGGCCGCGACCCTGAGCGTCCAGGGCCAAAGCATCCCCGACTACCACGCCCCGACCGACACCGCCGACCGGATCAGTGACCAGTCGCTCGGCCGGGCGATCCAGGTCGGCCGCGAGCTGATCGCGGCGATCGACCGCGGCGAGGCGGACCGGCCTCAGTGAGCCGGGAGAGCGGCGAAAGGCCGCCCAACCTGCTGCTGATCATCACCGACCAGCAGCGCCAGCCGCAGCACTGGCCGGATGAACCCGGGTGGCTCGAGAAGCTGACCCCGGCCGACGCCGAGATCTCCCGGACCGGGGTCACGTTCACCGAGACCTGCGCGGCCAGCTGCATGTGCTCGCCGAGCCGGGCATCGCTGCTCACCGGGCGCTGGCCCGACGAACACGGGGTGGAGCTGACCCTGACCCAGGGCGGGGCCAAGCCGAATCCGAAGCATGCCCACCTGAGCATCCGGGGGGCGGTCTCGGCGGTACGGAGCGGCGAGCTATCCGCCCGCCAGGCGTTCGGTACGGTCGCCAAGGGCATGGTCCGGCGACCGGACGGCGGGAAGGGGGAGCGCGATCTCGACCCGGGCACGCCGAACCTCGCCACCATCCTGGAGCGGGCCGGCTACCGCACGGTCCTGAAGGGCAAGTGGCATCTCAGCCAGCCGGTCAACGGAGAATGGAGCGACGACGACGTCGGCCACCTGGCCGACAGCTACGGCCTGCACGACTGGGAGCCGCCCGACGCCGGGGAAAACATCGAGCCCTCCCATTTCGGCGGCGGTAGCGGAGCCGGGTCAAGCCGGCTGGGCTTCGACGAGGATTTCACCCGCCAGGCCGAGCGCTTCCTGGCCGATCCCCCGCCCGAGCCGTGGGCCCTGATCTTCTCGCTGGTCAACCCGCACGATGTGCTCGGGTACCCGTCCACCTTCGTGCAGGGCGGATACGAGCGCTCCGAGTGGTCCGATCTGGATCGGATCGAGCTACCCGGTTCGGTCGACGAGAACCTCGCCTCGAAGCCGAAGGCACACGCCACGATGAAGCTCGGCCAGGCCGCCTACCTGGGCGGGCTCGGCGACCGCGAGGCGAAGCTGGACTACTGTCGCTTCTACGCCCACCT
The DNA here is from genome assembly GCA_020438295.1 of Solirubrobacterales bacterium. Classification (GTDB taxonomy): domain Bacteria; phylum Actinomycetota; class Thermoleophilia; order Solirubrobacterales; family 70-9; genus 67-14. Next base: position 24,569 of record JAGQUV010000003.1, read on the forward strand.
GCAGCGGTTGGCCGACCGCAAGATCGGCCGGATCCTGGAAGCGCTCGGCGACCCGGACGACGAAGACTCACTCCGCTCCAGGACGGTGATCGTCAGGACGTCCGACCACGGCGAGATGGGCATGTCGCACGGCGGGCTCAGGCAGAAGATGTTCAACGCCTACGACGAGACGATCAACGTGCCGTTGGTCGTCTCGAACCCGGTCCTGTTCTCCGAGCCGGCGGTCAGCGGGGCGCCGGCCTCGCTCTGCGACATCCTGCCGACCGTGGCATCGATCGCCGGGGTCGACACCTCCGGCGACGGGATCCGGGGGAGCGACCTGACCCCGATCCTGGCCGCCCGCGCGAAACCGGACCGGGAGCGGTTGGCCGGGTCGGACCTGGACTGGTCGGCGATCAGCCGGCATCCGGAGCCGGCCGACTCGGTCCAGGACTTCTCCTACTTCACCTTCGACGATCACCAGTCCGGTACCGCGTTTACCGATGTGATCGCCAGGCCGAACCAGATCCGGGCCGTCCGTTCGCCGGAGGCGATGTACGCGGTGTACCGCGACGACTCCGGCGGCGAGGACCCCGAGTACGAGCTCTATGACATGACCACCGACCCGGACCAGGTGAACAACCTGGTCGGGCGGGACTCGGGAGAGGTGCTCGACCCGGCCGACCAGGACCTGCTGGACCGGATGCGCCAGGCCCTGGACGACGCCGGCAGGCGCTAGGTACGAACCGTAGGGCGGACCGGATCGCCCGGAATCGTGCCGCCGCGGTTTATTCAGTCGGAATGTGTAAAACTTCCCGCCGTCAGGACGCCTGATCCGAAAGGAACTCCGCCTCGATGTCTCAGTCCAGTGCCGAAAGCGGTGCCGCCACAAGAAACCTGATCCTGGCTACGCTCGCCTTCGGCGTCTGTTTCTCCGCCTGGGGGATGCTCGCTCCGATCGCGCCGGACCTGCAGGACGAACTCGGGCTCAGCAACACCGAAACCTCGATCATGATCTCGATCCCGGTGGTGCTCGGTTCGCTGTTGCGTATCCCGCTGGGTCTGCTGACCGACCGGATCGGCGGCCGGATCGTGTTCACCGGCATGCTGTTCTACTCGGCCGGAGCGGCGCTGCTGGTCGGTTTCGCCGAAAGCTACGCCGCGCTTCTCGGAGCCGGTTTCCTGCTCGGCACGACCGGTGCCTCGTTCGCCGTGGGCATCCCGTTTGTCGCTCGCTGGTACGAACCGCAGCGGCAGGGATTCGCGCTCGGCGTCTACGGGGTCGGCAACATCGGAACCGCGGTCGCGGCGTTCTCCGTCCCGGCTATCCGCGAAGCGGCCGGGCAGTGGGTGGCCGGACTGGTCTTTGCCGCGGTGATCGCCGCCTACGGCCTGATCTGGATGAGCCTGGCCCGCGAGTCACCACGGGAGAAGCCGCCGAAGGTTCACTACATGGAGACACTCAAAGCCGGCTGGAAGCTATGGCGGCTCTCGCTGTTCTATTTCGTCACGTTCGGCGGCTTCGTCGCGATGGCGATCTACCTGCCGAAGCTGCTCAAGGACTGGTTCGACCTCTCGTTGACCGACGCCGGGCTGCGGGCGGCCGGGTTCACCGTGATCGCGACCGTGGCGAGACCGCTCGGCGGCTGGCTGGCCGACCGGATCGGTGCGAGCAAGGTCCTGGTGATCGCGTTCGGCGGAGTCGGCGTCGACGCGATCGGGCTGACCTGGCAGGCCACCGATCCGTCGATAGTGCCGGTGACGATCTTCTGCCTCACGATGGCGTTCTTCCTCGGCCTCGGCAACGGAGCGGTCTTCAAGCTGGTGCCGGTCACCTTCCCCCACTCGACCGGAGCCGCGACCGGCATCATCGGTGCCGCCGGTGGCCTGGGCGGCTTCTTCCCGCCGCTCTTGATGGGCGTGGTCAAGGACGCGACCGACGAGTTCACGATGGGGTTCCTCTTTCTGGTCGCGTTCGCCTGGCTCTGTGCCGGACTCGCGCAGTCGACGGCCGATGACGGCGGCTGACCGGGGCCGGGGCCGGCAGCCGGCCGGCGCGGCCCGTGTCGTCGACCGTAGTCACCGGCCGTCGACCGGTCTCGCTGACGGGCCGTTCGGCATACCCGACTATCGTGTCGGTTGATGTCGGTTGAACGACAGCTCTTCGACGGGCATGGACGGCGGATAAGCGACCTGCGGGTCTCGGTGACGGACCGTTGCAACTTCCGCTGCCAGTACTGCATGCCGGCCGAGGGACTGGATTGGATCGACCGGGAGGAGATCCTCACCTTCGAGGAGATCACCCGGCTGGTCACGATCTTTGCCGCCATGGGGATCGAGGACCTTCGCCTGACCGGGGGCGAGCCGCTGGTCAGGAAGGCGTTCCCGGACCTGGTCGCGATGCTGTCCGAGGTGGACGGGGTAAGGGATCTTTCGCTCACCACCAACGGCTACCTGCTCGAGCGCGACGCCGCCGCCCTGGTCTCGGCCGGCATCCAGCGGGTCAATGTCTCGATCGATTCGCTGCAACGGGACCGGTTCTTCCAGATCACCCGCAGGGACGCGCTGCCGCGCGTGCTGGACGGCCTGAAGGCACTGAGTTCTCATCCCGAGGTCGGGCCGATCAAGGTCAACGCCGTGGCGACCCGCGACTTCACCGAGCAGGAGGTCGGGCGTTTCTGCGAGTTTGCCCGCTCGGCCGACTACCAGGTCCGGTTCATCGAGTTCATGCCGCTCGACGGGGACCGCTCGTGGGTCCCGGAATCGGTGCTGGCCGGGGAGGAACTGCGTCGGATGGTCGCCGCGATCCACCCGATCGAGGAGGTCCCGAGGCAACCTTCGGCGACGGCCCGGGTGTTCCGCTTCACCGATGGCAGCGGAGAGATCGGATTCGTCAACCCGGTCACCGAGCCGTTCTGCTCCGACTGCAACCGGGTCCGCCTGACCGCCGAAGGGAAGCTTCGGACCTGCCTGTTCTCGATCGGCGAGACCGACCTGCGCGAGCCGCTGAGAAACGGGGCAGCGGACCATGAGATCGACGAGATCATCCGTGAGGCGGTCTGGCGCAAGGAGCTGAAGCACCGGGTGAACGAGCCCGGCTTCCGGCAGCCGCCACGAACCATGAGCGCGATCGGCGGCTGAGGCCCCAGGCGGGGTCGTAGCCTGGGCCGGACAGCCTTGCCTATATAGTGCCTAGGCATGAGCGATCTCGGCATCGGCGAGGCGGCCCGGCAGCTCGGCGTCAGCACCGACACGATCCGGCGCTGGGACCGGGCCGGGAAGATCAGGACCGACCGCGACGACCGCAACCGCCGGCGGGTTCCGGTCAGTGAGGTCGAGCGCCTGCGGGCCAGCCCGGGCCGCCACGAAACGGGCGACACGTTCTCGGCTCGCAACCGCTTCGCCGGAACCGTGCGGTCGGTCGAGGTCGACGGGGTGATGGCCCTGGTCGAGATCGAGGCCGGACCGCACCTGATCACCGCCGCGGTCACCCGCGACTCGGTCGAGGAACTGGGACTGGCTCCGGGGATCAGAGCCACGGCCACGGTCAAGGCGACCTCGGTGATGATCGACCGCCGTGATGCCGGTGTCGGCCGAGGCGATACCGGTGCCTGAGTGCCGGCCAGGCCAGCCACAGCGGGCCCGATGGTGCCGTGCCCCGGTCGTCTTCGCCTTAGCCGTCGCCGGCCTGGTCGGCGCCACGGCGATCGGCTGTGGCGGGGACGGCGGGCCCGAGCTGACGGTGCTGGCCGCGTCGTCGCTCCAGGCCCCGCTGACCGCGTACGGCCAGTCGATGCCCGGCCTCGAAGTCCGGGAGTCGTTCGGCGGCTCGGATCTGCTGGCGGCCCAGATCCGGCAGGGCGCGGGAGCGGACGTGTACGCGGCGGCCGAGACGGCCTTGCCGAACCGGCTCTTTCGCGAAGGGCTGGTACGGCGGCCGCGGGCTTTCGCGTCCAACCGCCTGGCCATCGCGGTGCCGGCCGGGAGCACGATCGGCGGGTTGTCCGACCTGGCCCGGCCGGGTGGTTCGGTGCTCCTCGGAGACGAAGGGGTGCCGATCGGTGAGTATGCCGACTGGGTGCTGGCGAGGCTTCCCTCGGCTGAACGCGAAGCGATTCTCGCCAACGTCGGTTCGCGCGAGCCGGAAGCGAGTTCGATCACCGCCAAACTGGTTCAGGGTGCGGCCGATGCGGGGATCGTCTACCGGACCGACGTCAGGACCGCCGGAGGTTCGCTCGAGGCCGTGTCGATCCCGGGTCGTCTCCAGCCCGCGATCGCCTATGCGGCGGCCGTGGTCAAAGGAGCGGCCCGGCCCGCGCTCGCCCGACGGTACGTCGACGGCCTGATCGGGGGTGAGGGGGCGGTTCAGCTTCGCCGGGCCGGTTTTCTGCCGCCCGATCGATGAGCCTCGGATCCTGGTTCGGCCGGGTCGCTTTCCTTGCACTCGGGTTGACGCTCCTTTTCCTGACCCTGCCGACGGTGGCGATCTTCACCGATACCTCTCCGGGCCGGCTGCTGGATGCGCTCGGTGAGCCGGTCGTGCTCGATGCGCTCTGGCTCAGCCTGAAGACCACCGTGATCGCGGTGGTCGTGATCGTCGCGGTCGGCACGCCGGCCGCCTACCTCGTTGCCAGGCGTGAGTTCCGGGGCCGATCCGTGACCCTCACCCTGATCGAGCTGCCGCTGGTCATGCCCCCGGCTGTCGCCGGGATCGCGCTGCTGGCGGCCTTCGGGCCACACGGGATCTTCGGCCCCTGGATCAACGACGCGGGGATCGAGCTCGTGCTGCAGACCGCCGGGGTGGTGGTCGCCCTGATCTTCGTCGCGGCGCCGTTCTACCTTCGCCAGGCCGTCGCCGCGTTCGCCTCGCTCGATCGAGGCCGGCTCGAGGCGTCACGCACCCTCGGCGCCGGACCGTTCAGGACCTTCGTCAGGATCGCCATTCCCGAGGCTCGTCCCGGGCTGTCGTCCGGTCTGGCGCTGGCCTGGGGCCGGGCCCTGGGCGAGTTCGGGGCGACACTGATGTTCGCCGGGTCCCTCCAGGGGGTCACCCAGACCGCCCCGCTGGCGATCTTCTCGCGGTTTTCCGACCCGGACGGATTCACCGCGGCACTGGCGATCTCGGCGGTGCTGATCGCGGTCGCCGCGCTGATCCTGCTGTCGGTGAAGCTGTTCGGCGCCGATCGGGCACTCGACCGGACCGGCCCGTGACCGCCCGTTCGGACTCCGGGCTTCCGGCACGGTCGGCCGACGGCCCCGCTCCCGGGCACAAGGGGAGGCATGGCGGGATCGGCTCCCCGGCGCCCGCCGAGCGGCTCGAGGTCGCGGTCGGAGCCCGGCTGCGGGAGTTCGACCTGGGGGCCGGATTCACGGTCGGGCCCGGTCAGCGGCTGGCGGTCGTCGGTCCGTCCGGCGCCGGCAAGACCACTCTGCTCAGGCTGATCGCCGGCCTGGCCAGGCCCGACCGGGGGCGGATCGCGATCGGGTCGCGGCCGGTCTTCGACCGCGGACTGGGGATCGACCTGCCCCCTGAGCATCGTCGATGCGGCTATCTCCCCCAGGACTACGCGCTCTTCCCGGAGATGAGCGCATGGCGAAACGTCGCCTACGGCCTGCGGGTCGGCGGCCGGACGACCCGCCGCGCCCGCGCCGCGGAAATCCTGGCCCGGTTCGGCGCCGAGCGATTGGCCGACGTCAGGCCGGGCGGGCTCTCCGGAGGGGAGCGGCAGCGGATCGCGCTGGCGAGGACCCTGGCCGCCGAACCCCGGGTACTGCTGTTCGACGAGCCGCTTGCGGCACTCGACCCGGCCACCCGCAACGAATCGATGAGGCAGCTCGACCTGGCGCTTTCGCAGTCGGGCGGGCCGGCCGTGATCGTGACCCACTCGTTCGACGAGGCGGCGGTGCTGGCCGACCGGATTGCCGTGCTCGACCGGGGCCGGATCGCCCAGGCCGGGTCCCCGGCCGAGCTCTCGGCCCGGCCGGGGTCGCGGTTCGTGGCCGATTTCACCGGAGCGGTCGTCCTGGACGGGGAGGTGGCCGGGACCGACGGGGGCCTCACCGTGGTCGCGGTCGACGGTGGCGGCATGCTGCGAAGCGTCGATCGGGCGTCCGGGACCGTTGCGGTCAGCACCTTTCCCTGGGAGATCTCGCTCGAGGCACCGGGGAACGCGCCCCGGGACTCGGCGCTCAATCGGTTGACCGGCACGGTGACCTCGGTCACCGCGATCGGCAACCGGGCCCGGATCGGGCTGGCGGTTCCTCAGCCGGTCACCGCCGAGATCACCGGCAGGTCGGCCGAAGCGCTGGAGATCCGGCCCGGGGTGCGGGTCACCGCGGCATGGAAAGCGACCGCGACCCGGTTGATCGCGCGCGGCCCGCACGACCCGTATCGGCCTTGACCCAGCGGCGTCGTTTCCCGTCCGGCACGATCCCGCTACGACCGCCGGGGGCGGTCCGCGCGAGAATGGCGGGGAGCCGGCGGACAGCGCGGCCGAAAAGAACCAGGAGGCAATGATGAATCGTGACGAGTGGATTGAGAAGTTCTCCGAGCTGACCGGCGTCCAGCCCCCGACCCCGGAGCAGGTCGAGTCGATCCTGGAGCTGGCCGGGGTCGCCGCACACGCGTCCGAGCGGACAGCGGCGCCGGTCGCCTGCTGGATGGCCGGGCAGACCGACCTGCCGGTGGAGGAATGGATCCCGGTGGCCCGCGAGGTCGGGTAGCCCGGCGCCGCTCCGGCCGTGGGAGCGTGGGTACGGTTCAGGTCGGGCGATCGGCGAGCACCGCAGCGGCCCGTTCCAGGTCTTCGGCATCGTTGACGTTGGTGAAGATCCGGCGGGGATAGCCGAAGCGGGAGAGTTCGTTTTCGGTGGCCACACGTGGGCCGAGCGACTCGACCAGATCCTGCATCGAGGTCGAGTCGATCCCCGGGCCGTCGAGGATGCGCTCGAGGTCTGCCAGCAGGTCCGGGCCGTAGCGGGCGGCCAGCGGTTGGAGCCGGCCGCCGACCGATGGTACGACCAGTCGTTCCGGCCGGTCAGCGAGCCATCGCAGCAGTCCCGGGACGACCAGCGGCAGATCGCAGGCCAGGGCCAGGATCGGCCTGCCTCCGGCCCGCCCGAGCGCGGTGACGATGCCGGCCAGCGGGTGCGACGGACGGTCCGGCTCGATCACGGTTTCGACCTCGACCGGGGGCAGCACGGAGCCGGCCTTGGCAACCACTACCGCGGTCAAGCCTGCCTCCCGGGCGGCCTGCAACGGGTACTCGATCAGCGGCCTACCGGCCAGGACCGCCGCCGCCTTTGCCCCGTCGAGGCGGGTGGCCGACCCGCCGGCCAGAACCGCCACGACGGCCCTGTCCGGCTGGTCGGTTTCCGACCGCCCCGGGCCGACGACTCCCGACGCCTCCGGGCGACCGGCTCTCGACTGGTCCTGGCCGCGCCGGGATTCCATCCGGATCAGTCTGGCACCTTCTCTCTATCCTCCGGGCGATGGTGAGCCTGTGCCCCGCGATTCGTTGACCAGCCTTCAGGCGGCCCGGGCGGCCGTGCTCGAGCGAGCCCGCCCGCTCGGTCCGCAGACGGTCGGGCTCGAAGCCGCGCTCGAACGGCGGCTCGCCGAGGCAGTTTCCAGCGGCGAGCCGGTCCCCGGGTTCGACAACTCCGCGATGGACGGCTACGCGGTTCGCTCCGCCGACACGTCCGGTTCCGGTGGCCGAGCGGCTTCGCTCGCCGTGGTCGGGGAGTCGCGGGCCGGTCATGCGGCGGCGGTCGCGCTGGGACCGGGAGAGGCAATCGCCATCTCGACCGGGGCGATGATCCCCGAACGGGCCGATGCCGTGGTCCGGCTCGAAGACACGGTCCGCGAGGGTGGCCGCTCAGGCGGAACCGTCGCGGAGCTCGGGGCGGGCGAGCGGATCACGATCGGGGTGGAGGCGCGGCCGGGCGACAACATCCGGCGAGCCGGGGAAGACATCGCGTCCGGAACCGAGGTGGTGGCCGCCGGCACGAGGATCGGACCGGCCGAGCAGGGGGTGCTGGCCTCGGTCGGTGCGGCGGAGGTTTCCTGCCACCGCCGTCCGCGGGTCGCCGTGCTTAGCTCCGGCGACGAGCTGATCGGGCCGGACGAGCCGATGCGGCCGGGCGCGGTGCGCAACTCGAACGCGTTCACGCTCTCCGCCCTGAGCCGGGAGTCGGGCGCCGAGGTGGTCTCGGTCCGCGTGGTGCCCGACCTGCCCGCTGCGACGCGGGATGCGATCGAGCCGGCGCTGTCGGCCGACCTGGTTGTGGTCTGCGGTGGCGTCTCGGTCGGCGAACACGATCACGTAAAAGGGGCGCTGGCCGATCTCGGCGTCGAGCAGGTTTTCTGGCGGATCGCGCTCAAGCCTGGCAAGCCGACCTGGTTCGGGCGGCGTGATGACACGTTGGTCTTCGGGTTGCCCGGCAACCCGGTCTCGGCGATGGTCACCTTTCTGCTGCTGGTCCGTCCGGCGCTTGTCGTGCTGGGGGGAGGCCGAGCCGGAGGCCGGCAGACCAGGGCAAGTCTGGCGACCGACCTCGAGCGCAGTCCCGACCGGACCGAGGCGGTCCGCTGCCGGCTGGAGCAGCTGCCGAAAGGCTGGGTTGCCCATCCGACCGGTCCCCAGGGCTCCCACATTCTGACTTCGATGCTCGGTGCCGACGGACTGGCCCTGCTGCCGCCGGGGGACGGGATCGTCCATGCCGGCCAGCCCGTCGAGGTCGAACTGATCGGGTCCGGCTAGCATGAGCGGAATGAACGTGGAGGTTCGGCTTTTCGCCACGCTGAAAGAACGGGCCGGGGCCGATTCGGTGCGGATCAGCCTGGCCGAAGGGGCGACCGCCGCCGAAGCCGTGGCCGAGGTGGCGCGCTGCGCCGGGCTGGGCGATCTGTTCGACCGATTGCCGGTACGCCTGGCGGTGAACCGGGTCTACGCCGCGCCCGAGATGCAGCTGTTCCCCCAGGACGAACTCGCCCTGATCCCGCCGATCAGCGGCGGCTCCGGTACCGGCGGTGGCTCGGGTCTGTACGCACTGGTTTCCGAAGAGGCGCTTTCGCCCGAAACGGTGACCGCGAAGGTTTCCAGCCCGGATGCCGGGGCGATCGTCACGTTCCAGGGCGTCACCCGCGAGGTGAGCCGGCTCGACTATGAGTCGTACGCCGAGATGGCCCGGCAGAAGATGCTGACGATTCTCGGCGAGTGCGTTGACCGGCACGGGCTGGAGGGGGCCGCTGCCGAACACCGCGTCGGGTCGGTCCCGCTGGGCGAACCAGGGGTGGTCGTCGCCGTTTCGGCCCCGCACCGGGAACAGGCCTTTGCCGGAGCGCGCGAGGCGATCGACCGGATCAAGGCGGAAGCTCCGATCTGGAAGCGCGAGGTCGACCGAGAGGGGCGCTCCGAATGGGTCGAAGGCACCCCGGTCGCCGCCGAGCGAACGCCGGCCCGGGCGCAGGGCGACCGGGAAGCCGCCGGGGCCCGTGCGGGCCTAGACCGAACGGGATCCTCTGGCCGCGTTTCGTCATGAGTGATCCGGTTCGGCTGACCCACGTCGACGACGAGGGCCGGGCCCGCATGGTCGACGTCGGTGGCAAGCCGGCGACCGAGCGGGTCGCCCGGGCCCGGGCGCGCCTGAAAATGTCACCGGAAACGGCCGCGGCGGTCGAGGCCGGGACCGGGCCGAAAGGCGAGGTTCTGGGAGTCGCCCGGCTGGCCGGGATCCAGGCCGCCAAGCAGACCGGGAATCTGATCCCGCTCGCACATCCGATCCCGCTCACCTTTGCCGACGTCGAGGCCCGGGTCGAGGTCGAGGGGGGGCTGGTCGAGCTGGTCGGCGAGGCCCGCACGGTCTCCCGCACCGGGGTCGAGATGGAAGCGATGGCCGCCTGCTCGGTTGCGGCGCTCACCGTCTACGACATGGTCAAGGGAGTCGAGCGCGGGGTCCGGATCGAGGAAGTCGTGTTGCTCGAAAAACGGGGGGGCCGCAGCGACTGGGGACCCGCCGGCGGCGAAGGGGGATAGCCGGTGGCGCGGGCCGCGGTGATCACGATCAGCAGCTCCAAGGCGCGGGGTGAGGGTCGGGACGAGAGCGGTCCCCGCCTGGCAGCGTTGGCCGAGGGTCTCGGCGTCCCGGTCGAGGGGCGGGACCTGATTCCCGATCGGCGCAGCCAGATCGAGGGTCGGCTGCTCCACTGGGCCGACCTGGAGAACTGCGACCTGGTGCTGACCACAGGTGGTACCGGATTCTCCCCTGATGACGTCACCCCCGAGGCAACCCGGGCGGTGATCGACCGCGAGGCCCCCGGGATTGCCGAGGCGATGCGGGCGGTCTCGCGCGAGCACACGCCCAACTGGATGCTCTCACGCGGGATCGCCGGCATCCGCGGGTCCACGCTGATCATCAACTTCCCCGGCAGCCCGAAAGCGGTGGAACAGGCAGGCCAGGCGATCGCCGGGGCCATCCCGCACGCGCTCGAGCTGCTGGCCGGGCGAAAATCCGGACACTGACCCCGGCCTGTATCGGGACCGTGAAACGGCCCGAAACCATAGTCAGGGAGTCGGATTGGCGTTCCGCCACAGGCTGTGTAAGAATCGAGCGGCGTTGACCGAGTCCGTCCACATCGCGTCTGCCGGAGGGGATTCGTGAGCGGCCGGCTGGGACCGGTCCTCGAGGCACATCGCTTCCTCCGCGGAGGCCCGGTCTCGGAGGAGCACTGGAGCCAGCTGGTGTCCAAGGACCGCGACTGGGAGAAGTCCTACCGCGGCCGCTGGGCGCACGACAAAGTCGTCCGCTCGACCCACGGTGTCAACTGCACCGGCTCCTGCTCCTGGAACGTCTACGTCAAGGACGGCCTGATCACCTGGGAGACCCAGGCGGTCGACTATCCCTCGAACGGCGCCGGGATGCCGGAATACGAGCCACGCGGCTGTCCCCGCGGCGCCTCGTTTTCCTGGTACACCTACTCGCCGCTCCGCCTGAAGTACCCGTACGTGCGGGGCAGCCTGCTCGAGATGTACCGCGAGGCGAGGGAGCGGCTGGGCGACCCGGTCGATGCCTGGGCCGAGATCGTCGAGGACCCGGAGAAGGTGTCGATCTACCGGCGCCAGCGTGGCAAGGGTGGCTTCGTCCGGGCGAACTGGGACGAGGCGGCTGAGATCGTGGCCGCATCGCACGTCCACACGATCAAGCGGTACGGGCCCGACAGGGTGGTCGGCTTCTCGCCGATCCCGGCGATGTCGATGGCCTCGTACGCCGGCGGGACCCGTTTCCTCTCGCTGATCGGCGGGCTGGTCCTCTCCTTCTACGACTGGTACGCCGACCTGCCGCCGTCATCCCCCCAGGCCTTCGGTGACCAGACCGATGTGCCCGAGTCGAGCGACTGGTGGAACGCCGGCTACCTGATCCTGTGGGGCTCGAACCTGCCGACCACCCGCACGCCGGACGCCCATTTCATGACCGAGGCCCGGTACCGCGGCCAGAAGGTCGTGGTGGTCTCGCCGGACTATGCCGAGCACACCAAGTTCGCCGACCACTGGCTCGCCGCGGAACCCGGCAGCGATGCCGCGCTGGCCATGGCGATGGGGCACGTAATCCTCAAGGAGTTCTACGTCGACCGACAGGTCCCGTACTTCCAGGACTACGTGAAGCGGTTCACCGACATGCCGATGCTGGTCACCCTGCGCGAGAACGGCGACGCGCTGGTCGCCGACCGGATGCTTCGCGCCTCAGACCTCGAAGGCGACGGGGGAGCCGATCGGGGCGGGACCGAAGCCGATGGGGTCGAGAACGGCGAATGGAAGCCGGTCATGCTCGACGGCCGCACCGGCGAGCCGGCGGTGCCGAACGGCTCGGTCGGCCATCGCTACGGTGAGCTCGGTGAGTGGAATCTCAAGCTGAACGGGATCGAACCGGTCCTTTCGCTGAATGACCGGGCGGCCGAGAACCGGGCGATCGACATGCCGCGCTTCGACACCGGTGAGGGGGAAGGGGGGTCGACGATCCGGCGCGGCATCCCGGTGATGCGGATCGCGGGCAAGCTGGTGACCACCGTCTACGACCTGACCCTGGCCCAGTACGGGGTCGGACGCGAAGGACTGCCCGGCGAATGGCCGGACAGCTTCGACGACCCGGGACCGTACACCCCGGCCTGGCAGGCCCCGATCACCGGGGTCGATCCCGAGATGGCCACCCGGGTGGCCCGCGAGTTCGCCCGCAACGCCGAGGTCACGGAGGGCCGGTCGATGATCGCGATGGGGGCGGGGACCAACCACTGGTTCCACTCCGACCAGGTCTACCGCACCTTCCTTGCCTTGATCCAGATGTGTGGCTGCCAGGGCAGAAACGGCGGCGGCTGGGCCCACTACGTCGGCCAGGAAAAGGTGCGCCCGCTGGCCGGCTTCCAGATGCTCGCCTTCGCCCTGGACTGGGTCCGCCCGCCCCGCCACCAGGCCAGCACGCCGTTCTACTACATGGCCACCGACCAGTGGCGCTACGAGCGCCAGCGGCCCGAGAACCTGGCCTCGCCGCTCGGGCGGGGCCTGCTCAAGGACCGGCACATCGCCGACGTGAACGCGCTCGGCGCCCGGCTCGGCTGGCTCCCCTCATTCCCCAGTTTCAACCGGAACACGCTCGACCTGGTCGACGAGGCGAACGAGAGGGGTCTCGAGCCCGCCGACCACGTGGTCAGCGAGCTGAAGGAAGGGTCCCTTCAGTTCGCCTGCGAGGACCCCGATGCCCATGAGAACCGGCCGAAGGTCCTGACCGTCTGGCGGGCCAACCTGCTCGGCTCTTCGGGCAAGGGCCACGAGTTCTTCCTCAAGCACCTGCTCGGTACTACCGAGAACGCGGTCCGGGCCGAAGAGGCCCCCCCGGAGGACCGGCCGACAGAGGTCAAGTGGCACGACGAGGCTCCCGAGGGCAAGCTCGACCTGATGACCACGATCGACTTCCGGATGACCTCGAACGCGCTTTTCTCCGATGTGGTCCTGCCGGCCGCCACCTGGTACGAAAAGGTCGACCTCTCCAGCACCGACCTCCACCCGTTCATTCACACCTTCAACCAGGCCGTCCCGCCACCCTGGGAGTCGAAGAGCGACTGGGACACCTTCGGGACGATCGCCGAGCGCTTCTCCGAACTGGCCGAAAAGCACCTCGGCAAGCGAAGCGACGTGGTCGCGGCACCGCTGCTGCACGACACCCCGGACGAGATCGCCCAGCCGCTGGGCGAGGTTCGGGACTGGAAGGCGGGCGAGTGTGAGCCGGTCCCGGGCAAAACGATGCCGAAGCTGGTCGTGGTCGAGCGTGACTATCCTGGGGTCGCCGAGCGATGGAAGGCGCTCGGCCCGCTGGCCGAGCAGCTCGGCAGCGCGGTCAAGAGTGCGAGCTGGGTCCCCGACGAAGAGGTCGAGGAGCTGAAGGCCAAGAACGGAACGGTCCGCGGTGGGGTCGCCGACGGCCGGCCCTCGCTGGAACGGGTGGAACACCTCTGCGAGGCGATCCTCGCCCTGTCCGGCACCACCAACGGCAGGATCGCGACCGAGGGCCTCCGGTCGCTGGAGAAGGTCACCGGAGTCGAGCTGGCCGACCTCGCCGCGTCCCGGTCCGACGACCGGATCACGCTCGACCAGGCCCGGGTCCAACCGCGAACGGTGATGACTTCACCGGAGTGGTCGGGGATCGAGGCCCACGGACGGCGCTACTCGCCGTTCACGATGAACGTCGAGCGGGAAAAGCCGTGGCACACCCTGACCGGCCGCATGCAGTTCTACCTCGACCACTCCTGGGTCCTCGAACTGGGGGAAGGCCTGCCGGTCTACCGACCGCCGCTCCGCTACAAGGCACTGTTCGGCGACCAGGGTGCCGACGACGGTTCGGGCCGCGCCGAGCTGACCCTGCGCTACCTGACGCCACACTCCAAGTGGTCGATCCACTCCGAGTACCAGGACAACCTGCACATGTTGACCCTGTTCCGCGGTGGGGGCATGCTCTGGATCAGCCGGGAGGATGCCGAGTCGCTCGAGATCGCCGACAACGACTGGGTCGAGGCATACAACCGGAACGGCGTGCTCTCGTTGCGGGCGGCGGTTTCGCACCGCATCCCCAAAGGCACCTGCATGCTGTACCACGCCAAGGACCGTCACGTGAACGTGCCGCTGACCGAGCTCCAGGGAAAGCGCGGAGGGACCGACAACTCGGTCACCCACATCGTGATGAAGCCGACCCACTTCCTCGGGGGCTACGCCCAGCTGAGCTGGGGCTTCAACTACTACGGGCCGACCGGATCACAGCGCGACGAGGTCACGGTGCTGCGCAAGCGCGAATCCGAGGTGAGGTTCTGATGAAGGTCCGGGCGCAGATCGGCATGGTCATGAACCTTGACAAATGCATCGGTTGCCACACCTGTTCGGTCACCTGCAAGCAGGTCTGGACCAACCGCCCGGGTGCCGAGTACATGTGGTTCAACGACGTCGAGACCAAGCCCGGCCTGGGCTATCCCAAGCGCTGGCAGGACCAGGAGCAGTGGAAGGGCGGCTGGGAGCTGGGCAGGAACGGCAAGCTCAAGCTGAAGGCCGGCGGCCGGCTGAAGAAGCTGCTCTCGATCTTCTCCAACCCGGACATGCCGCAGATCGACGACTACTACGAGCCCTGGACCTATGACTACGACCAGCTGATCAAGGCACCGCTGTCGGAGCACGACCCGGTGGCCCGGGCGGAGTCCCAGCTGACCGGCAGGCGGCTCGAGAACGGCATCCAGTGGGGCCCCAACTGGGATGACAACCTGGCCGGGGCACCCGAGAGGATCCACCAGGACCCGTTGACCGCAGGCATCGAAGACCAGGTCAAGGCCACCTACGAACAGGCCTTCATGTTCTACCTGCCCCGGATCTGCGAGCACTGCCTCAACCCCTCGTGCGTCGCCTCGTGCCCCTCGGGCGCGATGTACAAGCGGGAGGAGGACGGGATCGTTCTGGTCGACCAGGAAAAGTGCCGCGGCTGGCGGTTCTGCGTCTCCGGCTGCCCGTACAAGAAGGTCTACTTCAACCACAACACCGGCAAGGCCGAGAAGTGCACCCTCTGCTATCCGCGGATCGAGCAGGGCCAGCCGACGATCTGCTCCGAGACCTGCGTCGGGCGAATCCGCTACATCGGCCTGGTGCTCTACGACGCCGACCGGGTCGAGCAGGCCGCCTCGACCCCCGACGAGAGCGGCCTGCTGGCCGCCCAGCAGGGCGTCTTCCTGAATCCGGACGATCCCGAGGTCCGCGAGCAGGCTGCCCGTGACGGGATCCCAGACGACTGGATCAGGTACGCCAGGCGCTCCCCGGTCTACGCGCTCGCCCACCGCTACAAGGTCGCACTGCCGCTCCATCCAGAATTCCGGACTCTGCCGATGGTCTGGTACGTACCACCGCTCTCGCCGATCGTCAACACGCTCGAGACCGACGGCTACGAGGCCGATCCAGACGATGTCTTCCCGGCGATCGACAACATGCGGATCCCGGTCGACTACCTGGCCAACCTGCTGGCGGCCGGCGATTCGGAGGTGATCCGGGGCGTGCTGCGGCGGCTGGCGGCGATGCGCGGCCACATGCGCAAGCGGGAGGTCCTGGGCGAGCACGACGAGGCGATCGCGGCGACCGCCGGGATGTCGGTCGAAGAGGTAGAGGACATGTACCGGTTGCTGGCGATCGCCAAGTACGAAGATCGCTATGTGATCCCCCAGGCCCACAGGGAGCTGGCCGACAACCTGATGGAGCAGCAGGGAAGCTGCGGGCTCGACTTCGAAGGCGGTCCGGGTAACTGCGGCGCGGTGCCCGGCAAATCGCCGGCCGGGGCCGGCGCCGGGGTTCGGAAGGCCCAGACCGAGATCGAGGGTTTCATGCTGACCGAGGAGGGTGAAGATGACGAACCGGTCAGGCTGGACATCATCAAGATGCTCGGCCATCGGGGCGACGGCAGCCGGGGCGGCAGCGACGGCGACACGGGCGGCGACGGGCTCGCCGATCCGGCCGGGGCGGCGGGTTGATGGCCTCCCGACCGGACAGGTCTGCAGACCGGTCCGACGTCTTCCGCATCTGTTCGTTGCTCCTCCAGTACCCGGACGAGGACCTACTCGAACTGCGCGACCCGATCGCCGCGGCGGTCGGGGCCCTGCCTGAATCCGACAGCCGGGACGCGCTCGAGCGCTTTCTCGAGTGGTGGGCCGGCAGCGACCCGCTCGAGGTCTGTCAGCACTACGTCGAGACGATCGACCTGCACAAACGCTCCGGGCTCTACCTGACCTTCTACTCGGACGGGGACAAGCGGGAACGCGGCTCGACCCTGGTCCGTCTGAAGCAGCTCTACCGTGCTGCCGGTCTGCCGCTCGAGGGGACCGAGTTGCCGGACTACCTGCCGGTGATGCTCGAGTTCGCCGCATCGGCGCCCGACGGACGGGGAGAGCTGGTGCTTCGCGAGCACCGGGCCTCGCTGGAGCTGGTACGGCTCAGCCTCCGCGACCTCGACAGCCCGTACGTCCACCTGGTCGACGCGGTCTGCCTGGCGGTCGGCCCGGCCTCGCCCATGGAGCGGGCCGCGGCCGGCAGGCTGGCCGGCGAGGGGCCGCCCCAGGAACTGGTCGGGCTCGAGCCGTTTGCCCCGCCGGAAGTGATGCCGCCGAGCGAGCCCAGGCGGTGAGCGGGATGGTCCGGCGATGAGCTTCTGGGACGTCCTCTGTTGGATCATGCTGCCGTATGCGGCGATCACCGTGTTCATCGTCGGTCACGTCTGGCGCTACCGGACCGATCAGTTCAACTGGACCAGCCGCTCGACCCAGCTGCTCGACCGGAAAACCCTCGGGTGGGCCAGCCCCGCCTTCCACTACGGTGCACTGGCGGCGATCGGCGGCCACGTAATCGGCCTCTGCATCCCGGAATCGTGGACCCACGCGGTCGGGATCTCCGAAGGCTCTTACGTCTGGATCGCCGGCGTCGCCGGCGGCGTTGCCGGCCTGGTCACGCTGGCCGGGTTCCTCGGGTTGCTCTATCGCCGTACGACCAGCGTCCGGGTCAGGCAGCGGACCTCGTGGATGGACATCTTCACCTACCTGCTCTTGACCGTCCTGATCCTGATGGGCTGTTGGATGACTTTCGGCTGGACCCTGTTCACCGACGACCCCTACAACTACCGCGGTTCGATCGCCGAGTGGTGGCGCTCGCTGTTCTACTTCGACCCCGACGTCGAGGCCGTCCACGGGTCGCCGTTCATCTATCAGCTCCACGCGATCGTCGCCTGGCTGTTCTGGGGCACCTTCGCGTTCAGCCGCCTGGTCCATGCGTGGAGCATTCCGCTTCAGTACCTCGGCCGGCCCTACATCCTCTACCGGAGCCGTTCGCCGCAGGCCGAGCCGATGCCGCGGCGCGCGGGTGAGGTCACCGAGACCACCGGTCGGTCGCCCCGGTAGGACCGGCCGACGCGGCGGTCGGGTAGGCACCAGGTGGGTATCCGATCCGCCGTTCGGGGCGCCCGGCCGGCGGGTCACCACGGGTGGAACGGACCAGTTTTTCTCACGCATTTCTGTGCGAGACTTGAGTGGTGGACCTTCCCGACTTCGAACCCGATGTACTCAGCCAGCCGACCCGGGCCCGGATTTTCGCTCTGCTGACCGAGCGCCGCGAACCGACCGGGACGGAAGAGATCGCGACCGAGCTGGGCTTGCACCCGAACGGGGTCCGGCGCCACCTCGAACACCTGACCGAAGCCGGCCTGCTCAACCGCAGCAAGCATCACCGCGGACGAGGACGACCCGGCGACCACTGGTCGGTTGCTCCGGGGGCGAATCCCGGCGGTGACCGCCCGACCGCCTACGCCGACCTGGCCAACTGGCTGATCAGAGCCTTTCCGTCCGACCGGGGGGAGGTCTCGCAGGTCGAGCGGACCGGTCGCGAGATCGGCCGCGAGCTTGCCCCGCCGAGGAAAGAAGACTCGGCCGCGGCCTTTCGAGAGGTGATGGCCGCGCTCGGCTTCCAGCCCCGACTCGAACCGGCAGAGGACGTGAGGATTGCCTGTTCTTTGGGGAACTGCCCCTATCGCGACGCGGCCGCAAGAAACCAGGAGCTGGTCTGCGGTCTCCACCGCGGAATCACCGCCGGCATCCTGGACGAGCTCGACCCGGACGCCGAGCTGATCACGTTTGAGCCGAAAGACCCCTACACCGCGGGTTGCCTGGTCAGGGCCGGTTGAGCGGGGCGGCGCCGGTCCGGTGCCCGGTGGCTACCGGTAGTAGTCGGCGTTTATCTCGATGTAGCGCTGCCACTCCGGCGGCACCTGGTCTTCGGGGGTGATCGCGTCTACCGGGCAGGCCTCGACGCAGGCGTCGCAGTCGATGCACTCGGCGGGATCGATGTAAAGCTGTTGCTCCCGTTCGAATCCGGGCTCGTCCCGGGTCGGGTGGATGCAGTCGACGGGGCAGACCTCGACGCAGGAGTGGTCCTTGGTGCCGACGCAGGGCTCGTTGATCACGTAGGTCACAGCTCACCTCCGATCGGCTCGTATTTACACATTAGATATGTGTAAAATATCAGAACCGGCCTGACGGTCGTCGACCGGGTCGCTGCCACCGCTATCCGCGATCATGGTGGCTCCGGTGCCATCGCCGAAGGTGCCGACGGCCCTGCTCGAATCGGCCTGAAAGACTCACTGCGAGATGCCACTCATTCAGTCCACCGGCGACACCGTTACATCCGCAGCACCGGGGGTTTTCATTCGCCGATCCATACGCGATCGGCATCGCCTTCGGCGGCGTTGTGATGTTCACCGCGATATGGGCGCTCTCCAGCCATCGCAGCGGTTTCTTCAGTCCCGCGGCCGTCTACCTCGTGCTGGGTGCCCTGGCGTCGGCGGGGCTGTCTCTGCTGGGTATCGACCTGCTCGATCCGATCGGGCGGGCGACGTTGATCGAACACCTGGCCGAATTCGCCGTCATCGTCACCTTGTTCGGCGCCGGATTGCGACTGGATCGGCGGCTCGGCTGGGCGAAGTGGAGATCGACGATTCTTCTTATCGCCGTCGTGATGCCGCTGACCATCGGTGCGGTCACGTTGTTTGCGAGCGCATTCATGGGGCTCTCGCTCGGCGCCGCGATCGTGCTCGGCGCCTGCCTCGCTCCGACCGATCCGGTGCTGGCGAGAGAGATCAAGGTTGGGCCGCCGGGTACGGGTGACCGAACCGAGACCCACTTCGCACTGACGTCGGAAGCCGGGCTCAACGACGGCCTGGCGTTTCCGTTCGTCTTTCTCGGCCTCTACGTCGCCGGCGACGGCGGAACCGATTGGCTGGCCGAATGGCTCGCGGCAGACGTCGTTTACGCAATCGCGGTTGGTATCGCGATTGGTGTCGTCGGTGGCCGGCTTATCGGCGCAGGGGCCGACTGGCTGCGACAGCGGGGTTGGCTGCGTCCGTCGTACGACGGCTGGCTCGCGCTCGCGGCCGTCCTGGCGATCTACGGTGTGACCGAAATCGCCGGCGCCTATGGCTTTCTCGCGGCTTTCGCCGGCGGCCTCTCGTTTCGGCGATACGAATGGGACCACGAGGCACACGACCGGGTCCACGGGGGGTCCGACCTGCTGGAGAAAGTTTCCGAGCTCGGCCTCGTGCTGCTCCTCGGCAGCACGGTCACGATGGCCGGCCTGGCGATCCCTGGTTTGGCCGGGTGGCTTCTGGTTCCCGTCCTGCTCGTGCTGATTCGCCCGGCGTCAGTGCTGGCCTCTTTCGCGGGCTCGCCGGTCAAGATGGGGGAGCGCCTCCTGATCGGATGGTTCGGGATCCGCGGAATCGGCTCGTTCTACTACGCGGCGGTTGCGATCAACGCCGGCGTCCTGTCAACCGGCGAGGTCGAGCTCATCTACTGGACGATCATCGCCTGCGTCGGCGTCTCGATTCTCGTGCACGGATTCAGCGCCCGCCCGGCGATGGCCTCGCTACCGAGGTCGGGCCAGGCCCGGAGGAAGAGCTGACGTCATCTGGCTTCGGGAGCGGACGCTCAACCGGGCAGGTCGCGCCGGTCGAACAGCAGCGCCCCGGCCAGCGCGACCAGAATCGCGACAGCGGTGACCCCGAAGAAGGAGGCCGGGTCGATCCCGTCTTCGATCGCCATCCCGTAGTACCGGAAGACCGATCCGTAGCGGAGGAAATCCAGGTCGGGGGCGAGCCTGCCGATCACGTCTACCACGTACATCAGGACCAGCAGCCCGGCGGCCAGTCCGGAAACGAGCGCCGATTGGACCCGGAGACCGTTGATCAGGATCGACACCCCGGCGAAGAAGAGCGCCAGCGGCCACATGTTGATCATGCCGGCGACCGAATCACCGAGCGAGAGGTCGACCCCCAGGACCATTGCGGTCACCCTGGTGATGGCCGCCGCCGCCAGCGTGATCGCGGCCAGCTCGATCGCCGTCCCGACGAAGCTCGTCGCGACCAGCTGGCGCCGCGATACCGGCGCCGAGAGCAACACGTCGAGAAACGAGTTTTCGGCCGCGCTCGGGAGATCCCGAGCGATCGCCCGGATCGCGAACCAGGCCAGGGCGAGCGGCAGGATCAGCCCGAGCAGCTCGGCATGCAGGTACTGACCGGGGGTGTTCAGATCTTCGACCGCGAACGCCTCTTTGAGGGCATCCGGGTAACCGTCCATCACGTCGGTCAGGGTGTCTTCGATCGAGGGGTAGATCGCCACGATCGCGGCGCAGAACGCCCCGATCGAAACGATCCAGATCAACAGCGACCGCTTCCTGTCGTCCAGCCCCCGGGCGACCAGGATCGGGACCTTCGGGCTGCCGGTCATCCGGCCGCCTCGTCTCCGTCGCCGGAATCGGGTCGATCGCCGGTCGATCGACCACCGGTGTAGTAGGCGAGGAACAGCTCTTCGAGGCTGGGATGGGTCAGGTCGAGTTCGACCACGGTGTGGCGAGACAGCAACTTGACGACCGGGTCGATCGGCCCCCGGTGGGTGAAGCTGATCTCGGGCCCGTCGGCTGAGAAGTTCCCGACCCCATCGAGGTCCCGGAACTCGCCGGGGTCGATGTCCGTTTCGGCGAGCGTGAACGACACCTTGCGGTCGCTCTTGCTCATCAGCTCGCCGATGTCTTCGACCGCGACCAGACGGCCGTCGCGGATGATCCCGGCCCGGTCGCACATCCGCTGGACCTCGTCCAGCTCATGCGACGACAGGAAGACCGTTGCGCCACGCTCCCGCTCCTCGGACACGACCGCCATGAACTCTTCCTGCATCAGCGGGTCGAGCCCACCGGTCGGCTCGTCGAGGATCAGGAGGTCGGGGCGGTGGAACAGCGCCTGGAGCAGGCCGATCTTCTGCCGGTTGCCGCGGGAGAGCTGTCCAAGGGGGCGGGTGAGGTCGGCGTTGAACCGTTCGGCCAGCGCCTGGGCGTAGTCCATCTCGGTAACCCCGCGCAGCCCGGCGATCAGCGAAAGCAGCTCGGAGCCGGTCCGCTTGGGTTGCCAGGAGAAGTCGCCGGCCAGGTTGCCGATCCGTTTCCGGATCTCGATCCGGTCGCGGTGGCTGTCGAGCCCGAGCACCGTGGCGCTGCCGGAAGTCGGGTGGAGCAGGTCGAGCAGGGTTCGGATCAGGGTCGTCTTGCCCGCCCCGTTCGGCCCGAGAAAGCCGAAGACCTCGCCTCGCTCGACCGAAAGCGTGATCTGTTCGATGCCGCGGTGGGCGCCGTAGAACTTGGACAGTCGCTTCGTCTCGATTGCCGCCACCCGGGGCACTCTATTGGCGCCGCCAGGCGGCCGGGCCGTCCCGCCGTCCCGTCCCGGAAGGCTTCCACTGACGGGTGTTGGCGATACATTTCCGGCGTGACGGAGCACGCGGTCTACAGGCGGTTCGTGGCGATCGGGGACAGCCAGACGGAGGGTGTGGGCGACCCGACCGGCCCGGGCGGGACCGAGCGCGGCTGGGCGGACCGCTTCGCCGAGGGGCTGGCCCGCCTTCAGCCCGACGGACAGCTTCTGTATGCCAACCTCGCCATACGGGGCCGCCTGATCGCCCAGATCGAGGAGGAGCAGTTCGAGCCGGCCCTGGCGATGGAGCCCGACCTGATCAGCCTGATCGGCGGGATGAACGATGTGATCCGCCCCGGATGCGACGTCGACGCGGTGCTCGGGTGCATGGACGGCATGCAGCAAAGGGCTGCCGCGACCGGCGCGACAATCCTGACCATCACCTATCCGGACCCGACCAACATGACCCCGGTCGGCAAGCTGGTCAGCGAGAGGATGGCCGAGTTCAACCGGGGCCTGCGCGAGATCGCGGCCCGGCACGGCAGCCTGCTGCTCGACATCGAGCCGATCGCCGCCGCCACCGACCCCCGGATCTGGTGTGACGACCGCCTCCACCTGAACACCGGCGGCCACATACGCATGGCGCTGGGCATGGCGCTGTTGCTGGACCGGGATGCCGAGGCGTCCGAGCTGTTCGACGACCTGCCGCCAAGGGAGCAGGCCGGCCGGATCCGGCAGGCCGGCCGCGACCTCCACTGGGCCGGTGCGTTCTTCGTGCCGTGGATCGGCAGGAGACTGACCGGCCGCTCGTCCGGCGACGGCCGGGCCGCCAAGCGCCCCCGGCTGATGCCGGTCTAGCCGGCCTCGTCCGGCAGGGCGGCCACCGCGGCCCAGGCCGCATCGGCCAGGGCCTCGGTCTGGTCGGCCAGCGGGGCCTTCAGTCGGCCGGTCAGCCAGAGCTTGGCGATCTCCTGGGTCGGCGCGAAGACGACCGCGTGCAGGAGGTCGAACGAGGTGGCCGGCATCCGCCCGGCCGCGGCCTGCTCGGTGATCCAGGCCCGGGTCGCCCTGAACATCTCCCTGTTGCTCTCCGCCAGCCGCCTGCCCTCGGGTCCGGCGGCGACCTTGTTGCGGTGCCTGGCGATCAGGGTCGCCGTCTCGCGGTTCTCTTCGGTCCACTCCAGGTGGAGCCGGACCAGTCCCCTGACCACCGCCTCGGGATCGTCCGGGGTGCCGTCGTAGACCTCTCTCGACAGCTGCTGGTAGGCCTCCAGCGCGTCTACCACCCTCGCCGCGATCCGGTCGTCGGGCCCGTCGTCGTTCAAGCCGCTTCCTGGATCAGCCTGCGCACGTGCGAGTCGCTGAACTCGGCGGCCTCGGTCGTTGCGATGAAGTCCTCGAGCACCGTGATGAAGCGGTCGGGGTCGTCGTTGAACGGGAAGTGGCCGGCTCCGGGGAAGACCTCGAGCCGGTTGCGCGGCATCAGGTCGTGGGCCTGCTCGGCGTGGACGACCGGGATGATCCGATCGTTCTCGCCCCAGACCACCATCGAGGGGACCTCCTCGGTCAGGTAGAGCCGGTCGCGGGCGCTCACCTTCTGCCCGGTCGGCTCGATCACCGATCGCACCGTGTTGAGAAAGGCGCGTCGTCCTTCGGCCTCGGTCAGCGAGGCGAAGCCCTCGGAAACGCCCTCCAGGTCCGCGCTTCCCCGCAGTCCGATCCTGCCCAGTGCCCTCCTCACCTTCAGCGCGGCGTCGTGCAGGGTGGGGTGGAAGATCAGCGGCAGCACGTACTCGGCCCCCGGCAGGGTGGCTGCCTTCAGCGCCGGGTTGACCTCGCGGCCCAGGCCGCCTGAATCGACCAGGACCATCCGGCCGACCCGCTCCGGGAACTGGTAGGCGAACTGCATTGCGATGCCGCCGCCCAGCGAGTGGCCGACCACGGTCACCCGCGGGATGTCGAGCGCGATCAGCAGGTCGCGGGCGCCGCTGGCGTAGGCCCCGAGCGAGTAGTCGCCCTGCGGCTTGGCAGAGTGGCCGTGGCCGAGCAGGTCGGGTGCGATCACGGTGTGCTTCTCGGCCAGTCGTGGCATCACCCGCTTCCATGTTCTCGAGCTGGAGGTGATCCCGTGGATCAGCAGTATCGGCGGCCCCTCTCCGAGCATGCGATAGGTCACGGGATGGCCGTGGAGTTCAATCGTCTGACGGGTGGACACCGCACAAGTCTCGCACCTGGAGCGGGTGTCGTGTGTGGCGTTGCTCCGGCTGCCATAGGATCGCCGGGTGACCGCTGATCGCTGGGAACGGCTGCCGCCGCCGCTGCAACGGATCGCGGACATCGGGCTGCTGGACGGGGATCGCGACGAGACGCTGCTGCGCAAGCGCGTGCTCAACCTGGCGGCCGCCCTGATCTCCCTGGTCGGGCCGGTATGGGTCGTGACCTACCTCAGCCTCGGTCTCTGGGTGTCGGCGGCGATCCCGCTCGCGTTCACCGTGTTCACCCCGCTCCTGTTGTGGCTCAGTTCCCGGCATCCGATCTACCGCTGGTTCCGTTTCATCGAGCTGGCGATGATGCTGGTCTTCCCGTTCGCCCTCCAGTGGAGCCTCGGGGGGTTCGCCACGAGCTCGATGGTGTCGCTCTGGGCGCTCACGGCACCGCTGGGGGCCGTCTTCTTCATCGGGCCCCGGGAGTCGATCCCCTGGTTCGTCGCCTACGCGGCGCTGGCCCTGGTCTCGGGCCTGATCGATCCGGCCCTCGCCCGCGGCGCGCCGGAGATCCCCGAGGCCGTGACCGTGACCTTCTTCACCCTCGACCTGCTCGTCGTCTCGGCCGCGGTCTACCTGCTGGTGCTGTACTCGGTCCGGGTCCGCGAGGCGGCGCAGGCCCGGTCGGAGAGGCTGCTGCTGAACGTGCTGCCGGAGTCGGTGGCCGACCGGCTCAAGCATTCGGACGGTGTGATCGCCGACGCCTATCCCGAGGCCACGGTGCTGTTCGCCGACATCGTCGACTTCACCCCGCTGAGCGAAAGCATGGATCCCGGCGAGGTGCTGGAGCTGCTCGACCGGGTCTTCTCCGGCTGGGACACGCTGGCCAGGGACCACGGCCTCGAGAAGATCAAGACGATCGGTGACGAGTACATGGTCGTCGGCGGGGTTCCCGACCCCAGTTCCGACCACGCGGAAGCGGTCGCGCGGATGGCGCTGGAGATGCCGGCCGTGCTCGGCCGGTGCTCGGACGAGCGGACCGGTCCGCTCCGGGCGCGGATCGGCATCGATTCGGGCCCGGTGATCGCCGGTGTGATCGGCCACTCGAAGTTCATCTACGACCTCTGGGGCGACACGGTCAACACGGCCAGCCGCATGGAGTCGAGCGGTGTGCCGGGGCGGATCCAGGTCACCGAAAGGGCACGGGACAGGCTTGCCGGCGATTTCGATCTGCGGTCCCGGGGCGAGATCGAGGTCAAAGGCAAGGGCTTGATGAACACCTACTTCCTGGAATCGATGGCCCGCGTGCCGGTGGGCGGGAGCTGAGCCTGGCCGCTCGCTACCAGGTGTCTATGAATCCGCGCGGCCGTGCCCGCCGCGGCCCGGCGGCCCGGCCCGGGGCGGGGCTCGCCGCGGCGAAGGTCGAACTGACCACCGCGCGGGTCTCGGCCGGGTCGATCACGTCGTCGAGCTCGAAATGCTCGGCCACGTTGAGCGCCTTCGCGTTCTCGAGCGCCAGCTCGGTCAGCTCGCGTACCCGGGCTTCGCGTTCGGCCTCGTCTTCGATCCGTTCCAGGTCCTTGCGGAAGCCGAGCCGGATCGCGCCTTCGAGCCCCATGGGCCCGAGTTCGGCTCCCGGCCAGGCCACGGTGAGCAGCGGTTCCTGCAGGCTGCCCGCAACCATCGCCTGGGCGCCCAGCCCGTAGCCGCGGCGCAGGATCACCGCGACCAGCGGCACCCCGATCCCGGCGCCGGCGACCAGCAGGCGGGAGCAGTGGCGGACCAGGCCGGTGGCTTCGGCCTCCGGCCCGACCATCATGCCCGGCGTGTCGACAAGCGAGAGGATCGGCAGGTCGAAGCCGTCGCAGAGCTGGATGAAACGGGCGGCCTTGTCGCCGCCGCCGCTGGTGATCGCGCCGGCCATGTGCATCGGGTCGTTGGCGATCACCCCGATCGCCCGGCCCTCGATTCGGATCATCGCGGTGACCATCTCCGGTGCGAATTCCGGCCGCAGGGTGACCACGGAATCACGATCGGCGAGCAGCTCGATCACCCGGTTCACGTCGTAGGCCCGCCGCCGCCGCTCGGGGATCGCGTCGCGAAGCTCCCGTTGGTCGGCAAACTCGCCCGGTTCCGTGTCGCCCTGGAAGAATGCGAGCAGCTTCCTGGTCACGGCCACGGCCTCGGCTTCGTCTTCGACCCTAACGTCGACCACGCCGTTGGCGGTCTGCATGCCGATCGGCCCGACATCGTCGGGTGCGACCGTGCCGAGGCCGCCCCCTTCGATCATTGCCGGGCCGGCCATGCCGATCGAGCTGTTCTCGGTGGCCACGATCAGGTCCGCACAGCCGGCGATCACCGCGTTTCCGGCGAAGCAGCGCCCTGCCACGACCGCGATCCGCGGCACCTCGCCCGACAGCGCCGCCCAGAGAGCGAATGCCCGCACATCGAGGCCCGAGACGACCGCGTAGTCGGTATCGCCGGGCCGCCCGCCGCCGCCCTCGGCGAAGAAGACGGTCGGCAGCCTCATCTCCCGGATCAGCTCGAACAGCCGGTCCTTCTTGCGGTGCCCGGTTGCGCCCTGGGTTCCGGCGAGCACGGTGTAGTCGTATGACAGCACCGCGCAGGCGGCCTCGTCGCCGAACAGCTCGCCGTTTATCCGGGCGGTCCCGGCTATCAGCCCGTCGGCAGGGGTCCGCTCGCGCAGCTCGCCGGCGCTGCGGCGTGCCCGCTGGGCGGCCACCGCATGGCGGCCGTACTCGACCATGGTGCCCGGGTCGATCAGGTCTTCGAGGTTCTCCCGGGCGGTCCGGCCGCCCCTGTCGTGGCGGGTCGCGACCGCTTCGGGACGGGCCCGGTCTTCGGTCAGCCTGCGGCGTTCGAGCAGCTCGGCCAGGTCAGGTCTGAGGTTTTCGGGCTGATCGCCGGCGGCCACCGGCCCATCGTATCCGAGCTGAATCGCACGTCTGGTGCGGGCGGGTATCCTTGTCCGACAGATGACCGCTTTCGGAATCGTGGATGGACGACGACCCCGGCTCTAGTCCCGGGCGCCCCCTGACGGCTCAGCGAGGGGCGCCCCGTTCATGATCGAGATCCTGCTCGTGCTGATTTCCGTGGGGCTGGTCGTTGCCTGCGGCGCGTTCGTGGCGGCCGAGTTCTCGTTCGTAACGGTCGACCGGGCCACGGTCGACCGGGCCGCCGAACAGGGTGACCGCGGGGCGGCCGGGGTCAAGGCGGCGATCCACACGCTCTCAACCCAGCTCTCGGCCGCCCAGGTCGGCATCACGCTGACCAACCTGGTGATCGGCTTCCTGGCCGAGCCGGCGATCGCCTCATTGCTCGACGGGCCGCTGGAGGCGGTCGGGATCTCTGGTAATGCGACGAGCGGCATCTCGCTGGTGGTCGCGTTCATCCTGGCCAATGCGGCCACGATGATCTACGGCGAGCTGGTGCCGAAGAACCTGGCGATCGCCCACCCGATGGGCACGGCCCGCGCGGTCCAGGGCTTTCAGCGCGGCTTCACCCGGGTCTGCGGGCCGCTGGTCCGCGGGGCAAACGGGCTGGCCAATCTGATCCTGCACCGGATCGGGATAGAGCCGCAGGAGGAACTGGCATCGGCCCGGTCACCGGAGGAGCTCGAGTCGCTGGTCAGGCGCTCCGGCAAGAAAGGCACGCTGGAACGGGAGACCGCGGAGCTGCTCGCCAAGTCACTCGAGTTCGGAGAGCACCGGGCCGATGACGTGATGGTGCCGCGGGTCAGGGTGGAGACGCTCGCTCCCGATGACCCGGTCTCGGCGGTGGTCGAGGCGACCAAGCGGACCGGCCGTTCCCGTTTTCCGGTGATCGAGGAAGGCTCGGAGGAGGTAGAGGGGATCGTGCACGTCAAACATGCGGTGGCGGTTCCGCACGGTCGCCGCGACCAGGTGCCGGTCAGTGACGTGATGGCCGATCCGGTGCTGGTCCCGACCTCGATCGAACTCGATCCGCTGCTGACCGAGCTGCGCAAGGTCGGACTCCAGGTGGCGGTCGTGGTCGATGAGTTCGGCGGCTTCGACGGGATAGTCACGCTCGAGGACCTGATCGAGGAGATCGTCGGCGAGGTAGTGGACGAGCACGACGAGGAAGACCCGCCGGTGCGCACGATCGGGACCGGCATCTGGGGACTGTCCGGGCTGCTTCGCCCGGACGAGATAGCCGACGAGACCGGGATCGAGCTACCCGAGGACGAGGACTACGAGACGGTGGCCGGCCTGATCGGAATGGAGCTGGGCCGGGTACCGGGCCAGGGCGACGCGATCCGCATCGGCGCCATCAGGGAGGCAGACTTCGACCCCGACGAGGAGCCGGTCGCAGCTCGCGAACCGGTCAACGTCGATCTGACCGTGCTCAAGATGGACGGCCTGAGGGTCGACCGGGTGCGAATGGACGTCTGGCCGGTCGAAGAGGAGGAGGGGCCGTGAGCGCCGGACCGGCCCTTTTCATATCGCTGCTCCTGCTGGCCGCCAACGCCTTCTTCGTGGCGGCCGAGTTCGCCCTGGTTTCGGCCCGACGCTCGGAGATCGAGCCGCGCGCCGAGGAGGGCGGAAGGATCGCCAGGACGACCCTGTCGGCGATGGAAAACGTCTCGCTGATGATGGCCGGGGCGCAGCTCGGCATAACGGTCTGCACGCTGGGCCTCGGTGCGCTGGCCGAACCGGCGATCGCCCACGCGCTCGAGGCCCCGTTCGAATCGCTCGGCCTTCCGTCGGCGGTGGTGCACACCGTGGCGGTGGTGGTCGCCCTGTTCGTGGTCGGTTCGCTGCACGTGGTCCTCGGCGAGATCGTCCCCAAGAACATCGCCATCGCCGGCCCCGACCGTTCGGCCCTCGCCCTTGCCCCGTCGCTGAACGCGATCGTGCGGCTGCTGTACCCGGCCATCGCCCTGCTCAACTGGTGCGCCAACGTCTCGCTGCGGCTGGCCGGGATCGAGCCGCAGGACGAGGTCGCGAGCGCGTTCACCCGCGACGAGGTGGCCGGCCTGCTCGAGCAGTCCCGGCGAGAGGGCTTCCTCGACTCGCACGAGAGCCACCTGCTGGCCGGGGCACTCGAGTTCGAGGAGCGCGATGCCGGCTCAGTCCTGCTGCCGCTCGACACGATGGTCACCGTTCCGGTGACGGTGACGCCGGCCGAGGTCGAGGAGGTTGCGGGCAGGACCGGCTTCTCGCGCTTCCCGGTCTCCCGCGATGACCAGATGATCGGCTACCTCCACCTCAAAGATGCGCTCGAGTTCGAGGACGTCCACCGCAACCGTCCGATCGCCGAGTCATGGGTACGGCCGCTCCCGACCGTGCGGATTGGCGATCGGCTCCGGTCCGTACTGGAGACGATGAGGGCGTCCGGCGCCCATCTGGCCCGGGTGCTGGGAGACGGTCGCGATACCGTCGGTGTGGTGGCGCTCGAGGACGTGCTGGAGGAGCTGATCGGCGAGGTCCGCGACGCCACCCAGCGGAGTCGCGCCTGACCCCCGATTTGCCACGCGTGGCGTTGAGGCGCGATAGTGAAGCCATGAACCCGGAACAAGACGCCGCACAAGGATCCATCGCACCGGCTACCGCGGCCGGGACCGGCCTGTACGCACTGATCGAGAAGTTCTACGAAGGGTTTGCCGCGGGCGATGCCGACGCGATGGAGTCCTGCTACCACCCGGAAGTGCACTTCTCCGACCCGGTCTTCCCGGACCTGAACGGGCCGGAGGTGATGAAGATGTGGAGGACCCTGCTCGGGCGATCCGACGACCTCGCGATCACCCTGGGGGCACACGAGGCGATCCCGGGTCGTGGGCCGGACTCCGCTGCCACCGGCAAAGCCCACTGGTCCGCCGTCTACACCTTCTCTTCGACCGGCCGGTCGGTCACCAACGAGGTCGACGCCGGTTTTCGTTTCGGCGACGGCCTGATCGTCGAACACGTCGACGACTTCAATTTCTGGCGCTGGTCGCGGCAGGCGCTCGGCCTGCCCGGTCTGCTGCTGGGCTGGACCCCGATACTCAGGCACAAGGTCCAGCGGCAGTCGGCGCTGCTGCTCGAGTCGGCCGGCTGACCGGCAGCGGACCGGGCGGCGAGGGCAGGGTGGCGGGGCGCGGAGAAGCGGTCACCGAACGGCTGCGTTGCGTGCGGCCTGGTGCCGCCGACGCCGGCGACTATCAGCGCCTGTTCGGCCATCCGGAGGTCGGGCGGTGGTTGCGCCCCCCGCGGCTGGAGCCGATGACCGTCGCGGCGATTGAGCTGAGGCTCGCCCGTGACCGGGCCGATTGGGATGGGCACGGGTTCGGACCATGGGTGCTCCGCGATCGCCAGACCGGCGCTTTCGTGGGCCGGGCCGGCCTGGCCTGGATCACGATCGGGGGTGAGTCGGTGGTCGAGCTGCCGTGGGCGGTCCTGCCCGGGTCGCAGGGTCGCGGCTATGCGACCGAGGCGGCGCTCGCCGCGGTCGAGACCGCCCGCGAACTGGGGCTCGACCGGGTCATCTCGTTGACCCTGCCGGAAAACCGCGCCTCGCTCCGGGTCATGGAGAAGGCCGGGCTGTCACGGGTCGGACCGGTCGACCACGCCGGGCTGCCGCACGTGCTCTACGAGTTGGAACTGTCCCCGTGAACGCACGCGGCAGCAGCCCGCGAAGAGGGCTGGAAGTCCCGCGATCGCCCGGTCGGCGCTCGGTGGGCGGGCTCCACCGGACACCGGCCCGGGCCGGTGAACCTATCCCGGGAGTTCGCGTTCGCCGAACACGGCGGTGCCGACCCGCACGATCGTGGCGCCTTCCTCGATCGCGACCTCGAGGTCGCCGCTCATGCCCATCGACAGCTCGTCCATCTCGACCCCTTCGAGATTGAGCTGGCGGACCCGGTCGCGCAGCTCCCGCAGGTCGCGCAGGCTGGGACGGGCCAGGTCGGGGTCGTCGGTATACAGCCCGATCGTCATCAGCCCCTTGATCCGGATCCGGTCCAGCCGGCTGACTTCGGTGGCGAAGGCTTCGAGGTCGGCCGGCTCGAGCCCGAACTTCGACTGCTCGCGGGAAGTGTTCACCTGGAGCAGTACGTCGAGGCTTTCGTCCTCGCGGTCGAGCCGCTTCTGCAGCTTTCGGGCCAGCGAGGTCCGGTCGAGCGACTGCAGGCAGGAGATGTACGGGACCAGGGCGTTGATCTTGTTCGACTGCAGGTGGCCGATGAAGTGGCGTTCGTACTCGAGGTCGGCCAGGGCCTCGTACTTGGGCCGGACCTCCTGAACCCGATTCTCGGCGACCAGGGTCGCGCCGGCTTCGATCGCGACCCGGATCCTTTCCGGCTCGACCGTCTTGGTCGCCAGCAGCAGCCGTACATCCCCGGGGTCGCGGCCGGCGGCTTCGCAGGCGACACGGATCCGACCCCGGACCGCTTCCAGGTTGGTCCTGATCCGGTCGGCCACGGCCGAGTCGTCGTTCCCGCCGCGGCGACCGGGCCCGGTCTGACGATCCGGCTCGGCCGACCCCGCTGGTCCGGCCGGGCTCATTCGGTCGAGCCCTGCAGCTCCGGTGACTCCCGCATCTCGGTGAACACGGCGGTCGGCGCTCCGGCGCGGGCGGTGCGCCGCTCGTCGGCGATCACGTGGGAGACGGCGTTGATCAGGGCGAGGTGGGTGAATGCCTGGGGGAAGTTGCCGAGATGGCGTCCCGACTCGGCTTCCAGTTCCTCGGCGAACAGGTCGAGCTCGCCGGCCAGGCCGAGCAGTCGCTCGCAAAGCTTCCGGGCGGCGTCCGATTCGCCGATCTCCGAGAGTGCGGCGACCATCCAGAACGAGCAGATCAGGAAGGTCCCCTCCTTGCCGTGCAGGCCGTCGTCGGTCTCGTGGGTGACGTACCGGAGGATCATCCCGCCGTCGTCGAGCTGGTCCCGCACGGCGAGCACGGTCGCTCTGATGCGCTCGTCGTCCGGCGGCAGGAACCGGACCAGCGGCATCAGCAGGACCGAGGCGTCGAGTGCGTCGGTCTCGTAGTGCTGGCGGAAGATGCCGTCGCGGCAACCCTTCTCGATGATCTCGGCTTTGATCTCGGAAGCGGTCCGCTCCCATCTCTCGGCCAGGTCCTCGTTGCCGACCTCCTCCGCCATCCGGGCCCCGCGGTCGACCGCGACCCAGATCATCAGCTTCGACGAGACGTAGTGCTTGGGATCGCCGCGGGCCTCCCAGATCCCCTGATCGGGGTGCGGCCAGGCGGCTATCGCGTCTTCGACCAGGCCACGCACCAGGGCGCGCAGCTCTGCCGATGGCTCCGCGGGCTTCAGGGCCAGCCGGTTGACGTAGATCGAGTCGAGCAGCGCGCCCCAGACGTCGTTCTGCTTCTGGTCGTAGGCGCCGTTTCCGGTCCGGACCGGCTTCGCGCCTTCGTAGCCTGACAGCCGGTCCAGCGTGTGCTCGGTCAGATCGTGCTCGCCACCGATCCCGTACATGATCTGCAGGTCGCCGTCGGTCTCCATCGCCCGCTCGCGGACGAACTTCATGAACGCTTTCGCCTCCTCGTCGAAGCCCAGCGAATGCAGCGACCAGAGGGCGAAGGTCGAGTCCCGGATCCAGCTGAAGCGGTAGTCCCAATTGCGCTCGCCACCGGGAGTTTCCGGCAGGGACGTTGTCGCCGCGGCGAGCAGCGCTCCGCTCGGGGCGTACGTTAGGCCTTTGAGTACCAGGGCCGAGCGCTGCAGGTGGATCCGCCAGGGGTGGTCGGGGAAGCGGCCGTGGAGCAGCCATTCGCGCCAGATCTTCTGGGTTGCGTCGACCCGCTCGGCGGCCTCGGGCGCGCTGCGCGGGCGCGAGGCGATGCCCTCGCCCCAGTTCAGTGAGCAGAACGCGGTCTGGCCCTTCTTGAGCTTGAGCGATCCGGTGATCGTGCCCTGTCCGAGCTCGAGGTTGAGACCGGTGTTCAGCGCCAGTTCGATCCCTCCGTTCTCGGCCCGGGCCTCGCCCAGATCTCCGCCCTCCCAGACCGCCGACCCGCTTCCGTATTCGAACCGTGGTGTGCAGCTCAGCTCGAGGTCGACTTCCCCCTCGATGCAATAGGCCACGCGGACCAGCGACCGGTCGGTCTCGTGCTCGATCGGGGCCGTTCCCGGCCCGCCCTGCTCGCGCCAGGCGACCAGGGTCAACGCATCACGGATGACCACCCAGCCCGTATCGGTGAACCAGGTCGTCTCCAGGACCAGGGTCCCGGGCCGGTATCGCCGGCTGAGCGGGGCGGCGACCCCGCGCGGCGCGAAACGGAAGCTCCCGGCCGAGCGGTCGAGGATCGCGCCGAAGACGCTGGGCGAGTCGAACCTGGGTACGCAGAGCCACTCGATCGCACCGTCGGGGGCGACCAGGGCCGAGGTGTGGCAGTCCGACAGGAAGCCCAGGCTTCCTATCGGTGGGAAGGGCGAGGTGGTCAGGCGATGCCTTCCGCCTCGAATTCCCGGAGAAAGCCCTCGAACAGCCGGCGGTGGCCCTGCTCGTCGTGCAGGATGGCGATCACCATGTCCTGGGTCACCGGGTCGACACCATCGGTCACCTCGATGATCTTCGTGTAGTACTCGATCGCCCCGGTCTCGGCCTCGATCACGCCGTTGATCACGTGGGTGATGTCGGTCTGGTGTTCGGGTGGCTGCAGGTAGCTCTGCTCCGGTTTGAACTCCATCGAGCCGGGCACCACTCCGTATAGCTCCTTGATCCGCGCTGCGAACTGCTGGGCATGTCCCAACTCTTCCTGGATGTCCTGCTCCAGCGACTCGATGATCTCCTGGGCCCGGATGCCATCGGGGTTGACCGAGTTGGTGATGTAACTCATCACGGTCTCGATCTCCATCCAGTAGGCCCGCGTGAGCATTTTGACGATCTCCTCGCGCTTCTCGGGGTTCTCCTTCGCCAGAATGCCTTCGCTCGGGGTCATCTCGCTCCTTTCGGTTGCTGGACAGGGGCGCAGGCCCCCGGGGACTGGACTGAACCTAGCACCCGGGCTGATCCGTTTTCAAAGGCCGACCCGTGGCGCTACCCTGAATGGCCGTGGCCGATCTGTTCACACCCCCTCTTGCCGGGCTAAGCCCGGCTGCGGTGGCACTGCTCGAGCTGACGCCGATTACCGCGATTGTGATCGCCTACTGGCACCGGGCGATGACCCTTTCCTGGGACGACCGTCCGATTCCGGCATGGAGGCAGGCCTGTTTCGGCAGCGGGATCTTCCTGATCCTGGCGGTCCTGTTCAGCCCCTGGGGCTATCTCGCCGAGGAACTCGTGATCGCCCATATGGTCGAGCACCTGATCCTGGCCGACATCGCCGCCCTGCTGCTGGTCCTGGGCCTGACCAAGTCGGTTGTCCAGCCGATCCTGGCGATCCCGTTCTTCAACCGCCTCCAGTTCCTGGCCAGCCCGCTGGTTGCCTTTCCGCTCTGGGCGATCAACCTGTTCTTCTGGCACATCCCGGTGTTCTACGAAGCCGCTTACGGTGGCGCGTTTATACATGCGGTCGAGCACAGCAGCTTCATCCTGTTCGGAGCGCTGATGTGGATGCCGGTGTTCGGGCCGCTCCCGGTGCCGTCTTGGTTTGGGCCCGGCGCCAAGATCATCTACACGGTGGGGGTTCGTTTCACCGCCGCGATCCTGGGCAACATCCTGATGTGGACCCAGTTCCCGATCTATGGCAACTACGCCGAGGGCCAGGTCAAGTGGGGGCTCAGCGCGGTCGCCGACCAGAGCGTCGCCGGGGTGATCATGATGGTCGAGGGGACATTCCTGATCATGGGCGTGCTGGCCTGGACCTACTTCGAATCGGCCGGCCGCAGCATGAGAAAGCAGGAGTTGCTCGACCTAGCTTTTTCCGAGGGAGCCGACGTGGATGAAAAGCGGGTCGATCGGGCGGTACGGTCCGGCCACGACGACCTGCTGGAGAAGCGGATCCTGGCCGGGGACTTCGGCGGCCGGTGAAACGGGCACCGCTGCGGGCCTGGCTGGTGACCGGGCCGGTCGGTCGCCTGGTCGGCTTCACGCTCGACCTCGCCCGGGAGCTGCGCGCGATGTGGGGCCGCCGGCGCCGGCGGTAGCCCGGTCCGGCTAACTCGCTCGCCCCGGCGCGAGCGGCCGCGAACCGGCACGGGGCGCTGACCGCAAGAGCGAAATCGCTAGGGTCAGGCGACCTTGAAGACGACCGTCACAGAACTCGAACAGTCCAGGGCCCGAGTCGAGGCCGAAGTCGATCCGGAAGAGGTCGGCGTGCAGGTCCAGCGCGCCGCACGAAGCCTGGCCCGGGAAATGCGCCTGCCCGGCTTCCGCAAGGGGAAGGCGCCACCTTCGCTGGTGATCCAGCGGCTCGGGTTCGAGTCGGTATTCGAACAGGCGCTGCGCGATGCCCTGCCGGAGTGGTACCAGCGTGCGGTCTACGATTCCGGGGTCGTCCCGATCGGGGACCCCGAGGTCGAGGTGACCGGCGCCCCGTCGGGGGACGGAGATCCGGTCGAGTTCAAGTTCGAGGTCGGTGTGAGGCCGAAGGCAGAACTCGGTCAGTACCTGGGGCTCGAGGTCGAGAAGCCGGACACCGAAGTGCCCGAAGACGTGATCGACGCCGAAGTAGACCGGCTCCGGGAAGGAATGGCCAGCCTCGACCCGGTTGATCGCGCGGCCGCCGAGGGCGACCACGTGCTGGTCGATTTCGTCGGCAGCCTCGACGGGGTCGAGTTCGAGGGGGGTACCGCGACCGACCACATGATCGAGATCGGGTCCGGACAGCTGATCGACGACTTCGAGCAGCAGATCGTGGGCGCCGGGGCCGGTGACGAGGTCGAGGTCAAGGTGACCTTCCCCGACGACTACGGGGCGGCCGAGCTGGCGGGGCAGGATGCGGAATTCGCTGTGACCGTGAAGGAAGTCCGCGAGAAGAACCTGCCGGACGCCGACGACGACTTCGCGGTCGAGGCGTCCGAGTTCGACTCGCTGGACGAGCTGCGCGCCGACATATCTTCGAAGCTGTCCGAGAACATGGCCGAAAAGTCGGAGCAGGACTTCCGGGTTGCCGCGGTCGACGCAGCGGTCGAGAACGCGACCGTAGAGCTGCCGGACGCGATCATCCAGGCTCGTGGCGAGGAACGGTGGGACAGGGTCGAGCGCCAGATGGCCGGTCAGGGCATGAACCCGGAGACTTACCTCCAGATGCAGGGCAAGACCAAGGGCGAGGTGATCGAGGAGTCGCTACCCGACGCCGCCCAGGAGATCCGCCGTGAGGCGGTGCTGGTGGCGGTTGCCGATGCCGAGTCGATCGAGGTGTCGGACGATGAGCTCGAAAGCGAGCTCGAGCACATGGCGAGCCACGAACGGACAACCGCCGCGAAGCTCCTGGAACGGCTGAAGCGAGACGGCCGCCACGAGATGGTCGCCGCCGACATCCGGGTCCGGAAGGCGATCGACCGGATAGCCGAGAGCGCCGAGCCGGTGGCGATGGGCGCCGAGGAGACCAGGGAAAAGCTCTGGACCCCGGGTGATCCCCGCTAGCCGCCCGCCCGCCGAACCGCATCTATAGACTCGCCGCCATGAGCCCACTTGTTCCCATGGTCGTCGAACAGACCTCGCGCGGCGAGCGTTCGTTCGACATCTACTCCCGCCTTCTCAACGAGCGCATCATCTTCCTCGGCACCGGCGTCAACGAGGACATCGCCAACCTGATCGT
Organism: Solirubrobacterales bacterium; assembly: GCA_020438295.1. Taxonomy (GTDB): domain Bacteria; phylum Actinomycetota; class Thermoleophilia; order Solirubrobacterales; family 70-9; genus 67-14. The sequence goes on from JAGQUV010000003.1 coordinate 61,228, forward strand.
CGCTCAGCTCCTCCACCTCGAGTCCGATGACCCCGAGAAGGACATCAGCCTCTACATCAACTCGCCCGGCGGCTCGGTCTATGCCGGCCTGGCGATCTACGACACGATGCAGTTCATAAAGCCCGACGTGCAGACGATCTGCGTCGGCATCGCGATGAGCATGGGCGCCCTGCTGCTGGCCGGTGGCGCCGAGGGTAAGCGCATGGCGCTGCCCAACTCGAAGATCCTGATCCACCAGGTCTCATCGGGCTTCCAGGGTCAGGCGACCGACATTGAGATCCACGCGAACGAGATCATCGACACCCGCAGCCGGCTCGACAAGATCCTCGCCAAGCACACCAAGCAGGACCTCGAGAAGATCACGCACGACACCGAGCGCGACTACTTCATGAGCTCCGACGAGGCCAAGGAGTACGGCATCGTCGACAAGGTCATCGAGCATCACTAGGGCGTTCACGAGGGCGTTCGGCGCCGGTCTCACCGCGGTTGTCGCCGCAGCAACGCTGGCTCCATCCGCAGCAGTGGCCGCAGCCGCAGACGGGCACGCAGCCGCATCGGGGCCCGGAGCCGGGCCCGCCAGTGCCAATCCGGCGCGTGTTGCCCCCTCCGCCTCCGGCGGCGACCCCCGGACCGCAAGCCATCCTTCCTCTGAGCGCGGATCTGCCGCCGGGGCCGGGAAGGTGCGCCGGCTGGGGTTCCGCCTGAACCGGCGCGCCGTAACGCCGGCCCAGTCGGTTGCCGATTCGATTGATCCGGTGCGCCTGATCTACCGTTTTCGGGCCAGGACTGCGACCGGGATCGCGATCCGGGTGATCCGGGCCGGCAGCGGCAAGACGGTTCGCCGCTTCGTTTCGGCGTCCAGACGGCCCGGCAGATGGCATCGGCAGGTCTGGAACGGGCTGACCGGGCGCGGCCGGCCGGTCGCGGCCGGGAGGTACAGAGTCGCGGTGGGGCCACGTGGTGGACCGCTGCGGACCCTCGGTTACCTGACGCTACATGGCTACACCTTCCCGGTGGACGGCCCGCACGGGGTGCGTGGCGCGGTTGGTTCGTTCGGGGCCGCCCGGCTCGGCGGGCGCACCCACGAAGGCTTCGACGTGACCGCCGCCTGCGGCAGTCCGCTGGTGGCGGTCCGGTCCGGCCGGATCGTGAAGGTCGCCTACGACGACCGGTACCTGGGCAACCATGTCGTGCTCAAAGGCGCGGGGGAGCGTCGGACGTATCTCTACGCACACCTGCTGAGACCCGCCCCCGTCCGGCCCGGCCAGGAGGTCAGGGCGGGGCGCAGGCTGGGTTCGGTCGGCCAGACCGGCAACGCGGCAGGGACGCCCTGCCACCTCCACATCGAGGTCCGCTCACGCGGTCGCCTGCTCGATCCCTGGCCGTTCCTGTCGGCTGCCGACTGGTAGGCGTGACCGGTACCCCGGGTGCGGCCGGGAGATCCCGTCCGGGGGAAGGAATCTGGCATCGTGCCGCAGAATGTCAGTTCAAAAGGTCGCCGTCGGGCGGCCCGAAACGCCGCCGACATGCGGCCAGACGGAGGAAACACAGCAATGAGTAGTGAAAGCGCGACCGCGGGTCATCTCGACATCGGCGGTGTATTCGAATCAACCAAGGAGATCTACGGGGGGGCGTTCGGCACGGTCTGGCTTGCCGCGCTGATCATCTGGATTCCCACCGCCATAATCGTCGCACTGCTCGGCAACGACGGGATCCTCGAGGCGATCGGTTCGCTGATTCAGGCGTTCGCCGGCGTCTGGCTGGCCGGCACGATCGTGAGGATCGTCCAGGACGTCGAAGGTGACGGACGGGTCGACGCATCGATCGGGGAATTGTTCGGCATGGTCTGGCCGCGCCTGATCTCGCTGCTCGTCCTGACGATTATCGCGGGGATCGCGATCGGTATCGGTTTCCTCCTGCTCATCGTCCCCGGCGTGATCCTTATGCTGATGTGGATCGTCGCGGTTCCCGCCATGGTGGTCGAGGACAAGGGGATCTTCGATTCGCTCGGGCGGAGTTTTGAACTGACCCGCCACAACTGGTTGCGCATCCTGGCGATCGGGATCCTCATCCTCATCGCCTACCTGGTGATCGTGTTCGCGATGCTCCTGCTGGCGACGATCACCCCGGTGCTCGCCATCATCGGCGGCATCATCCTCGCTGTCCTGATCTACCCCTACCTCTCGATCATCGTCACCGTGCTCTACTTCCGTCTGGTCGAGCTCAAGGAAGGCGGAGCGGCCCCCGACGTCGGTGACGGCGACGGCGGTCTGGCCCCGCCGGTGCCTCCGACCAGCTGACCGGGACAACCTGCCCGCGGGTCGCGTTCCGCGGACCAGCTTGAACCACCGGGCCGCCGCTGAGAAGCGGCGGCCCGGCTGCGTTCAGGGCCACGCCCGGGTCTTGGGCCACGCCCGGGCCTTGGGCCAAGACCGGGCCTTGGGCCAAGACCGGGCCTTGGGCCAAGACCGGGCCAGTGAGCCACGCCCGGATTCAGGCCGTCGGTCACGACCACGCCCGGATTCAGGCCTTCAGCTCGTACTCCAGCCAGCTCGACTTCTCGGCGCCGATCGAGTCGTAGAGGGCCTGGGCCGTGTGGTTGTCCGGTGCGGTGGACCACTCCAGGCACGAGGCCCCCGACTCCCGGGTCAGTTCGAGCCCGGTCTCGATCAAGCTGCGGCCGATGCCCCTGCCGCGGGCGTCCTCGACTACGTACAGGTCGTTCATCAGTACGGTCCGGGTCGCGGTCAGCGAGCTCTTGTGGCGGTAGAAGCAGCCGAACCCGACCAGGCGTTCCCCGTCCCAGGCCCCGTAGAGCCACCCGCTGTGATCGGACCCGACGAACCGACCGAAGAATTCACGGTTTCGTTCGTGGTCGATGTCGTCAACCTCATAGAAGCGCTGGTAGGCGGCCAGCAGCGGCTCGACCTCCGCGAACGTCTCTTCGGTGATTCGCTTGATTTCGATCGACATCGTCCGACCCTACCTCCCGACCCTACCGTTCCACCGTTCGCTGCGCCGGTGGGTGCATCTACTCGACCATACGTCGGGAAAGTGCACCCGCCCCGCTCGGGCCGGGGTGCGAGCGAGGCCCCGCTCGGGCCGGGGCCGGCGCGGGGCTGCCGTGGGGCCGCGCGGGGCCCGGCGCGGGGGTGGGTGCATATTCTCGACCATACGTCGGGGAAGTGCACCCACCCTGCCCGGGCCGGCACGGGGACCCTTCGCGGGGCTGGGGGCCGGCGAACGAAGGCCGATTGCCCGGCAAATTCCTGCCCGCCGGGAGGGACCCCGGGGGCGCCCGCGTAGTAGGCATCGAACCCGGAAAACGGAGAGCCGAGACCTCGCTGGCATTAGAGTGAGGCTCGGCCGGCAAAATCGCGACCCAGGAGGGTAGAACGCTGGCACGTCCCACCGATTCCAATGAGCAGCTGCTCTGCAGCTTCTGCGGCAAGTCACAGCGTCAGGTGAAGAAGCTGATCGCCGGCCCCGGGGTCTACATCTGCGACGAGTGCATCGACCTCTGTAACGAGATCATCGATGAGGAGCTGGTCACCACCACCTCGCGCGACCCGGGCCTGGACCTCGACCGCCTGCCGAAGCCGCAGGAGATCAACTCGGTCCTGGACGAATACGTGGTCGGCCAGGAGTCGGCCAAGCGGTCGCTCTCGGTAGCCGTCTACAACCACTACAAGCGGGTCCGGATGGCCGAGAACGAGGACCCCGAGGTCGAGTTGGAGAAGTCGAACATCATGCTGCTGGGCCCGACCGGCTGCGGCAAGACCCTGCTCGCCCAGACCCTGGCCCGGATCCTCAACGTCCCGTTCGCGATCGCCGACGCGACCGCGCTGACCGAGGCCGGCTACGTCGGCGAGGACGTCGAGAACATCCTGCTGAAGCTGATCCAGGCCGCCGACTACGACGTGAAGAAGGCCGAGACCGGGATCATCTACATCGACGAGATCGACAAGATCACCCGCAAGGCGGACAACCCTTCGCTGACCCGCGACGTGTCCGGCGAGGGGGTCCAGCAGGCGCTGCTCAAGATCCTCGAGGGCACGACCGCTTCGGTGCCCCCGCAGGGCGGCCGCAAACACCCGCACCAGGAGTTCCTGACCCTCGACACGACCAACATCCTGTTCATCTGCGGTGGCTCGTTCGCCGAGCTCGACAAGGTGATCGAGCGGCGGGTCAGCCACAAGGGGATCGGTTTCGGGGTCGCGGTCGCCGACCACGAGGACCCGGGAGAGCTGTTCGAGCACGTGCTGCCCGAAGACCTGATCGAGTACGGGATGATCCCCGAGTTCATCGGCCGGCTGCCGGTGGTCGCGGCGCTGCACCAGCTGGACCGGGACGACCTGGTCCGCATCCTGACCGAGCCCCGCCACGCTCTGGCCAAGCAGTTTGCCCGTTTCTTCGAGTTCGACGGGATCGAGTTGGTCTTCGCCGACGATTCGCTCGAGGCGATCGCCGAGAAGGCGCTGGCCCGGGAGACCGGGGCCCGCGGACTGCGCTCGATAATCGAGAGCAACCTGCTCGACGTCCAGTTCGAGCTGCCGTCGCGCCAGGACGTCTCCAAGTGCGTGGTGACCCGCGAGTCGATCGAAAAGGGACAGGGGCCGATCCTGGTCACCGATGCGACCCTCGAGCAGAAGGCGGCCGAGGACGACTTCGACGACCTGGGTGAACGGACCGGCTGAGCAGCCGGCCCGATGGTCTCCGGGCTCGCTGACCGGCGTCGCACTCAAATAACATCGGCCGCCGTGGATGCCGCGGCCCGACAGAGACTGGAACAGACCACCCGCTGGCTGCCCGGGGAGACCGAGGGCCGGATCTTCGGCGAGTGGCTCGATCGGGGCTATTTCCACCCGGACGCGACCGGCTCGCCGAGCGAGAACTTCTCGGTCGCGATCCCGCCACCGAACGTGACCGGGGTGCTCCACATGGGCCACGCCCTGAACGGATCGATGCAGGACGCGCTGGTCCGGATGAATCGGATGAGGGGCCGGAACACGCTCTGGATACTCGGTACCGACCACGCCGGCATCGCCACCCAGTCGGTGGTCGAGAAGCAACTCAGGTCCGAGGGGCTCGACCGGCACGAGATCGGGAGGGAGGCGTTCGTCGAGCGGGTCTGGGAGTGGAAGGAGCACCACGGGAACCGGATCAGGGAGCAGTACCAGCGCCTCGGGGCATCCTGCGACTACGAGCGCGAACGATTCACGCTCGACCACGGCTACGCGCTGGCCGTGCGAAAGGTCTTCCTGGAGCTGTTCGAGAAGGGCTACATCTATCGCGACAACTACATGGTCAACTGGGACCCCGGATCGCACTCGGCGATCTCCGACCTCGAGGTCGAAAACCGGGAGGAGACCGACACGCTCTACTCGGTCGACTACCCGGTCGAGGGCAGCGAGCGCGCCCTGACCGTGGCCACGGTCAGGCCGGAGACGATGATGGCCGACACCGCGGTCGCGGTGAACCCGGACGACCCCAGGTACGCCGACCTGGTCGGCGAGCACTGCGTCCTGCCCCTGGTCGGCCGGCGCCTGCCGATAATCGCCGACGAGCACGTCGACCCCGAGTTCGGGACCGGGGCGCTGAAGATCACCCCCGGCCACGACGTCAACGACTTCGAGATCGGCCGTCGCCACGGCTTGGAGGAGATCAGCGTGATCGGCGAGGACGGCCGCATGACCGAGGCCGCCGGGGAGCGCTTCGCCGGGATGAAGGTCGCCGAAGCCCAGGTCGCCGTCGCCCAGGCGCTGCGCGAGCAGGGTGTGCTCAGCGGGGAAGAGCCGTACACCCACTCGGTGCCGTTCTCGCACCGGTCCGGTGAACGGATCGAACCGCTGATCTCGCTGCAGTGGTTCTGCCGGATGGACGAGCTGGCCGCCCCGGCGATCCGGGCGGTGGAAGAGGACCGGGTCAGGATCACCCCGGGCCAGTGGAAGCGGGTCTATCTGGACTGGATGAACGAGATCCGCCCGTGGTGCATTTCCCGCCAGCTCTGGTGGGGACACCGGATCCCGGTCTGGTACCGCGGCGACGAGGTCTACGCCGGCGAATCGCCGCCGGACGGCGAAGGGTGGACCCAGGAAAGCGACGTGCTCGACACCTGGTTCTCGTCGGCGATCTGGCCGTTCGCCACGCTCGGCTGGCCCGAGGAGACGCCCGAAATGAAGGCGTTCTACCCGACCGACTTCCTGACCACGGCCCGCGAGATCCTCTTCCTCTGGGTCGCCCGGATGATCATGACCGGGGTCGAGTTCGCCGGTGACGTGCCGTTTCACGACGTCTACGTACATTCGGTGATCCAGGCGCGGGACGGCCGTCGCATGTCGAAGAGCCTGGGGACCGGGATCGATCCGCTGGGCGAGATCGAACAGCACGGGGCCGACGCGCTGCGCTTCGGTCTGCTGGCGATGTCGTCGACCCAGGATGTGCGCTACTCGGACGCCAAGGTCCAGCAGGGCCGGGACCTGGCCAACAAGCTCTGGAACGCGTCGCGGCTGGTGCTGCTCAATGCCGAGGCCCCGGCCGACCGCGAACCGCCCGCGACCCCCGCTGCGGCCGAGGACCGCTGGATACTCTCCCGCCTGGAATCGACGGTCGCCGAAGTCACCGGGCTGCTGGATGCCTACGACTTCGCCCACGCGGCCCAGGCCATCTACACGTTCGTCTTCTCCGAACTCTGCGACTGGTACCTGGAGATCGCCAAGCCCAGGATCTATGAAGGGGACCCGGAAGTCGCGGCGGTGCTGCTGCACACGCTCGAGCGAACCCTGGCCCTGGTCCACCCGGTGATGCCGTTCGTGACCGAGGCGATCTGGGAGTTCCATCCCTACCGCGAAGGTCACCTGGCGGTGCATCGCTTCCCCAGGGCCGAGGACGACCGGCGCGACCCCGAGATCGAGTCCGAGGTGGGCGAGGCGATCGGCCTGACCAGGCAGCTCAGGGGCTGGCGTGACATGGCCGGCGTGCCGCCCAAGGTCGTCCTCGATGCGGCCGGCGACGGTTCCCGCGTGCCGGAGTTCGTTTCCCGGCTGGGCAGGGTCCGGATCGGAGAGGGTAGTGGCGAGCCGGTGGCGACCGTGGCCGGGTTCGGGATCAGGCCGTCCGAGGGACTCGACATGGAGGCGCTTTCGGCAAGGCTGGCGGCCCGGCGGGAGAAGCTGGAAGACGAGCGCAAGAAGGTCGCCGGCAAGCTGGCCAACTCCGGCTTCGTCGAGAAGGCCCCGCCCGAGGTGGTCGCCGAGGAGCGCCAGAAGCTGGAACAGATCGACGCCGAGCTGGCCGAGCTCGGCTGAAGCGGGCCGGGCCGGTCGGTGTTCGAGGCCGAAGCGCATCTCGACTCGCTGGCCGCGATCGGATGGTCGATGGGCCTCGAGCGGATCGAGGCGCTCTGTCAGGAGCTGGGCCGCCCCCAGGACCGGTTCGAGTCGATCCACGTGGTCGGGACCAACGGTAAGTCGTCGGTGACCCGGATGATCGCGGCGATCACCGAGGCCCACGGGGTCCGCTCGGGTTGCTCACTGTCGCCCCACCTCGAACGCTGGAGCGAGCGGGTCGTGATCGCGGGGGACGAAATTCCCCCCGAGCGGTTCAACGCCGCGGTCGAGCAGGCCGCCGGGGCTGCCGGGAAGGTCGAGCGGGATCTGGCCGAACAGGAGTTCGTGACCCAGTACGAGCTGGCCACTGCGGCCTCGTTCGTTGCCCTGGCCGAAGCCGGCGTCGAGCTGGCGGTGGTCGAGGCCGGGTTGGGCGGGCGGCTCGATGCGACAAACTCGCTCAACTCGGCGGCCACGGTGCTGACCTCGGTCGGCATCGACCACACCGAGTTCCTCGGCGAGACGGAGCTCGAGATCGCGGCCGAGAAGCTCGCCGTGCTGCGGCCCGGAACGACCCTGATCCTGGGGGAGGTGAGCGCGGAAGTCGGCGAGCTGGCCGACCGCACCGCCGCCGAACGCGGCTGCCGGGTGATCGAGGCCGGATCGGCTCACGGAGCCGACGGGGCGGAACGGCGGCTGGCCGCTCCGGGGGAGTTCCAGCGTCGCAATTTCACCGTGGCCCGGGCGGCGGCCCAGGCCTTCCTCGGCGGGCTAGAGCCGGAGCGGGTCGGGAAGGCGGCAGCCGCGATCCTGATCCCGGGGCGGCTGGAGGTGGTCGGCGAGGACCCCACTGTGGTGCTCGACGTAGCCCACAACCGTGCCGGGGCCGCCGCGCTGGCCCGGTCGCTGCCGGAGGTTTCCGGCGGCCGGCCGGTCATCGCCCTGCTGGGGGTGATGTCCGACAAGGACGCCCCCGGGATCATCGCGGAGCTTGCCCCGGGTCTCGAGCGGGCGGTGTTCACCGAGTTGCCGGAGGCCTCCCTGGCCGCCCGGGGCCGGCCCGGTGCCGCGTCCTGGCCGGCGGGCGAGCTGTCCGGGCTCGCCGCCCGGGTGGGGCTCGCCGGCGAACAGCAGGCCGAACCCGTGGCCGCCCTGGAGCTCGCCCGCCGGCGGGCCCGGGAATCCGGCGGAGTGGTCCTGGTCGCCGGCTCGCACTATCTGGCTCCGGTGGCCGGGGCCGGATGAGCCCGGGAATCGCCCGGCAAGCCATCTCCCAACAGTTCCCCGGCCGTCCCATTTCCGACGGTTGTGCGACGATTACGCGGTGAATCGATCGGCTGGCACCCAACTGCTGTCGATGATGGCGTTGGTCGCTGCCGTCGTGGCGGTCGTGATCCTCGTCTTCTTCGGCCTCGGATACCTATTCGGAAGGACGTTCCTGTAGCAAGCTCATGCCTCTCGCCCTATTCGGAATAAGCAGCAACGTCGCGAACGTGGTCGTTTGGGGTCTGATCCTCCTGCTGGTGGCGATCTGGCTCGCCCTGGTGCTGTTCACCTTCAACGACTCCCGGCGCCGGGTCGAGGACCCGTTCCTGGTCGGCTGCGCGACCTTCGCTTCGTTCCTTTTCCCGTTCTTCGGCACGATCATCTACACGATCCTGCGACCGGGCGAGTACCTCGAAGACGCCCGCGAGCGCGAACTCGAGGTGAGAGACACCGAGGCCAGGCTGCGACAGCATGAAGCCAACTCCTGCCGCAAGTGCGGAACTCCGACCCAGCCCGACTTCCTCAAGTGCCCGGGCTGCCGGACCCGGCTCAAGCAGCCCTGCCCGAGCTGTTCCAGGCCGGTCGGGCTCAGGTGGAAACTCTGTCCCTACTGCGAGAAGACCCTGATCGAGCCCAAGCGGTCGTCGCGGCGCGGGGCTTCGAAGGCCGACGACCGGAAGAGCAGGGGTCGCCGCAAGGGCGGAGACCGCAAGCCTGCCGCGGACGACCACCAGACCGAAGCGGAAACCGGGAAGAAGACGCCCGGCGACGAGAAGAAGCGGTCGGCCGCCCGGGCGGCTTCGAGCTCGGAGCCCGAGTCGGACTCGAGGCCTTCGCGGCGCCGGGTCACCGATTCCCGCGAAGCCGGTGCCTCGCCGGACGACCGCCAGGCCGACCGCGCCGAATCATCCGAATCCGGCCGGCGCGGCTCACGCCGGACCCGGCGCAAGGTCGCGGTCAGCGACGAGGATCCGGCCGACAAGCCGATCAACAGCGGCGAGGCCGTCCCCGACGGCCGGGACACCGAATCCCGGTAGCCCCGGCGCCTTCGGGGGACCCGGTGAGCCCGGCCCTGGAACCTGAACAGCCTGAAAATCCCGATACGGAGCAAGGAAACCCATGTCACAGACCCTGATCCTCGTCAAGCCCGACGCGTTCGAGCGTGCCCTGACCGGCGAAGTCCTGGCCCGGTTCGAGCGAAAGGGCCTGCGCATCGCCGCCCTGAAAATGCTGACCGCGACCGAAGAGATCGCCAACGAGCACTACGCCGAGCACACCGAGAAGCCGTTCTTCGGTGAGCTGGTCGACTTCATCACCGGAGGCCCCCTGGTCGCCGCGGTGCTGGACGGGCCCGAGGCCGTCACCGCCGCGAGGCAGTTGATCGGTGCGACCAATCCGGTCGAGGCCGCGCCGGGATCGATCCGGGGTGATTTCGCACTCGAGGTCACGTTCAACATGGTCCACGGATCCGACTCCGACGACTCAGCCGCCCGCGAGATCGAGATCTGGTTTCCGGAAGGCGTTCAGGCCGGCTGACCGGCTTGCGGGTAGTCCTCGCATCCGGCTCGCCGCAGCGACGCGAGATCCTCGCCCGGCTCGGGCTCGAGTTCGAAGTGGCAATACCCGGGGTCGAAGAGATCGTCCACGGTGAACCGGCGGCGGTCGTGGTTGCCAATGCTTCGCTCAAGGCCAATTCGGTGGCTGTCTCGGCCGACCTGAGTGGCACCGACGCGCTGGTCGTCGGCTGCGACACCGACGTGGTGGTCGAGGACCACCTGATCGGCAAGCCCGAGGACGAAGTCCGAGCCCGGGAGTACCTGGCCCAGCTTTCGGGCCGGATCCACCGGGTGATCAGTGGTCTGGCGGTGGTCGGTCCGGGGGGCGACCAGGTCAGGTCCGGGGTCGAGCAGACGCGGGTGAGGTTCAAGTCGCTGACCCCCGGCGATATCGACCGCTACCTGGCGACCGGCGAGTGGCAGGGGAGGGCCGGCGGATATGCGATCCAGGGTCGCGGCTCGGTCCTGGTCGACCGGGTCGAGGGGGACGTGGCGAACGTGATCGGACTGCCGGTCGGCCTGCTCTACCGGCTGGCCCCGGAGCTGGAAGCCTGAGCTCGACCGGATCGTCGGCCGGACGCGGTTTCCGGCCCGCTAGAATCGACCATTCCGGCCCGCCGCCAGATCCACCGGGAATTCATGGGGGCAGCGTGAAGCGGGAGGTGCGGCCGGAACCCTGCAAGCAAGCAGACAGCGCCCGCCGGGATCGCACTGGCGACGCCGATAACTGAGAAAGTCACCTGCGTGTATCGCAAGCAAGTCCGCCGCCGCAGAGCGGTCCTCATAGGCCTGATCGTGGTCGGTTTCATCCTGCTTACGCTGAGCTTCGGCAAGGGCTCGGGCGCGGTCGGGAGCGGGCTGGGAACGGTGTTCGGGCCGCTCGAGGACGGTGCCAGCCGTGCGCTCAAACCGGTCCGCGACCTGGTCAACTGGTTTGACGAGACAATGGCCGCCCGGGGTGACCGGGAGCGGCTTTCGGCCGAACTCGAGGAGGCGCGGACCGAGGCCGTGGCGGGCAAGGTTGCGTTGCAGGAGAACGTCCAGCTGCGCAGGCTGTTCGATCTCGAGAAGCGCGGTCGCATCCCGGACAACTACACGCCGGTCACCGGCTCGGTGATCACCCGGTCTCCGACCGCCTGGTACTCCACGGTCGGGATAAATCGCGGTTCGTCCGACGGGCTGTCGGTGAACGACCCGGTGATCAACGGCGACGGGCTGGTCGGCCGGGTCAGTTCGGTGAGCCGGGGGCAGGCTGAGGTAACCCTGATCTCGGACAGCTCGAGCGCGGTCACCGCAAAGGTCGTCCCCAGCGTGGCGCAGGGGGTGATCAGGCCGAAGGTCGGCGACCCCGGCCGGCTGGTGCTCGAGTTCCTAGACGAGACCCGCAGGTTGGGCAAGGGCCAGAGCGTGGTCACCTCGGGCTGGCGCGGCGACGGGATCTCGTCGTTCTTCCCGGCCGGGATCCCGATCGGAGAAGTGGTGCGGGCTCCGATCGACGAACGGGAGGCGATCCAGAGCGTTGATGTGGTCCCGTACCCTGACCTGAGGAACCTCGACCTGCTCCAGGTCCTGACCGGTGGAAACCGCGGATGATCGTCACCAACAAGACCTTGCTGAGAATCGCGCTGCTGGTGCTGCTTATAGTCGTGCTCCAGAACACGTTCTTCTCGCTGGTCGAGGTCATCGGGACCCCGTTCTGGATCCTGCCGGCCTGCGCCGTCATCTTCGGGCTGCTCGGTGGCAGCATGGTCGGGGCCACGGTCGGCTTCTCGATCGGCTTTCTGGCCGACGGGCTGGCTGACGGCCCGTTGGGAACGGGCTGCCTGATCTTCATGGCTCTCGGCTATCTGGCCGGGCTCTACCGCGAGCGGGGTGAGCAGCCCGACCGGTTGCTGGTCGCGGGTTTCTGCGGAGCGGCGACCGTGGCCGCCAGCCTCGCGCTGGGGGTATTCACCGTCGGCCTCGGATTCGAAGCGAGCCTGAGCCCGTCGGTCCTGGTCGAGGCGATGGTCCAGGGGCTGTACGGGTTCCTGCTGGCCGTGCCGATCTATGCGCTGGTCCGGCGTGTGTTGCGGCCGGCCCTGGTCAGCGAGCGCCAGCCCCGCCGCCGGCCCGACCGACCGCTTTCGGGTTCTGGCGGGTTGTCAGGGGTAGACGATGCGTATTGAACCGGTGAAACCCAGGCAGAGGAGGCTCCGCGGTACCGCGTTCCGCGTTGCGGTCCTCGGCGGCGTCGGCGTCGTACTGTTCGCGGTGCTCTTCTTCCGCCTCTGGTCGCTACAGGTGGTGACCGGTGACCGCTATCTGGCCGAGGCAAACGACAACCGGACCCGGGAGATCAGGGTGCCGGCCCCGCGTGGCCGGGTCCTCGACCGGGACGGCAACGTGCTGGTCGACAACCGGACCAGCATGGCGCTTCAGCTCGACCCGCTCGAGATACCGTCCGGGGCGGCCGAGCGGCGGAAGCTGCTCGGCTCGATCGCCGGGGTCATCGGCCGGAGCGAGAGCTGGGTCCGCAAGCGCTACCGGCTCGAGGTCAAGGACAACCCCCCCGGCAGCCCGATCACCCTTATCAGGGACGTCGGCGACGACATCGTCTACTACCTGCAGGAGCACCAGGCCGACTTCCCGGAGGTCCAGATCAACCGGGTCTTCGTCCGGCGCTACCCGAAAGACGTCCGCGCGGCGCACCTGCTGGGCAGCGTCGGCGAGGTGACCGCCGAGGACCTGGAATCGCCCGAGGGGGCCGGCCTGCAGGCCGGGGACACCCTGGGCAAGGCCGGGATCGAGCAGCAGTACGACGGCGTGCTGAGGGGTGAGCCGGGGCTGACCCGGGTCCAGGTCGATTCACGGGGGCGGATCAAGGGCCAGCTCGAGTCGGTCACGCCGGAGCCGGGTGACAGCATCCGTCTGACCCTGGACCCCGACGTCCAGGCCGCCGGTGAATCGGCGCTGCTCGGCATCGGACTCCCGGGCGCGTTCGTGGCGCTGGACGTGAACGACGGCGAGGTCCTGGGGATGAGCTCCAACCCGACCTTCGACCCGGACATCTTCACCAGGCCGCTGACCCCCCGCCAGGCGAACGATCTGTGGGACGAGGATTTGGGGGCACCGATGTTCAACCGTGCGATCGCCGGCGCCTACCCGGTCGGGTCGACCTACAAGCCGATCACTGCGGTGGCCGGACTGGCGGCCGGCAAGATCACGCCTTCTACCGTGGTCGACGACGGGGGAAAGATCACGATCTCCGACCAGACCTTCACCAACGCGGGCAGCCAGGCCCATGGCCCGGTGGATCTGCGAAGGGCGATCGAGGTCTCGTCCGACGTCTATTTCTACAGCCTCGGCGCACAGCTGAACGGGGGCGAGCAGCTGCAGCGCTGGTCGAGCCAGTTCGGGATCGGTCGGCCGACCGGGATCGACCTGCCCGGGGAAGCGGAAGGGCTCCTGCCGACACCGGAGTGGCGCAACAAGCTGTTCGCGGCCGGGGAAACGGACCGGCCGTGGGCGATCGGCGACAACGTCCAGCTGGCGATCGGGCAGGGCGACCTGCAGGCCGATCCACTGCAGATGGCCACCGCCTACGCGGCGCTCGGCAACGGCGGAACCGTCTACAAGCCCCGGCTGGTGCTTCAGGAGGAGGACTCGGCCGGGCGCGTGATCCGGGAGTTCGAGCCCGAGATAGAGCGCCAGATCGAGCTCGATCCGGCCGCCCGGGAGGCGATCATGGACGGCCTCCATGCCGCCGCCCAGCAGCCGGACGGCACGTCCTATGCCGTGTTCGGCGGCTTCCCGGTAGAAGTCGCGGGCAAGACAGGTACGGCCGAGCGGCCGCCGCACGGCGACCAGTCCTGGTACGTGGTGCTCGCTCCGTATCCCGACCCCAGGGTGGCTGTGGCGGTCACCGTCGAACAGGGCGGATTCGGCGCCGACACGGCGGCGCCGGTCGCCCTCCAGGTCCTGTCCGCCTACTTCGACCGTCGGGCGAAGGCCGTGTCCGGCGGATCGGGGAACGTCGAGTGATGGAGTCGTCGGCCACAGCCCGGGGACGGGACGAGGCCCATCTTCCGCGGGACGGCCTGCTGGACCGGGTCGGCATCCGTGACATGGACGGCTGGATGGCTTTTTCGGCTCTGGGCCTGGTTGCCTGCTCTCTGCTCACGCTTCACGAGGCGGTCGGTCAGGCGGCGGGCGGTGCCCCCCAGGAGTACGCAAGCCGTCAGGCTCTGTACGGTCTGGTCGGTATCACTGCGATGATTGCTATCTCCCGAATCGACTACTCGCGTTTTCGTGAACTGCGGGTCGGCATCTACACGTTCCTTTGCGCCTCGATTCTGGCGATCTTCGTGTTCGGCATCACCGCCCGGGGATCGACCCAATCCCTCGAGCTTCCATTCTTCACCTTCCAGCCGGCCGAACTGGGCAAGCTGTTGCTTGTGCTCGCCCTGGCCGGATTCGTGATCGACGGGGCCCGTCGTGGCTCTGAGTCACAAAGGACGATCCGCTACCTGGCGCTGGGTTTTGCGCCGACCGGCCTCGTCCTGCTGCAGGACCTCGGAACGTCACTCGTGTTCGGGGCGATCACCATCGCGATCATGGTCGCGGCGGGGGTGCGCTGGTCGCATCTCGCCGCGATCGGCGCCGGACTGGCTGCACTGATCGCGATAACGCTTGTCCTGATGCCGATGGCAGGCGCCCCGGTCCTCAAGCAGTACCAGCAGGAGCGACTCACCTCGTTCCTCTCGCCCTCATCCGACATCGGCGATGCGGGCTACCAGCAGAACCAGGCCAAAATCGCTACCGGATCCGGTGGAACCACCGGACGCGGCGACCAGGCCACCCAGTCCCGCCTCGGCTTCGTGCCCGAGCGACACACCGACTTCATTTTCGCGGTGGTCGCCGAGCGCTACGGATTCGTAGGCGCCGCACTGGTCCTATCCCTTTTTGCCCTCCTTTTCTGGCGGGCGTTGCGTCTGATGACGCTCTCGAAGAATTTCTACGGAACCCTCGTCGCGGCCGGTATTGCCGCCGCGATCATGTTCCAGGTCTTCGTAAACGTGGGAATGAACCTCGGCATCATGCCGATCACCGGCATACCGTTGCCGCTGATGAGCTATGGAGGCTCGGCGATCATCGCCACCTTCATGATGATCGGGGTCCTGCAGAGCATCCACATTCAGTCGCGCGCCGGTCAGAGGGGTCTCTGGATTCACTGAGGGTCTCGGGCAGCCAATCTGAACGGAAAAAACTGAAATGAAAAAAACGATTGTGGTATCGGCCGACTCCGGTGAAACCCGGGTGGCCGTACTAGAAGCAAAGACCGTCAAGTCAAAGCGCGAAGTCGCCGAGGTCTACATAGAGCGTCGCGGCAGCCGCTCACTGGTCGGGAACATCTACCTGGGCAAGGTGGACAACGTGCTGCCCGGCATGGAGGCCGCGTTCGTCGACATCGGCCTGGAGCGGAACGGGTTCCTCCACGTCGACGAGATCCTGCTGCCCGACGGCCAGCCCGCCCCCAGGAGGGGCCGCGGCCAGGGACGCCGGATCGACGAGCTGATCAAGCCGAAGCAGGAAATTCTGGTCCAGGTGATCAAGGACCCGATCAAGTCGAAGGGCGCGCGGCTCTCGATGAACGTGACCATCGCCGGCCGCTACCTGGTCTACGCGCCGAGCGGAACCGGGGTGGGGGTCAGCCGGCGGCTGGCCGACAAGGAGCGGGACCGCCTGCGCAAGATGGTCAGCCGCTCGTATGACGGGCCGGGAGGACTGATCGTCCGTACCGCCGCTCATGGTGCCAAGAAGGCCGATTTCACCCGGGAGGTCAAGTACCTGCACCGGCTCAGCGACGTGCTCGACAAGCGCCGGGTCGGGGTCAAGGCACCGTCGCTGGTCTTCCAGGAACAGGACCTCCCGGTCAGGGTCCTCAGGGACGTATTCCTGAACGAGTTCGACCGGGCCATCATCGACGACGAGAAGCAGTTCGAGCGGGTGACCAGCTTCTTCCAGCGGACCGCGCCCGAGCTGGTCGAGGGGGTCGAGCTCTACCGGGGCAACAAGCCGCTGTTCGAGAAATGGGACATCGAGCAGGCGATCCAGTCGACCCTGGGCAAGAGGATCGACCTGAAGTCGGGGGGCTACCTGATCATCGACTACGCGGAGGCGCTGACCGTGATCGACGTCAACTCCGGCTCGTTCACCGGTCGCGGCAAGGGCGGGCTGGAAGAGACGATCACCAAAGTCAACACGGAGGCGGCCACCGAGGTGGTGCGCCAGCTCCGCCTCCGCGACATCGGCGGAATCATCGTGATCGATTTCATCGACATGGCCAAGGGCAGGAACCGGGACAAGGTGCTGGGGACCCTGAGGAGCGCGCTCGACGCGGACAAGTCGAAGAGCTACCTGGTCGAGATCTCGCCGCTGGGGCTCGTCGAAATGACCCGACAGAACATCACCGACGGGGTACGCGAGATCCTCACGGTCGAGTGCCCCACCTGCCACGGCGGCGGTGTCGTGCTGTCGGCCGAGACCGTGGCACTGGAAGGCCTGCGCAAGATGCGCGAGATCGCGGCCGAAAACGGCGACCGGGAGGCCTTCCTGATCCGGGTCAACCCGAGGGTCGCCGCGTTGCTGAACCAGCCCGACAGCGGGCTGCTCGAGCTCGAGGAGGAATCGGGCAAGCGGTTCCACTTCGAGGGCGGGGAGGCGCTGGCGATCGACAATTTCGAGCTGATCGAGTCGGGCGACCGGAAGAGCATCGAGGAACGGGCGCTGCCGTTCCGCCCGGGCGAGGAGGTGTTGGTGACGATCGAGGAGCCCCACATGTTCGAGCCCGACGACGCGATCGCCCGGATCGACTCGTACATCATCAGCGTGACCGGTGCCGGCGCTTTCGTCGGCGACCGCAAGATGGTCCGGATCGAGTCGGTCGAGCGGGCGGCCGCGGTCGCTTCGCTGCTGCCGGAGGCAAATCAGCCCGAACCGACCCGCGCCAAGCGGGACAACGGCGGATCCGGCAAGAAGAGCGATTCCGGAAAGTCGGGATCCGGCCGCGGAGGCCGGGGCAGATCCGGTAGCCGCAAGCCGTCCGAGGGCCGGGACGACCGATCGGGCTCGGAGCGTTCTCGCGCGAACCGCTCGAATGGCCGCCAGGGGTCGGGCGATCGGTCGGCCGGAGGCGGCGCGGCCGGCTCCTCGGCCGAATCGGTCCCCGAGTCCGGGGAGCCCGCCCCGGCTCCGGCCGGAGCGGAGTCCGGCCCGGATCCGGGGTCGAAAGGGCTCCAGCAGAAGAAGTCGGTAGACTCCGGCCGGTTCGGCCTACGGCGCGGGCGCCGCAAACGCGGCCGCAAGTCCAAGAACGACGCCGGCGGCTGACCTGACCTGAAAACGATTCGAGAGTTTGACTATGTATGCGGTTGTAGATTCTGGCGGCAAGCAGTACCGGGTGGAAGAAGGCTCGGAGATCGTGGTTGACCGCCTTCAGGCAGACGAGGGTGACAAGGTCACGCTGAGACCGGTCATGTTCAAAGGCGACGACGTCGTGCTCGGGGCAAAGGAGCTCGAGAAGATCAAGGTCGAGGCAAAGGTGACCGAGCACCTCCGCGGTGAGAAGATCAGGGTCTTCAAGTACAAGGCCAAGAAGGGCTACTCCCGCCGGGCCGGCCACCGGTCGGAGCTGACCAGGCTCGAAGTGGTCTCGCTGGGTGGCGGCGCGAAGAAGGCCGCTCCGAAGAAGGGGACCGCAAAGAAGGCCGAGAGCAAACCGAAGGCCGCCACGAAGGCGAAGGAGCCGGCCAAGCCCAAGGCCGGGACGAAGGCGCCGACCAAGCCCAAAGCTGCGGCCAAGGCCGAGACCAAGCCCAAGACCGCGGCCAAGGCTCCAGCCAAGGCGAAGACTGCGGCCAAGCCGAAGATCGAATCAAAGGCGGCCAAGCCCGGCACAGGGACCGCAAAGAAGCCCGCGGCCAAGAAGAAGCCGGCGGCCAAGAAGGAGGACAGCGATGGCTCATAAGAAAGGACTCGGATCCTCGAGGAACGGCCGCGACTCGAACCCGAAGATGCTCGGGGTGAAGGTCTTCGCCGGGCAGTCGGTGAACGGCGGCGAGATCATCGTCCGCCAGCGTGGGACCCAGTTCTGGCCCGGGGAAGGAACCGGTCTGGGCCGCGACCACACGATCTTCGCCACCCGACCGGGAACGGTCGAGTTCAGGCCCGGCCGTCGCGGCCGCGTGATCTCGGTCGCCACGGACGAGTAGCGGCCGCCCGAGCGGACCGCTCGGGCAGGATCGGCGGTGTCAGGCCGTGACAGGCCGGCCGCGATTGGTCTGTCCGGTGCCGCCGCTTCCGCGTACCCTTGGTCGGTGCTCTACGACAGGGCGAAAATCTACGTTGAAGGCGGGTCCGGCGGGAACGGGGCGATCTCGTTCCGGCGGGAGGCGCACGTCCCACGCGGGGGACCGGACGGCGGGGACGGCGGTCACGGCGGTGGCGTGATCGTCGAATGCGATCCGTCCCGGCGCGATCTCGGGGCCCTGCGCTCCAAGCATTTCCGGGCCGGGCGGGGCCATCATGGACAGGGCTCCAACAAACAGGGTGCCCGCGGCGACGACCTCGTGATCCCGGTCCCGGCGGGAACCCAGGCGGTTTCGGTCGCCGGCCTGGCGGTCGACCTTGTCGAGCCGGGCCAGTCGGCGGTGCTGGCCAAAGGTGGCCGTGGCGGCCACGGCAACAAGCGCTTTTCGACTTCGGTCCGTCAGGCGCCGCGGTTTGCCGAGAAGGGAACCGGCGGTGAATCGGGCTGGGTCGAGCTCAGGCTCAAGCTGCTGGCCGACGCCGGCCTGATCGGGCTGCCGAACGCCGGCAAGTCGTCGCTGCTGGCCCGGCTGACCCGGGCCGATCCCAAAGTGGCCGACTACCCGTTCACGACCCTCGAGCCGGTCCTGGGGACGATCGAAAGCGACGACCGGCAGGTGATCCTCGCCGACGTCCCGGGACTGATCGAGGGTGCGGCGGAAGGTGCCGGCCTGGGCCACGAATTCCTGGCCCACGTCGAACGCTGCGCGATGCTGGTCCACGTGGTCGAGCTGGCGCCTTCGTCGGGTGAGCCGCTGGACAACTACCGTGCCGTGCGTGACGAGCTTTCTGGCCACGGGAGCGGGCTCGAGGACCTGCCGGAGCTGCTCGTCCTGTCGAAGTCGGACCTCTGGACCGAGGCCGACATCGCCGACCAGGTCCGGGACTGGCAGGCGGCACTCGGCGATTCCGTGCTCGGCGTGCTGGCAGTTTCGGCGGCCACCGGTGCCGGCCTCGAACGCCTGACCGAAAAGATCGTCGCCGAGGTGCCCGCTCAGGTCGCCGCACCGGTCACGCCCGGCCCGGGCGGAACCGAAGTCGAGTATGAAGCCGAGCACCTGACCTACCGTCCGAAAGGAGAGGGCGGATACTCGGTCGAGGCAGAGGGCGAAGGGGTGTTCCGGATCCACGGCCACGGCATCGAGGTGCTGTTCGACCGGTTCGACCTGGACAACGAGGAGGCCCTCGGATACCTGGAGACACGGCTCAACGAGATGGGGGTGATGGCCGAGTTGAGGCGGGCGGGGTTCGAATCGGGCGACGACATCCGGGTCGGCGGGTACGAGTTCGAGCTCCACTGAGCGGCTACGGCCGGGCCGGCGCCGGCCGGCCCCGGGCCGATCGCCTTGGGCTAGGCTGGAATCCGCCATGACTCTGGTCGTCAAACTCGGATCGTCGATCGTGGCTGCCGATGACGGCAGCCTGCGAACCGGCGTGCTCGATTCGGTCTGTGACCAGGCCGCGGAACTGCGGCGCGGAGGTGAGGCCCTGATCATGGTCACCTCGGGCTCGATCGCCCGGGGAATCCGGATGCTCGGCCTCGAGGCCCGGCCGCGTTCGATCGACGAGCTGCAGGCCGCCTCGGCGGTCGGACAGGGCTCGCTGTTCAGCGAGTACGAATCGAGGCTCGAGGCCGGCGGGGCGGCCGCGGCCCAGGTTCTCCTGACCGCCTCGGACGTGGCCAACCGGACCAGCTATCTGAACGCCCGCCAGACCCTGAGGCGGCTGCTCGGCTGGGGTGTGGTCCCGGTCGTCAACGAGAACGACACGACCGCGACCGATGAGATCACGTTCGGTGACAACGACTTCCTTGCGGCCCAGGTGGCGATCATGCTCGAGGCCCGGTTGCTGGTGCTGCTGACCAACACCGACGGGGTCTACACGGCCGATCCGGCCTCCGATCCCGATGCCCGGCTGATCGAACGGGTCGAGGACTTCTCGGAGCTGTCCGGCAAAGACATCGGTGACCGGACCTCGGTGTTCGGCAGTGGCGGAATGCGGTCCAAGGTCGCCGCGGCCGAGATGGCGACCGACTCCGGCATCGAGACCCGAATCTGCAACGGCACGCTCGAGGGAACGCTGGTGGGGGCCGCCTCGGGCGGGGCGACCGGAACCTCGTTCGCGGTCCGTAAGAAGCCGTCATCGGGGTTCAAACAGTGGCTGCGCTACGCCAAGCCGGCGACCGGCCGCATCCTGGTCGACCAGGGAGCCGCCCGGGTGCTGAGCCAGAAGGGGTCGAGCCTCTTGCCGGTCGGAGTGACCGGGGTCGAAGGACCGTTCGACGCGGGCGACGCGGTCGAGGTGCTCGCCGAAGGCCGGGTGGTCGGCAAGGGGATCTCCAACTACTCCGCGGAGGAGGCCGAGCGGATCAAGGGCATGAAGAGCAGCGAGGTGCTCGAGCTGATGCCGCACGCTTCGGAGGAAATCGTGCACCGCGACTACTTCGTCCTGGCCTGAGGCGCCGCAGCCGATACCCGGCCGGGATCGCGATCCGGCTAGGCTTTCCGGCATGGAAGCAACCCTCAACGACGTAGCGGCCGACTGTGCTGCGGCCGGCGCGGCGGCCAGGCTGCTGGCCACCGCTCCCGAGCAGACGAAGAACACCGCCCTGGAGGCGATCGCGACCGGGCTGCTGGCCGGCTCGGACGAGATACTCCGGGCCAACTCGGCCGATCTCTCCGACGAGCGTGCTTCCGGGCTGAGCGCGGCCCTGATCGACCGGCTGACGCTCGACGCCGGGCGGATCGACGCGATGGCCGCCGGGGTCCGTGAAGTCGCGGCGCTCGATGACCCGGTCGGCGAGGAGCTCGAGGCCCGGACCCTCGAGAGCGGGCTGCGCCTGCGCAAGGTCAGGGTGCCCTTGGGGGTGGTCGCGGTGATCTACGAGGCCCGTCCCAACGTGACCATCGACTGTGCCGCGCTGACCATCAAGAGCGGCAACGCGATCGTGCTGCGGGGGTCGAGCTACGCCGAGCGGACCAACACCGCCCTGGCCGAGGTGGTTCGCGCTGCGCTCGAGCAGGCCGATCTGCCGGTCGATTCGGTGGTTCTTTCGCGCGGAGGGGGCCACGATGCGATCGCCGAACTGGCGACCCAGGAGGACGGGATCGACCTGCTGATCCCCCGGGGCGGAGAGGGCCTCAAGAACGTGCTGAAGGAGGTGGCCACGGTCCCGGTGATGTATGCCGCGTCCGGCAACTGCCATGTCTACGTGCACAGTGAAGCCGACCTCGAGATGGCCCGCGAGATCGCGTTCAACGCCAAAGTGAGCCGGCCCGGCGTCTGCAACTCGGCCGAGACTCTGCTGGTCGACGCCGGCGTGGCGGCGGCCTTCCTGCCCCCGGCCCTCGCCCGGCTGAGTGAGGCCGGGGTCGAGCTGGTCGGCGACAGCCGGGCCCGGGCCGATGCCGGAGGCGTCGCCGTGGGCGAGGCGACCGCCGACGACTGGGATACGGAATACCTCGACCTCAAGCTCGCGGTGGCGGTGGTCGACGACCTCGACGCCGCGATCGACCACATCAACCGCCATGGCAGCGGGCACTCGGAAGCGATCGTCACCGAGTCGGAGCAGGCCGCGGACCTGTTCACGTCCGGGGTCGACGCGGCCGCGGTCTACGTCAACGCATCGACCCGGTTCACCGACGGCTTCGAGTACGGCATGGGCGCCGAGATCGGCAACTCGACCCAGAAGCTCCATGCCCGCGGACCGATCGGACTGCGGGAGCTGACCACCTTCAAGTACGTGGTACATGGCGACGGCCATACCCGGAACTGATCCGGGACCGGACGGGATCGATGCCTGAGGGCGATCGGCCGGCCGGGCGGGACGGTGGAGGGGATCGGGCCATCGGCGTGCTGGGTTCGGCGTTCAATCCGCCCCACCTGGGCCATCTGGTGCTCGCCGGCGAAGCCAGATGGCGACTGCAGTTGGATGAGGTCGTGCTGGTTCCGACCGGCGACCCGTACCACAAGGAGGTGCTGGCCGATCCCGGCGGCCGGGCCCGGCTGGAGATGGTCGAGGTGGCGATCGACGGCCTGGACGGCCTGAGCGCTTCAGCGATCGAGGTAGGACGCCCCGGACCGTCCTACACGTATGACACGCTTGGGCGGATTGCTGAACTCAGACCGGACAGCGAGATCTACCTGCTGATGGGCGCCGATACCGCGCTCGGCTTCGGCGACTGGCACCGACCGGACGCGATCGTCGAGCTGGCCCGGGTGGCGATTGCGCCGCGCGAGGACATCGAGCAGAATGCGGTCGAGCGGGTCTTCAGGAAGCTGGGGGCCGGCGACCGGTTCGAGTTCATCGGCATGCCGCCGATCGGGCTATCTTCGACCCTGGTCCAGCAGCGGCTTCGGGCGGGGCAGCCATATCGCCATCTCGTGCCGGCCGGCGTCGCAGAAATGATCGAGAGGGAGGAGTTGTATGGCAATGGATAGTCAGGAGCTGACCGGCCGGGTCGCAGCACTGGCCGCCGGGAAGCTTGCCGGGAATATCGTCGCGCTCGACATGCGCGAGCTGGTCAGCTACACCGACAGCCTGATCATCTGCACGGCCCGCAACGAGCGCCAGGCCGAGGCGATCGCCGACGAAGTCCATCTGAGGATGAAGCAGGACCACTCACTGCTGCCGGTCAACCCCGACCGTTCCGGCGACGTGGCCTGGACGGTTCTCGACTACCTCGACTGCGTGCTGCACATCTTCACCCCGGAGGCCCGCGAGCGGTACGACCTCGAGGAGCTTTGGCACGAGGCTCCGCGGATCGAACTCGACCTGGGGGCCCCGGACGGCGAGTCCGCATCGGCTGCCTGACTCGAGGAGCGGTCGCGCCGACCGCATCGCTGTAAAATGGGCGGTCCTGAATCTCTCGGGGCTGTAGCTCAGCTGGAAGAGCGTCGCCATGGCATGGCGAAGGTCAGGGGTTCGAGCCCCCTCAGCTCCACTCGACCGAACCCGGCCGGAGACGCCTCCCGGCTAGCATGCGGCGAACCATGGTTCGCGGTGACGAAAAGGATGACAGCAGTTGAGCGACGCCTATCCGGCAAGCCGCCAGGCCGACGTGATCCTGCGCGACGGATCGAGCCTGCGGGTCAGGCCGGTGCAGGAGGGCGATCGCGCCGCGATCACCGAGTTCTTCGCCGGCCTCAGTCCGGACTCCCGGGGGCTGCGGTTCTTCTCGGCCGTGTCGAACGTCGAGGAGGAGGCGGCGCGCGCCGTTGACGTCGACTACGCGGACAGCTACGGCCTGATCGCGCTGCGGGGAGAAGGGAGCCGCCCCGTCGCCCACGCCGCCTACATCCGGGCCTCCGCCGAAGAAGCGGAAGTGGCGTTCGCGGTAGCGGATGAGCTGCAGGGTTTCGGCCTGGGCACGATCCTGCTCGCCCATCTGTCCGAGGTGGCCGACGAGCACGGGATAACCACGTTCGAGGCCGAGGTCATGCCCGAGAACCACCGGATGATCGACATGTTCCGCGAGAGCGGGTTTCCGGTCGAGGTTCGCTCGGTCCCGGGTTCGATCCAGATCAAGCTGCCCACTTCGCTCGAGGAGGGTGCGATCGAGCGATTCGAGGACCGCGACCGGATTGCCGCAGCCGCGGCGATCAAGCATTTCGTCGAGCCTGATTCGGTGGCCGTGGTCGGGGCGTCACGCGAGCGGGGGACGGTCGGTGGCCAGATCTTCCACAATCTCCTGGACGGCGGATTCGAGGGTACGGTCTACCCGGTCAACCGTGGGGCCGATGTAGTGCAGTCGGTCCGGGCGTACCCCGGTGTCAGCGACCTGCCGGCACCGGTCGAACTGGCGGTGATCGCGGTCCCGGCGCCGGCGGTGGTCGAGTCCGTCCGCGAGTGCGCAGAGCAGGGCATCCCCGCGGTGGTCGTGGTCTCGGCCGGGTTCTCCGAGACGGGCAGCGCTGGGACCGCCCGGCAGCAGGAGCTGCTCGCCGCATGTCGTCAGGGCGGCATGCGGCTGGTCGGCCCCAACTGCCTCGGCGTTTCGAACACCGGCGCCGAGGTGCGGCTCAACGCGACCTTTGCGCCGGCCATGCCCGACCCGGGGAAGGTCGGTTTCGTCTCCCAGAGCGGGGCGCTCGGGCTGGCCTTCGTCGAGTTCTCCGGCGACCGCAACCTCGGCCTCTCCTCGTTCGCGTCGGTCGGCAACCGGGCCGACATCACGGCCAACGACTTCCTCGAGTACTGGGAGACCGACCCCGGAACCGACGTGGCGCTGCTCTACATCGAGTCGTTCAGCGACCCGCGACGGTTTTCCCGGGTGGCTCCGCGGGTCGGCAGGCAGAAGCCGGTCGTCGTGGTCAAGAGCGGCCGCTCTGCGGCCGGCGCCCGGGCGACCAGCTCCCACACCGGTGCGATGCTGGTCGCCTCCGACGTGACCGTGGACGCCCTGTTCCGGCAGGCCGGGGTGATCCGGACCGAGAGCCTCGCCGAGATGATCGACGTCGCTTCGGTCCTGTCCGGCCAGCCGCTCCCGGCGGGCCCGCGGGTCGGCATCCTGACCAACGCCGGCGGCCCCGGGATCATGTGCGCCGACGCCTGCGAGGCGACCGGGCTCGAGGTGCCGACCGTCCCGGAGCCGGTCTGCGAAGAGCTGCGCGAGTTCCTCGCGCCCGAGGCCGGCCTGAACAATCCGGTCGACATGATCGCGACCGCAAATGCCGAGCAGTACCGCCGGGCGATCCGGACCATGGCCGGCTGGGACGGTATCGACGCCCTGATCGTGATCTTCGTGCGGCCGCTTCTGATCAGGGCGGAGGAGGTGGCGGAAGCGGTCGCCCGGGCGGTCGGTGAGCTGCCTCGGGAACTACCGGTTCAGGCCGTTTTCATGACCGCGCGCGATCGCGACTCGATGATCGAGACCGGTGGGGTGCCGACCTTTTTCCACCCGGAGGACGCGGCCCATGCGCTGTCCCGGGTCGTGCATTACGCCGAGTGGCGACAGCGGCCGTCCGAGTCGGCGCCGTCGTTCGACGACCTCGAGCCCGACGCCGCCGCGGCCGCGATCGCCGACGGTCTCGCCGCCGGTGCCGGCTGGCTCGACTTCGAGCAGGTCTCGCGGCTGCTCGATGCCTACGGGATCGTGCTGCCGCAACGGCAGATCGTCGACGACGCGCAGGGGGCGGCCAGGGCGGCGGACGAGATCGGTGGGAGCGTTGCGCTCAAGGCGATGGGCCCCGAGCTCGTCCACAAGACCGACCTCGGTGCGGTCAGGCTCGGGCTGTCCGGCCGGCAGCAGGTATTCGACGCCGCGGCCGGGATCGATGAGGGATTGCGGCGCGCCGGGGTCAGCCGCGACTCGCTGCTGGTGCAGGCGATGGTCGAGGGCGATGGGGCGGTCGAGATGCTCGTAGGGGTGGTCGACGACGCGGTCTTCGGGCCGGTCATCGCCTGCGGCGCCGGTGGTACCGAGGCGGAGCTGCTCAACGACGTCGCGGTCCGGCTGAGTCCGCGGCGTCGCATGGACGTTGACGAGATGCTGCGGTCGTTGTCGACGTTCCCGCTTCTGACCGGCTATCGGGGAG
>JAGQUV010000058.1 GCA_020438295.1 Solirubrobacterales bacterium
CGGGCACGGCCAGCGGGCCGCGCGATGTCACTTCGAGCAGCGGCCCCTCCGAAGCGGCCAGCTCGGCCGTCGGGACCACCATCGAGGCGACCGCGGTGACCACCACGTAGATCAGCCCGGCGGTCAGCACCCCGACGAACAGGGCCCAGGGGAAGTCGCGTCTCGGGGCCCGGGCCTCTTCGGCCAGGTTCACCGAATCCTCGAAACCGATCAGCGCGAAGAAGGCCAGCCCGGCGCCGCTGAAGACGGCCAGCAAGGCCGGAGTGCCCTGCTTGAACTCGACCGCGCGGCCGGGGTCGCCGCCCCCCTCGCCGAGCACCGCCGCCCCGATCGCGACCACGAGGACCAGGCCGGCGACCTCGATCAGCGTGAAGACCATGTTCAGACGCGTGCTCTCCCGGATCCCGCGGAAGTTGACCAGGCCGATCGCGGCGATGAAGACCAGCCCGACCACAACCGTCGGCAGCGAGACGAATGCCGTGAAGTAGTCGCCGCCGAACGCACGCGACAGGGCCGCCGCCGACGCCAGCCCGGAGCAGATCACCGCGAACGCAACCATGAAGGTCAGGAACGGGCGGCCGAACGCCCGGTTCACGTACAGCGCGGCCCCGGCCGCCCGGGGGTACTTGGTGACCAGCTCGGCGTAGGCGAACGTGGTGAAGACAGCCAGGCCGAGTGCGACCAGGAACGAGACCCAGATCGCCCCCCCGACCCTTCCGCCCACCTCGCCGACCAGCGCGTATATGCCGGCACCGAGGATGTCGCCGATCACGAACAGCGTCAGCATTCGTCGGGTGACGGCCCGGCTGAGGCCGACCTGGCTTTCCGGGGTCTGCTCCCTGTTGCCCGGGTGCCGGTCGGCCCCGGGCCGGTTCATCGATCCCGGCTGATCTGTTCGCTGAGTGATTCGACCACGGACGGATCGCGCAGGGTGCTGACGTCGCCGAGGTCGTTGCCGTCGGCGACGTCGCGAAGCAGGCGGCGCATGATCTTGCCGGACCGCGTCTTCGGCAGGTCGGACGCGAACAGGGTCTGTTTCGGGCGGGCCAGCTTGCCGATCCGGTCGGCCACGTGCTCGCGCAGGTCGGCGGTCAGCTCGGGCCCGGCCTCGACCCCGTCCCGCGGGGTCACGAACGCGACGATCGCCTGGCCGGTGTGCTCGTCGTTGACCCCGATCACCGCCGCCTCGGCGACGCTCGGGTGGGAGACCAGGGCCGACTCGACCTCCATGGTCGAGAGCCGGTGGCCGGACACGTTGATCACGTCGTCGATCCTGCCCACGATCCAGAAGAAGCCGTCTTCATCGCGGCGGGCCGCGTCCCCGACCAGGTAGGTGGCGGGACCGTAGCGCTGCCAGTAGGTCTCGACGAAACGCTCCGGTTCCCGGTAGAGCGTCCGGGCCATGCCCGGCCAGGGCCTGGTCAGGACCAGGGTGCCGGCCCCCACCTCGACCTCGTTGTCTTCGCTGTCTAGGATCGCCGCCTCGATCCCCGGCAGCGGCACCGTGGCCGATCCCGGCTTGGTCGTGGTCAGCCCGGGCAGCGGGCTGATCATGATGCCGCCGGTCTCGGTCTGCCACCAGGTGTCGACGATCGGGCAGCGGGCGCCTCCGATCTTCTCGTGGTACCAGAGCCAGGCGCGTGGGTTGATCGGCTCGCCGACCGATCCGAGCAGCCTGAGCGAGGAGAGGTCATGAGCGGCCGGGTACTCGTCGCCCCATTTCATGAACGAGCGGATCGCGGTCGGCGCCGTGTAGAGGATGGACGCCCGGTAACGCTCGACGATCTCCCACCAGCGGTCCTTGCCCGGGTAGTCGGGAGCGCCTTCGTACATGACCGAGGTAGCCCCGTTGGCCAGCGGCCCGTAGACGATGTACGAATGCCCGGTGACCCAGCCGATGTCGGCGGCGCACCAGTAGACGTCGTCGTCTTTCAGGTCGAAGACCATGCGGTGGGTCGCCGTTACGTGGGTCAGGTAGCCGGCGGTGGTGTGGACTATCCCTTTCGGCTTGGCGGTCGAACCCGACGTGTAGAGCAGGTAGAGCGGGTCCTCGGCATCCATCGGCTCGGGTGGGCAGACCGGGTCGGCCGCCGATACGGCCTCGGCCCAGTCCAGGTCACGCCCCTCGTTCATCGACGGCCCGGTGCCGCAGCGATCGACCACGATCACGTGCTCCATCGCCGGGAGCTGGTCCAGGACGGGATCGATCTGGCCCTTCATCTCGACCGGCTTGCCGCGCCGCAGGGTCGCGTCGGCGGTGACCAGCGCCTTGGCCTCGGAGACTTCCATCCGTTCCCGGAGCGATTCGGCCGAGAACCCGCCGAAGACCACGTTGTGCACCGCTCCGATCCTGGAACAGGCCAGCATCGCGACCGCCGCCTCGGGGACCATCGGCATGAATATGCCGACCACGTCGCCTTTGCCGACGCCGAGGCCCTTGAGCACGTTGGCAAATCGCTGGGTCTGGTCGAGCAGCCAGGCGTAGGTGATCTGCTTACGGCCTTCGGGCCCGGTCTGGTCCGCGTCCTCGGCCTCCCAGTAATAGGCGACCCGGTCCCCGTTGCCGGCCGCCACATGGCGGTCCAGGCAGTTGGCGCTCACGTTGAGCTTGCCTCCGGCGAACCACTTGGCATGGGGAGGGTCGCTCCAATCGAGGACCCGGTCGAACGGCTCGATCCACTCGAGCTGTTCGGCCCAGCCGCGCCACCAGCCTTCGGGGTCGGCCGCGGCACGCTCGTAGATGCCGGGGTCGTTGAACGCCGCCGCCTCGGCGAACGCGGGCGGAGGGGGAAAGGTCCTCTCGGTCCCGAGCAGGACGTCGAGCTCCGGTTCCTCAGTCAAGTTCACGCTCCTCGGGGTCGCTGTCCATGGCCCCGATACTAGTGCGAGTCGTATCGGCCGGCGGTTCGCACCGCGGCGGCCGGCGGCAGTGGCTCGGGCTCAGCAGCCTCCGCCGAAGTGCTGGGCCCAGACGCCGGCTCCGCGGTGGCCCCTCATGTTGCCCCGGACCACGCCGTTGCCGACCACGGTGTACTGCCGGCTCAGGATCGCCTCGCGGTGGCCCCTGGAATGCATCAGCGCGGTGAAGATGTTGCGGGTGTTGCCGAGCGGGCCGCCTCCCCAGGCGATGTTCTCGCTGATGTAGCGGCAGACCCTGCCGACGTACCCGACCCGCTTGAACCAGTACAGCACGCTGCGGCCGCAGGCATTGTGGCTGAACTGGTCGCAGCGCAGGATGTCGCGGGCCTTCATGCGCGCCGAGTGGTTGAGCCTTCGCATCGGACGCAGTTTCCTCAGGCCGACCTGGCGGCGGGCGTAGTTGGTCATGCAGGCCATCGCCCGCTTGGCCCGTGCGCGGTGCTTCTTCCGGGTGGCCGGCTGGGTCGGGCATACGTCCACCGGAGCGATCATCCGGCTGATGCTCACGTGGCCGGTCGACCGCTTCGCGGCGGGGGCTTCCGACGGGCTCACCGACACCAGCAGGGCGAGCACCGAGAGGGTCAGCGCCAGGACAAAGAGCCGTCCGGGGCTGTTTTGGCGCAGCAAGTGAAAACTCCCAATGCGAGTAACGGGTGACAACGCAAATTCCCTTTTCGGACTCGAGAGTCAAACAAGAGCCCCCCGGTTCGAACCCGTATCAACCAGAGTCTCCCTTGGGCCGTCCTGGCCCGTGCTTCAGTTCCGAAAACCTACAAGATCGATTCCGTAATTACCAGCCCCGGACTGTCCGGCCCTGTTTCTGAAACGAATTTCCCACCGTCCGGCCGTCGGCCTCCCCACCGCCCGGCTGCCGCCGAGGTCCTGCCGTCGGCTCCACGCGGGCCGGCCGGGCGCGGCAGCTACCATTGGTCACGGATTCTCCGATCGAAGGGATCGCATGGGCAACCGGCAAGAGCAGGTCAGACGGACAGACGAGGAGTGGCGGGAGAGGCTCTCCCCCGAGGCGTACGAGGTGACCCGCCGGGCGGCCACCGAACGTCCGTTCACCGGTCCCCATCTCGACAACCACCGTGACGGCTCGTACACCTGCGTCTGCTGCGAGACGGTGCTGTTCAGTTCCGATGCCAAGTTCGATTCGGGGACCGGCTGGCCCAGCTTCACCGAGCCGGCCAACCTCGAGCAGATCGAGCTGCGCACCGACCGCAGCCTCGGCATGACCAGGACCGAGGTCGTCTGCAGCAATTGCGACGCTCACCTCGGCCACGTCTTCGACGACGGGCCGGGCGAGACCGGGCAGCGCTACTGCATCAACGGCTGTTCGCTGGAGTTCCGCGAGCAGGCTTGACCGGCCGGACCGGCGCGTCGCTCGGATTCAGGAACGAGTACTGGATCGCCATCGCCGCTGCCTGGGTCCGGGTCTGGACCCCCAGCTTGTTGACCACGTTGCGCACGTGGGTGTAGACGGTGGCCTTCTGGAGCCCGGTCGCCTCCGCGATGTCACTGGCCCTCATCCCGCCTGCCAGCAGGTTCAGGATCTCCAGCTCGCGGCCGGAGAGGCTGCGCAGCCGCCGCAGTTCGTCGCCCTCCCCGTCGACCTGGCCCGAAACGGTCTCGAACCAGGTCGCCCCACCCAGTACCGCCCGGCAGGCACGTTCGATCTCCGAGGTCGAGGCCGACTTGGAGACGCAGCCCTGACCGCCGGCCTGCGCCACCAGGTCGCACACCGAAGCCTGGTCGTGGGCGGTGAAGACCAGGATCTTCTGCTCCGGCCACAGCTCGAGCATCCGGACGCTGGCCGAGATTCCGTCCGACCCGGGGAGCTCGACGTCGATGACCACCAGGTCGGGCCGGGTCCTGCGAACCACGTCGATAACTTTGCGGCCGTCGGCCGCTTCACCGACCACTTCGAAATCGGGGACCGCATCGAGCCTCGCCCGGAGTGCCTCGCGGACGATCTCGTGGTCGTCGCAGATCACTATCCGGCTGGCGGCCACGGTCAGCCGATCTCCACCGGCGCCCCGTAGTCGCGCAGGAAGCCGGGCAGGACGACCGACCCGTCCTCGCGCTGGTGGTTCTCGAGCAGCGCGATCAGGGCCCGGCCGACCGCCAGCGCCGTTCCGTTGAGCGTGTTGACGAACTCCGGGGGCGCCTCCGGCTCCGGCCGGTAGCGGCAGCCCAGTCGGCGAGCCTGGAAGTCGGTCGTGTTCGAGCACGAGGTCAACTCGCGGTAACGGCCCTGGCTGGGGATCCAGGCCTCGCAGTCGAACTTGCGCGCGGCCGGGGCCCCGAGGTCGCCGACCGCGATGTCGACCACCCGGTAGGGCAGCTCCAGCCGGGTCAGGATCTGCTCCTCGATCGCCAGGATCCGCTCGTGTTCGGCGGTCGCCTCGTCGGGCCTCACGAACGAGAACATCTCGACCTTGTCGAACTGGTGGACCCTGAAGATTCCCCGGGTATCGCGCCCGGCCGCACCGGCCTCGCGCCGGAAGCAGGTCGAGAACCCGCCGTAGCGGATCGGTAGCTGATCGGCTTCGAGGATCGAGTCGGCGTGCAGGGCGGCCAGCGGGACCTCCGAGGTTCCGGCCAGGAACAGTTCGTCTTTGGGGATCTCATAGATCTGGTCGCGGTCGCCGGGCAGCATCCCGGTCCCGAACAGCGCCTCCTCCCGGACCAGCACCGGTGGCACGACCGGCTCGTAACCCTGCTCGCGGATCGTCTCCATCGCGAACCGCACCAGCGCGAACTCGAGCATCGCGAGATCGCCTTTCAGGTAGGCGAACCTGGCCCCGGAGGCCGCGGCGGCCGCTTCGGTCTCGATCAGGTTCCCGGCCTCGGCCAGCTCTAGGTGGTCTTTCGGCTCGAAATCGAACCGCGGCACCTCACCCACCTCCCTGACCAGCTCGGCATCTTCGTCGGTCAGGCCGTCGGGGCTGGCCGGGTCGGGCAGGTTGGGCAGGCTCTCGGCGATCCGGTCGCGCTTCGACTCGACCTCGGCCAACTCGGCCTCGAGCTGCTCCAGCCGCACCTTCAGTTCGCGCACCGCCTCGATCGCCTCGGTCGGTTCCTGGCCGGCCTGCTTGGCGGCGCCGATCCGGTCCGAGGCCTTCTTGCGGCTGGAGCGGGCGCCCTCGATCTCGGGCAGCAGCTCGCGCCGCCTCTGGTCCAGCGCCAGCAGCTCGTCGATCGAATCCGCCGCCCCCCGGCGGGCCAGGGCAGTCTTCACCCGCTCTGGCTCGGAGCGGATTAGCTTGAGGTCGAGCACCGGACCCGCGGTCGGTTACTCGTCGCCGGCTTCGGACCCGGAGTACTTGGCGACGAAATCGGCCACTTCCTGGGCCTCGTCGCCGACCACGATGTTCTGCGGCATGATCGCGCCGGAATAGCCGCCGTTCTCGATCGCGAACAGCGCCGATTTCACGGTCTCCTTGCGCTCGTCGAGGTTGGGGCCCTGGACCCGGGCGCTCTGGTTGCCCGTCCCTTCGGCCCCGGCCGCGCTCAGCGTGTGGCAGCCGGAGCAGTTGGCGGCGAACAGCTCGGCCCCCCTGTATTCGGGCTCGTTCTCGGAAACGGTGATCCCCTGCTCCCCGAATCCGCAGGCCGAGAGGCCGATGACAGCGGCGACGGCGACGGATGTAGTCAGTACGGCTCGCACAGCGAGGGCATCATATTGTCTACGGCGGAGAATGGACGTCCCCGATCGACAAGAGTTCCGCCGGGCCGTCGGATTGCTGCCCACCGGGGTGACCGTGGTCTCGGCGTTCGGAGACGGGGAACCGGCCGGCGCAACCGCCTCGGCGGTCTGTTCGCTGTCGCTGGAGCCGATGATGATGCTGGTCTGCCTCGATCACGGATCCCGCTCCCTGGCCGTGCTGCAGCGGGCCGGGCGGTTCGGGATCAGCGTGTTGGGGGTCGGTCAGCAGCCGGCGGCCGAGGTGTTTGCGACCAAGGCGCCGCAGTCTGAGAAGTGGAGCTCGGTGAGCTGGAGGGAGCACCTGGGGGTGCCGATCGTCGAGGGCTCGCTGGCCCGGATCGTCTGCGGGCTGGGCGACGTGCTGCCCGGCGGCGACCACGTGATCGTCACCGGGACGGTGATCGAGGTAGAAGCCGAGCCGGGCGACCCGCTGGTCTACCACGGTGGCCTGTTCCGGGCGCTGGATGCCGGATCGGGCGACGGGATCGAGCGGGCCGATGCCTGACCGCACCGATGCCTGAATCCGGCCGTTCATCGGCAAGCAGCCGGCCGTTTGTCTGGCTCGACGTCTTCACCGACCGGCCACTGGCCGGGAACGGCCTGGCGGTCGTGCTCGATGCCGACGGGATCGCGGACGAGACGATGCTGGCCTTCGCCCGCGAGGTCGGGCTGTCGGAAACGACCTTCGTGCAGTCGGCCGGACCGGCGCCCGGGGAAGACGCGGATCCGGCGGCCGGTCCCGGTTCCGGGGCCGACTACCGGAACCGGATCTGGACGGTCAGCTCGGAGATCCCGTTCGCCGGGCATCCTTCGCTCGGCACCGCGGTGGCCGTGGCGATCGACCGGGGGCTCGAGCGGGCCGGCTTCACCCAGCAGACCGGGGTCGGGCTGCAGTCGGTCGAGGCGGTCGTCGAGGGCGGCGGCTGGCGGGCCTCGATGAGCCAGCCTCCGGCCGACCTGGGCCGGATCATCCGGCCCGAGCAGGCCGCCGCCGCACTCGGGCTCACGGTCGACCTGCTCGATCCGGAATTGAGCCCCCAGATCGTGTCGACCGGTCTGCCGGCGCTGCTGGTCCCGGTTCGCGACCTCGACTCGCTGGCCGGGCTGGAGCCCGATCCCGGCCGGTTCGCGGCGTTCGAAGCCGGCCCGGCGCTCAACGTCTACCCGTTCGTGTTCGAGCGTGGTTCGCGCACCGTACGGGCCAGGTGTTTCGGCGCCGACCTCGCCGGGATCGAGGACCCGGCGACCGGTTCGGCGGCCGGTCCGCTGGTCGCCTACCTGCAGGACTGCTTCGACGTCGACAGCATCGTGGTCGAGCAGGGGGTCGAGATGGGCCGGCCCAGCCGGATCGAGGCCCGCATGGAAGGCGGGCATCCCCGGGTATCGGGCGCGGTGGCGGTGGTCGCCACCGGCACCGTAGACTTGCCCGGAAAGACCGACTGAACCGAACCGGCAACGAACCAAGGAGGCCGACGATGCAGATCGCGATCGCCGGAGGACACGGGAAGATCGCCCTGATACTGACCCGGCTGCTCAGCGACCGCGGTGACCGGGTCGTCTCGATGGTCCGCGACCCGGACCAGGCAGGCGACGTGACCGAGGCCGGCGGGGAGCCGGTGGTGGTCGACCTCGAACATTCGTCCGACGATCAGCTCGACCGGGTGCTGACCGGCTGCGACGCGGTCGTGTTTGCCGCCGGGGCCGGCCCCGGAAGCGGCGCCGCCCGCAAGGAGTCGGTCGATTACGCGGCGGCGGTCAGCCTGATCGAGGCGGCCCGGCGCACCGGGGTGCGGCGGTACGTGATGATCAGCGCGTCCGGGGCAGATCCCGACGCTGCCGGCGACGAAGTCTTCGCGGTCTATCTCAGGGCGAAGGGACGGGCCGACCGGGAGCTGGCCTCCAGCGGCCTCGACTTCACGATCATCAAGCCGGTCGGCCTGACCGATCAGCCGGGAACCGGGCAGGTCGCCACCAACGAACCGTCGCTGACCGGGCAGGTCTCCCGCGAGGACGTGGCCGCGGTGGTCGCCGAGGCGCTCGGCCGCGACGACTCGATCGGCGCCACGTTCAGGATGAGTGCCGGGACCACCCCGATCCCCGACGCGATCGGCTCCGTTTCCTGATCGCCCGCGGTCCCGGCTGCCGATCGACCGCGCCGCGGCGGCTCAGAACATCCCGGCCGTGGTTTCGAGCGCCCGCCAGATCAGGAACGCGATGACCAGCGCGGTGGCGGTCATCACGCCGGTCTCACGCCGGTAGATCGCCAGGCCGACCTCCCGCTGGCGTTCCGGGTCGAGCGACGAGAAGTCGGTCTCGCCGAGCTCCTGGCCGGCCGAGGCGCCGCGCATCGCCTCGCCCATCAGCGAGGCCAGCACCGGCAGCACTATGTACAGGTAGTGGAGCGAGTCGTCGGCGCGGTCGCCGCCGGCGTAGATCACGAACTCGAAGACCACGAAGGCCAGGGTCGCCACCTGGCCGGCCCGGAGCAGGTACCAGAACGCGATCGAGACTCGGTGCCCGGCCCAGGCCAGACCCCCGACCGCGCCGGCGACCAGGTTGAGCGCGATCGCCGCGAGGCCCAGCGCCAGGTCGAGGTCAGCCACCGATCAATCCCGCCTAAATGAGTCGGAGTTCGGCTTGCATATGCGAAAAATCACTATGTAGCAACTTGATACAAAGTAGGTAAGAGTAGGTGTATAACCCCTGTTCCAGGGGACACAATATGTCCCCGACAAGGACTTCCACTTGCTCCATCAGTACCTGCCAATTCTCGTCTTCGCCGCGCTCGGCATCCTGGTCGGAGCGGCGTTCGCGACGCTGAACCTGGTGCTCGGCCCGAAGCGGTTCAAGGATCCCACCACCAGCGCCGGGATCCGCCAGTCCGATCCGTACGAGTGCGGCCTACCGTCCGAGATCTCCAAGAGCTTCCGGTTCGGGGTCAGCTTCTACCTGGTCGCGATGCTGTTCATCCTGTTCGACATCGAGGTCGTGTTCCTGTATCCGGTCGGCGGGATCCTGAAGAGCGCCGATTCGGTCTTCGTGTTGGTCGAAGTGATCGTCTTCGTGGCGCTGCTGTTCGTGGCCCTGGTCTACGTGTGGCGCAAAGGGGCGCTGGATTGGAGATAGAGCGCCACAAGCTGCGGGTTCACGCCCGGCTCGATCAACCGACCGGGCCGGAGGAGCTCCGCGCTAGGCAGCTCCGGGCCCGCGACATGCTGCGCGGCGACCTGGAGGGGGCCGACCTCGACGCCTACGTCGAGGAGCGGGTCGGCATCACCACGCTCGAGAAACTGCTCAACCACGCCCGTGCGAACTCGATCTTCCCGGCGACCTTCGGCCTCGCCTGCTGCGCGATCGAGATGATGTCGACCGTATCGCCCCGCTACGACATCGCCCGGTTCGGCGCCGAGGCGTTCCGCGCCTCGCCCCGGCAGGCCGACCTGATGATCATCTCCGGCCGGGTCTCGGTCAAGATGGCACCGGTCGTGCGGCGGATCTATGACCAGATGCTCGAGCCGAAGTGGGCGATCTCGATGGGCGCCTGTTCCTCGAGCGGAGGCATGTTCTCCAACTATGCCGTGGTCCAGGGCGCCGACAAGTTCCTGCCGGTCGACGTGCATGTGCCCGGCTGCCCGCCGCGGCCGGAGGCCCTGCTGTACGGATTCAACAAGCTGCAGGCTCAGATCGTCGGCAACCCCGATCCGGGCTGGCGTTCGCGCTACGGCGCCGAGGGGTCCGAGGAGTGGGCCCGCAGCGGTCCCGCTTCGCGCCCGTCCGGCGACGCGGCCGAGGCCTACCGGCGTGCCCGCGAGGTGCTCGGTGCCTGACGCCCCGGGCCTCGAACTGATCCTGGCCGAGATCAACCGCTCCCACCCGGGGGCGGTGCTGGACACCGGTTTCGATCGCGACCAGGCCGCACTGATCGTCGACCCCGAGCAGATTCTGGCCGTGCTGACCTGGCTCAAGGAGACCCCGGGCCAGCAGTACACCTTCCTCGCCTCGGTCCACGGGGCCGACTACCTGCCGGCCCAGCCCCGGTTTGCGGTGCACTACGAGCTGGTCAACCGCGACCGCTACGAGCGGCTGCGGGTCAAGGCCTTGCTCGAGGATCCGGCCGTGGCTGCGGAGGGTTCGTCGGACACGAATTCTCCAGGCGCAATGGAGCCTTCCGAATCCGCGCCCGACGAACCCTCCACGACCGCCGCCGATGGTCCG
>JAGQUV010000059.1 GCA_020438295.1 Solirubrobacterales bacterium
ATACCGGAGTCCAGGTGGACGCCCGGCTTGAGCAGCGGTCCGAAGCTGAGCCTCTGCATCGAGTCGTGGTTGCCGGCGATCAGCGCGATCTCGCAGAGTTCCGACAGCCGGGCGAGCTGCTCGTTCAGCAGCCCGACCGACGCGGCCGGCGGTAACGCGCGGTCGAAGATGTCGCCGGCCATGATCACCAGGTCGACCCGGCGGTCTTCGATCTGGCCGGCCAGCCAGTCGAAAAAGTGCCGGTGGGCCTCGGTCAGGTCGGCGCCGTGAAACTCCCGGCCGAGGTGCCAGTCGGCGGTGTGGAGGATGCGGATCGGTCTGTCTTCGGGGCTTTCTGGCATCTGTCGGAGGGTCGGCTTCGGGACCGCGATTCTGACACCGGCCGGAGACGCCGTCGCGGCCGGTTCAATCCCCGGAGATGTCCGGGCGGCGACGGTCGCGCTTGGTCTCCGAGCGCCGTCGCTTCTGTTCCAGTCGCCGCTTCTTCGAGGCGCGGGTCGGCCTGGTCGGCCGGCGCCGCTTGGGGATCGCCAGCGCGGCTGACAGCTTCTTTTCCAGCCGCTCGAGCGCGAGGTCGCGGTTGCGGGCCTGGGAGCGGCCGTCCTGGCTGACCGCGGTGACCACCGGGCCGAGCCTGCGCCTGATCGTCGCCTTCTGGCTTTCCGACAGCGACGGGGATCGATCCGGCTCGAACACCGCCTCGATCCTCGATGCGGTCACGTTGGCGTGCTGGCCGCCGGGGCCGGACGAGCGCGAGGCCCGCACGGTGATCTCGGCGGCCGGGATGAACGGTCCGTTGGCCGGGCGGATCCCGGACTTCATGATCCGGCCGGTCCGGACGGCGGGTCGGAAGCCCGCTCCGCGCCGGCTCCGGCCGGCGGAGCCGGGCCGCCGGGGTCGGCACCGTCCGGGGCGAAGACGTGGCGGAGCAGCCGTCCGGCCATGTAGAGCAGGAGGATCGCGAAGCCGATCCTTAGGGCCCGTTCGGGCAGGTTGTTCGCTGCCACCACCCCGATCACCACCCCGACCGGGGAGAGCAGCCCGATCAGCAGGGCGTCCCGCAGGTTGACGTTTCCGTAGCGCTCCTGCCTCCAGGCCCCGACCAGCGAGACCAGGGCGATCATCAGCAGCGAGGTCGCCTCGGCCTCGACCTGCCCCTTGGACAGGATTATGGTCATTGCCGGGACGAATACGATCCCGCCGCCGACCCCGATCAGGCCGGCCACGCAGCCGCCCAGCGCGCAGAGCAGTGCGGCCAGGGCCAGGTCCATCAGCCGACCACCATTTCGATCGCCACCCCGATTAACAGCATCGAGAAGATCAGCGACACCGCCTTCTCCGGGATGCGTTGCTGGACGGCCGTGCCGACGATGACCCCGGCGACGGCGGGGACCGTCAGGATCAGCCCGGTGTCGAGGTCGACCTTGCCGTAGATCCCGCCGTGCAGAGCCGCTGCCAGGACGGCGATGACCACGATCGCGGCCAGGCTGGTCCCGGTGGCCAGCCGTTCCCCGTAGGCGAACAGCGCGATCAGCATCGGCACGATCACGGTCCCGCCACCGACCCCGAACAGGCCGCTGAAGGCTCCGGCGAGCGTGCCGACGGCAGCGAGGCTCCAGATTTTTCGCGATCCCATCCGGCGATACTATGGCGACCGGTACCCTGCGCCCATGAGCACGCCCGAATCCCAACTCTCGATCCTGTTCGATGACCCCGGGCGCTCGGCCCTTCTCTCCGACATCGACGGCACCCTCTGCCGGATCGTCGACCGGCCCGAGAACGCCAAGGTTCCGGACAAGGCCAAGGAGAGCCTCGAGATCCTCAGCCGGAAACTCGGTCTGGTCGCCTGCGTGACCGGCCGGCCGGCCCTGGTCGGGCGCCAGATGGTCGGGGTCGACGGCGTCACCTATTTCGGCAACCACGGGCTCGAGCTGCTGCGCCCGGGAGACGACCGGCCCGAGCTTCACCTCGACCCCGAGCAGCTCGGACGGGCGGCCCGGTTCATCGCCGAGCACGACAGCCCGATGTGGGTCGAGGCCAAGATCCGGCTCGAGGACAAGGGCCCGATCCAGGCGCTCCACTGGCGCGGCGCCGGTCCGCGGACCGAGGCCCTGGTCCATCAGATCGCCGACCACGCGATCGCGGCCGACCTGACCGCCCACTGGGGCCGCAAGGTGCTGGAGCTCAGGCCTCCCGACATGGAGGGCAAGGCCGGGGCGGTGGAAGCCCTGCTCGCGGTGAACGGGTTCGAGACCGTGGTCTTCGCCGGCGACGACAAGACCGACCTGGAAGCGGTCCGGCGGCTGCAGGAGATGCGCGACAAAGGCCAGATCCCGAGACTGCTGGTGGTCGCGGTCGGCTCGGCCGAGGGGCCGGAGGAGCTGTTCGAGCGGGCCGACGTGCTGGTCACCGAGTCGGACGACTGGATCGAGCTGATTTCCGGCCTGGCGGCGCGCGATGCCTGAGCCGGCCCGGCCGGGTATCGGCCTGCCGGTTGCGCCAGACGAACGGTAGAGGCGGGCCATGCCGTTCGCCGACCTGCTCCGCGCCACCGTGTTCCTGACCGCGGGCGGAGCGACCGCGCTCGGTGCGATCGCGGTGATCGGCGTTCAGCGCGACCAGAACGAGACCGTGCTGATCGTCGGTGTGGTCTGGTGGCTGGTCGCGACCTGGATCGGACTGTCGAACGGGCGGCCCGCACGGGCGGCCGAGTCGATGCGCGGCGTGCTGGCCGCGGCCCGTACGGTCACCTCGTCCGCTCCCGGGCCGTCGCTGCCCCCGCCGGGAAGGATCGCCTGGGCCAGGCTCTGGCCGATCCTGGCGGCGGTCGTGGTGGCCGGCGGTCTGGGGATCGTCTTTCCCGAGGTGGCGATGGTCGGCAGCGGCTACGCCCTGCTGGTGGCGCTCAGCTGGCGCAACCGGGAGGGGGCGGTGCTGGCGATCGAGGGACGCGACGGGGTCCGGTTCCTGGTCGAGTCGGGCTCGGCCTTCCGCCCGGTCAAGCTGCTCCGCTCGCCCGGGTTCACGACTTTCTGACCGGTTCGTACCGGGCGGCGCCGGCTCCCGGTGCCTCGGCCCCGGCTCGGGCGTGTCGCCGAGGCCGCCGGGCCCTCAGCCCCACCAGGGCCCGGTATTCAGGATCTGGTCGGGACCGAGCCAGGCCCGGCGGGCCGTGGCGACCGCGTACTCCATCAGGCCGAGCCCGGCGGTCGAATGGGCGTCGGTGGTGAGCACGAGCTTGACCCCGGCCTCCGCAGCCATGCGGGCATGGATGTCGGACAGGTCGCGGCGGTTCGGGTTCCCGTTGATCTCGAAGATCGTGTGGTTGGCGGCGGCCGCCCCGATCACCGCCTCGATGTTCAGCGGGTACGGGGCGCGGCGGTCCAGCAGCCGCCCGGTCGGGTGGCCGATGCAGTCGACCTCCGGATGTTCGATCGCGGCGATCATCCTGGCCGTCATGTAGTCGGCGTCGTCTTTGAACGAAGTGTGGATCGAGGCGATCACCCAGTCGAGCTCGGCCAGCAGGTCGTCTTCATAGTCCAGCGTGCCGTCGGTCTGGATGTTGACCTCGGAGCCGGCCAGCAGCAGGAAATCGTCGCCCGAGTCGCGGTTGTGGTCCCGGATCTCCTCGATCCTCTGCCAGAGCCGGTCGGCGGTCACGTGATCGCCGAAGCCGTGACTCGCCGAGTGGTCGGTGATCGCCAGGTACCCGTAGCCGATCGCCCGCGCCGCATCGGCCATCTCTTCCAGGCTCGCCTTGCCGTCGGACAGCGTGGTGTGGGCGTGCAGGTCGCCCCGGACCTGCGCGATCTCGACCAGCTCCGGCAGGTTTCCCTCGCGGGCGGCCTCGAGCTCGCCCCGGTTCTCCCTGAGCTCGGGTTCGATGAACTCGTAGCCGAGCCGGCGGTAGACCTCTTCCTCGGCCGCGAACCGCTCGGTCTCCCCGGTCTTCTCGTCGGTGATCCCGTGTTCGGAGACGTGCAGCCCGTCGCCGACCGCGATCTCGCGCAGCTCGGTGTTGTGGGCGGCCGATCCCGTGAAGTGCTGCAGCAGGTTGCCGAACGCGTCGGGGGCGACGATCCGGAGGTCGACGCCGATCCCGGAGTGGGTCTCGAGCTTGACCCCCTTGTCACTGGGGCTGCCGGCCTCGGCTATCGAGTCGTGGCCGGCCATGTGGGACGACAGCTCCAGCGGGCTGTCCGAGGTGGCGATCAGGTCGATGTCCTTGCAGGTGTCGGTCAGCCGCCGGACCGAACCGGCGATCTCGGCCCGGTCGCAGGCCGGGTGCGAGCGCAGCGCCTCGACCAGCTCTTCGGCCACCGGACGGATCTGGTCCAGTCGCCGCCGGGCCGGGCCCTCCGGTTGCTCGGACAGCCGGTCGAGCCCGGCGATGATGTTTTCCTCGACCTTGGGACCGAGCCCCTTCAGCTGCCTCACCTGCCGGTTCTCGGCCGCCTCGCGCAGCTCTTCGGGGGTCGACACCCCGAGCTCGTCGTGCAGCCTGCGCACCGTCTTGGGACCGAGGCCGGGGATCCGGTTGATCTCGATCAGCCCGGCCGGCAGCTTCTCCTTCAGCTTGACCGCGGCCGGTATGTCACCGGTTTCGATCAGGGCGAGGATCTTCTCTTCGAGC
This sequence comes from Solirubrobacterales bacterium, assembly GCA_020438295.1. Lineage (GTDB taxonomy): Bacteria > Actinomycetota > Thermoleophilia > Solirubrobacterales > 70-9 > 67-14. The sequence goes on from JAGQUV010000059.1 coordinate 4,634, forward strand.
GTCTTGCCGACCCCGGGTAACTCGGTCACCTGGCCGTCGAGCGCCAGCTCTTCGACCGATTTTCCCTGGTCCTTGATCGCCCGGGCAGCGTTCGTGTAGGCGAGTACCCGGTAGCGGTCGGCCCCGTCGAGCTGGTACAGCACGGCGAGTTCCTCGAGGGCCGCGGCGATCTCGGCGTTGGTCATGGGCCAACCTTAAGACACGACCGGGGCCGGGCGGGGCGGACCGGATCCGATCTCCGAGTTGCTTGAAATAGCATCCGGGCGTGCCCGATCGCGATCCAGCCCCTCGCGGCCCAGTCTGGGTGATCCTGCCGACATACAACGAGGCCGGGAACATCGAGCCGATGGTCGAGGCGCTCGGGCCGAAACTCAAAGACCGGGACAGGATCCTGGTCGTCGACGACGACTCGCCGGATGGGACCGGGGAGATCGCCGATCGCCTGGCTGCCGCGGACCCGGCGGTCGAGGTGCTCCATCGCTCCGAGAAGCGGGGGATCGGCCCTGCCTACCTGGCCGGTTTCCACCGGGCCCTGGAAGGGGGCGCCGGGCTGATCGTGCAGATGGACGCCGACTTCTCACACGACCCTGCCTATCTGCCGCGGCTTCTGGCCGCCTCCGAGCAGGCCGACCTGGTGATTGGCTCCCGCTACGTGCCGGGTGGCGGGATCACCGAGTGGGGCCGGACCCGGCGCCTGTTGAGCCTGGGCGGCAGCCTGTACGCGCGCAAGCTGCTCGGGACCTCGGTCCGCGACCTGACCGGCGGCTTCAAGTGCTTCCGCCGCAACGTGCTCGAGACGATCGACCTGGAAACGGTCGCCGCCTCGGGCTACTCGTTCCAGGTCGAGATGACCTACCGGGTGCTGGAGGCCGGCTTCGAGGTGATCGAGGTTCCGATCACCTTTCGTGAACGGCAGACCGGCGACTCGAAGATGAGCGCCGCGATCGTGGCCGAGGCCGCCTGGCGGGTCCCGGCGATGCGGCTCGGCCGCAGGCGCTCCGCCGGCTGACCTCGTTGCGTTACCGTGCGGACAACGCCGGGACCCCGGCGAGGGGTCTTACTTCATTTTGTATAGTGTAGGAAGCAAGTGACCGAGCAAGCATTGTCTGACCAACCGATCAGGAGAGCGAGATGGCACTAACACCAGTAACCGATGCGACCTTCAAAGCAGACGCCCTCGACGACCCGGGGCCGGTGCTGGTCGACTTCTGGGCCCCCTGGTGCGGTCCCTGCCGGGTCGTCCACCCGGTCCTCGAAGAGATCGACTCCGAGCGCGACGACCTCAAGATCATCAGCCTGAACATCGACGAGAACCCCCACACCGCGGCGCAGTACGAGGTGCTGTCGATCCCCACGATGATCCTGTTCAGAGACGGGGCGATGGTCAAGAAGCTGGTCGGGGCGATGCCCAAGCGCAGGCTGCTGGCCGAGCTCGAGCCGGCCCTCTCGGCCTGACCGGCCGGCAGAGACCATGCCGTTCGTGCAGGTCCACTGGTACGAGGGCCGCTCCGACGAGCAGAAGGCCGAGATCGCCAGGCGGATCGAAGACGCGCTGGTCGAGGTGGCCGGAGTCGCGCCGGAGCACTGCTGGGTGAAGTTCTCCGATTCGGCCCGGCCGGACCTGATCATCCCCGAAGCCCGGGACTGACCGGCTACGAGCGACCCGGCGGTTGCGGCTACCGGGTGCCCCGCGGCCGGGCCAGGCGGAGCAGCCAGACCCAGCCGAGGATCAGCGCCACCGCCCAGAGGGCCAGTTCGACGATCCCGGTGACCAGTCCGGTCGCCAGGAAGACCAGCATCAAGATGGTGAGGATCGCGCCGAGCCAGATCGCCCGCCGGAAGGCCAAGCTCAGGCCCGGACGACCCTGATCGCCAGCCTGCGGCCGTCGACCGTGGTCTCGGCCGCGCCTTCGGCTCCGTCGAGCGAGACCGAGCCGGCCAGCACTTCCTCGCTCAGGTAGCCGCTGTGCTCGGCCGCCGCCGCCAGTAGTTCGGGGTCTCCGCCGAGCTGCAGCGCGATCCGGTCGGTGATCTCCAGCCCGGCCTCTTTGCGCGCGTTCTGGACCGCGTGCACGATCTCGCGGGCCAACCCCTCCCGGATCAGGTCGTCGTCGAGTTCGAGCGCCAGCGCGACCGCGTGCCCGGACTCCGATTCGACCTGGTAGCCGGCGACCGGCTCCATCGACATGATCAGGTCGTCGGGACCGAGGGTGTGATCCCTGCCGTCGAGGTTTATCCCGACCTCGCCGCCGGCCTCGAGCGTGGTCGCCACCCTCTCCGCGTCCAGCCCCTCGACCGCGGCGGCGACGGCCGGCATCGACTTGCCGAAGCGGGGCCCGAGCGAGCGGTAGTTCGGCTTGACCCGGTAGCTGACCAGCTCCGAGCTGTCGGTCACGAACTCGACCTCCTTCACGTTTAGCTCGGCCTTGATCAGCTCGGTCTGGGTGGCGATCGCGTCCCGTTCGGCGTCGGTGGCCACCACGACCGCCCGGGCCAGCGGCTGCCGCACCTTGGCCTTGGCCTGGGCCCGGCCGGCCCGGCCGAGCTCGACCGTACGGCGGGCGGCCGCCATCGCGGCCTCCAGCCCGGGGTCGCGGCGTGAGCTGTCGGGCTGTGGCCAGTCGCGCAGGTGGACCGAGTCGGGCAGTTCGCCGGACGCGACGTCGGCGCCGCCGGCCAGGTTGGCGTGGATCTCGTCGGCGATGAACGGGGTGAACGGCGCCAGCATCGCGGCGATCTCGACCAGGCAGAAGCGGAGGGTGTCGAACGCGTCGGTGTCGCCCTCCCAGAAACGGCGCCGGGAGAGCCTCACATACCAGTTGGACAGTTCCTCGACCAGCCCGGCGATCTCGCGCCCGGCACCGGTGCAGTCGAACCCGTCCATCTTCGCGGTCACCTTTTCGACCGTGGCTTCCAGCCGCGACAGCGCCCAGCGGTCGAGATCGCCGGGCTCGCCGGGAGGCCGGACCGACCGGCCGGCGTCGAAGTCCTCTGCGTTGGCGTACAGGACCAGGAACGAGTAGGTGTTCCAGAGGGTCAGGAGGAAGCTGCGCAGTGCCTCCGATATCGCCTCGAGCGAGAACCGGTAACCGGACCAGGGCTGCTGGGCGGTGAACAGGTACCAGCGGAACGCGTCGGCCCCAAACTTGTCCAGCACCTCCCACGGGGCGACCACGTTGCCTTTCGACTTCGACATCTTCTGCCCCTCGGCATCGAGGATCAGGCCCAGGCAGACGCAGTTCCTGTAGCTGGTCCGGTCGAACAGCATGGTCGACTCGGCCAGCAGGGTGTAGAACCAGCCCCGGGTCTGGTCGATCGCCTCGCAGATGAAATCGGCCGGAAAGCGCTGCTCGAACTCGTCGCGGTTCTCGAACGGGTAGTGGAACTGCGCGAACGGCATCGCGCCCGAGTCGTACCAGGTGTCGATCACCGAGACGACCCGTCTCATCTCGCCGTTGCCGCACTCGCAGGCCCAGCTGACCTCGTCGATGTAGGGCCGGTGCAGGTCGTCCGGGACCTCACCGGCGACCTCCCGCAGCTGTTCGACCGAGCCGGCGCAGAACGAGTTCCCACACCCCGGGTCGGAACACTCCCAGATCGGCAGCGGGGTGCCCCAGTAGCGGTCGCGCGAAAGGGCCCAGTCGACGTTGTTCTCCAGCCACTGGCCGAAGCGGCCGTCCCTGATGTGCTCGGGGTGCCAGCCGATCCCCCGGTTGTTGGCCATCATCTGCTGGCGGGCCTCCGAGGTCCGGATGTACCAGCTCGCCTTGGCGTAGTAGAGCAGCGGGGTGCCGCACCGCCAGCAGTGGGGGTACGAGTGCTCGTATTCGGCCGACATGAACAGGAGGCCCCGGCTCTCGAGGTCGTCGATCAGGCGCGCGGTCACCCGCTCGTCTTTGACGAAGTCCCCGCCGAACCCGATGACCTGATCGGTGAAGTTCCCGTCGAGCCCGACCGGGTTGTACAGCGGAGCGCCGCCCGCGACCGGGTCGTACAGGCCGTTCTCGACCGCGGCCCGGTAGTCGTCCTCGCCATAGGCGGGTGCGATGTGGACCAGGCCGGTGCCGTCGTCGGTCGTCACGAAGTCGCCGGTGATCACCTCGAACCGACCCGAGCCGCCGTCGCCCAACTCGTAGATCGGGCCCTCGTAACGCCTGCCCGCCAGCTCGCCCGCCTCGACCCGGCCGGCGATCTCGGCGCCTTCGCCGATCACCTTCTCGACCAACGGCTCGGCCAGGATCACCGTCTCGCCTTCGAGCTCGACCCGCGCATAGGTGACCTCGGGGTTGATCGCGACCGCGTAGTTGCCGGGCAGGGTCCAGGGCGTCGTGGTCCAGACCAGCAGTGACTCACCGGTGCGGGAGCCGTCGTCGCCGAGCAGCGGGAAGCGCACGTATACCGACGGGTCGACCACGTCGCGGTAGCCCAGCGCGACCTCGTGGGAGGAGAGCGCGGTGCCGCAGCGGGGGCAGTAGGGCGAGACCCGGTGGCCCTCGTAGAGCCGGTCGCTCTCCCACAGCTCGTTCAGCGACCACCAGACCGACTCGATGTACTCGTTGTCCAGCGTCACGTACGGATCGTCGAGGTCGATCCAGAACCCGATCCGCTCGGTCAGGCGGTTCCATTCCTCGACGTAGGTGAAGACCGAGTCACGGCAGCGCTGGTTGAATTCGGCGATCCCGAACGCCTCGATCTCCTGCTTGGACGAGATCCCCAGCTGCTTTTCGACCTCCAGTTCGACCGGCAGCCCGTGGCAGTCCCAGCCGGCCTTGCGGGGGACCCGGTAGCCCCGCATCGAGCGGTAGCGGGGGTAGATGTCCTTGAAGACGCGCGAGAGCACGTGGTGTGAGCCGGGTTGCCCGTTGGCGGTCGGCGGACCTTCGTAGAAGCTCCAGACCTCGGCCCCTTCCCGCTGTTTCATCGAGCGCTCGAAGACCCGGTCCTCTTTCCAGCGGGCGGCGATCCGTTCCTCCATCTCGGGAAACGACTGCTTCGGGTCTACCGGTTCGAAAGGGGACATCGGAGCGGTGATTGTATGAGTCGGCGGTCGGACCGGCAGGCAAGGGCTGCCGTCCACCGGCCGCACCGGCAATATGCTCAGGGGGTGAGCGAGTACGACCTGAACGGCAAGGTGGTCCTGATCACCGGCGGGGCGAGCGGGATCGGCTTCGAAACGGCAACGGCGGCGCAGGCCAGGGGCGCCTCGATCGCGCTGGTCGACCTCGATTCCGGACAGGCCTCCGAGGCAGCGGCCTCGATCGGCGAGCGGGCGATCGGGATCGGGGCCGACGTGGCGGTCGCCGGGGAGATCGAGTCTGCGGTGGCCGGCGCGGTCGATCATTTCGGCAGGGTCGACGTGGTGATCGCCAACGCCGGCATCACGCCGAGGAAGACGACGGCCCGGGCGATCGGGTCGGACGAATGGGAGCGCATCGTCGAGGTGAACCTGCTCGGCGTCTGGCGCACGATCCGGGCCGGGATCGAGCAGGTGATCGCCAACCGGGGGCAGTTCGTCCTGATCAGCTCCTCGTACGCTCACGCCAACGGGATCTTCAACAGCAGCTATGCGACCTCGAAGGCGGCGGTCGAGGCGCTGGGGCGGGCCCTGCGGGCCGAGCTGGCTCCGCATGGGGCCAGTGCCACGGTGGCCTATTTCGGCTTCGTCAAGACCGGGCTGATCGGCGACGTCTTCGACAACCCGGTGGCCGACCGCTTCCGCCGCGAGATGGTGCCCGGGGTGCTGACCCGGCCGATCGAGGTCGAGCAGGCGGCCGGCGCCCTGGTCGACGGGATCGAGCGGCGCTCGGCCCGGGTGGTCGAGCCCCCGGTCTGGCGGCCGCCGCTGTTCGCACGGGGGCTGCTCGGCCCGATAACCGACCGCCGGCTCGACCGGGATCGGAGGGTCGGGCGGTTCGTGAAGGAGATCGAGGCGCTCGAAGGCGAAGGCCGCCCGGAGCCGGACCCCGGTCCGCTGCGCCGGGGGAGCGGCCCATTCGGAGCCGACTACGACCTGCTCGGCAAGACCGTGCTGATCACCGGCGGCGCCCGCGGGATCGGGTTCGAGATCGGCCGACAGGCTTACGGCCGCGGGGCCTCGGTGGCCCT
>JAGQUV010000060.1 GCA_020438295.1 Solirubrobacterales bacterium
AGCGGCGTCACCGCCCGTACCCCGATCCGCCCGCCGTCCGCGAGACCGAGCCAGGCACCGATATGCGGTGTGAGCGCCCGAACCCGGTCGTGGATCGAAGCCGCGCTCGACCGGGGATCGATCCGGCGCTCGGCCGGCTCGATCTTCTCGGCGTAGGTTGCCGCCGATTCGTCCTGCTCGGTCCACTCGATCCGGTCGGCTTCGGCCGCGGCGTGGGCCTCGGCCAGCAGGCGCCCGCCGATCTCCGCGAGCCTTCCCGACAGCGCCCCGAAATCCTCGTCCGGCTGGATCGCGGTCTCCTCGGACATCGCGACCGGACCGGAATCCAGACCTGCGACCAGCCTCATGACGGACACGCCGGTCCGCCGGTCGCCGGCCATGATCGCCCGCTCGATCGGTGCCGCCCCCCTCCAGCGGGGAAGCAGCGAAGGGTGCACGTTCAGCATCGGTACCTCCGAGAGCAGCGGCTCCCGAATCAGCTGCCCGAACGCGCAGATCGATGACCACCGCCCACCCCGGGCGGCAATTCGCTCCCGGTCGGCGGGCGCGTTGACGTCCGCGCTCTTCAGCACCTCTATCCCGAGTTCCGCCGCCCGTTCGGCGACCGGAGAGGGAAGCTCCCTGCGGCCACGCCCGCGACGCCGGTCGGGAAGCGTGACCACCAGCCCGGGCGGGTGGCCGCCTTCGGAAAGGAGCTCGAGTACGGTCGCCGCGAATTCCGAGGTGCCGAGAAAGGCGGCGCCGCTCACGACTCCCCGTCGGCGGGCTCGTCGGCGGCCCCGCTCGGGGGAGGCGAGTAGCTCTCACCACGCCGCAGCGCCTTCATCGCCCCGCGACGCTGGCTTCGCTCGGTGCGGTCGAGGATCAGGATTCCGTCGAGATGGTCTATCTCGTGCTGCAGGACCCTGGCCTCGTGGCCGGACGCTTCGATCAGCACTTCGGCCCCGCGTTCGTCCCGGCCGCGAATCCTGGCGTGCAGCGGCCTTTCGACGTCGACGACCACCCCGGTGATGCTGAGACAGCCTTCGGTCATGGTCTCCGACTCCTCCGACAGCCATTCGATCTCGGGATTGACCAGACCCCTGGGCTCGGCATCCGGGTTGGTCTGGAAGACCAGCAGCCTGCGCAGCCGCCCGACCTGGGTCGCGGCCAGGCCTACGCCGAGCCCGTCCTGCATGAGGCCGGTCATCGTCTCGATCTCATCGAGCAGCGCCTGGTCGAATTCCGTCACCGGTGAAGCCTTGCTCTTCAGTACCGGGTCGCCGTACTGGACGATCCTGGCCAGCGCGGCTTCACGCCGCCGCACCGTTTCCTCGTCCAGCCCGGCCGGTGGCCGTGCTTCGTCGGTGGCGGTCGCCTGCTCGGCCGCCGGGGGCTCTTCCAGAGCGGTTTTTGCCGTGTCAAGGTCCTGTTCTGACATCGCTTCCAAGTTTACCCGGGCTCCGCCGCGGTGCCCCCGGGAGCGCCCTACTGCGGGTCGACGTCGATGCTCAGGGCGATGCCGCGGAACAGCTTTTCGGTGACCATCGCTTCGACCGAGTCCCGGACCGGGGCCGCCGCGCCGGCCCCCGGCTCGGACTTGACCAGAAAGCGGCGCCGGTGACGGTTCCTGGCCCGGAACATCGGCGCCGGGCCCAACAGTGACGATCCCGCCGGAAGGGCCCCGGCCACCCTTTCACCGACCACCGCGGCCGCCCGGTCGAGCAGGGCTTCGTCCTCGGCCGCCATCTGGATCCTGATCAGCCGGGAGAAAGGCGGGTAGGAGAGCTCGGCGCGCCGTTCGAGCTCGCCTTCGAGGAAGCCCGGTGCATCGTGCCGGGCGGCGCAATTGATGCTCGGTGCGCCCGGGGCGAGGGTCTGAACGATCACCTTCCCGCCGGCTCTGCCGCGCCCGCTCCGCCCGGCCAGCTGCGTGACCAGTGAAAAGGTCCTCTCCTCCGAGCGGAATTCGGGAAAACGCAGGGTGGCGTCGGCGTCGAGGATCACGCTCAGGGTCACCTCGGGGAAATCGTGGCCCTTGGCCACCATCTGGGTACCGACCAGTACCGCGCTTTCGGACCGGTCGAACCGGCCGAGGATCCGTCCGTGGCCGCCCGGTCCCGCGCTGGTGTCCGCATCGAGCCGCAAGACCTCCATCGGCGCGAGGTGCTCGGCCAGGATGCTTTCGATCCGCTGGGTCCCGGCTCCGGTCCGGGTGAGCGTGGTCCCACCACAGGAACCGCAGCGACTGGGAATCGGCTCGGCGTGGTTGCAGTGGTGGCAGATCAGCTGCCCGGCCTCGCGGTGCACGATCAGCGAGACGTCGCAGTTTGCGCAACCCCAGTGATGACCGCAGCTCTGGCAGGTCAGCCACGGGGCGAAGCCGCGACGGTTGATCAGCACGATCGCCTTCTCGCCCCGGCTGCGGACCGCGGTCAGGGCCTCCATCGTCTCCGGGTGGATCGGTCCCGCCCGGGGATCCGCGCCGCGCATGTCGATCACTTCGACCGGAGGCATGGCGAGGCCGTCTACCCGCTCGGCAAGCTCGATCCGGGGCAGTCTGGACCAGCTCTCCGGCCGCGGAGTCGCGGTGCCGAGGATCAGCAGCGACCCGGAAGCCCGGCTCCGTTCCCGGGCCACGTCGCGGGCGTCATACCTGGGGTCGCTCTCCTGTTTGTACGAAGGATCGTGTTCTTCGTCGATCACGATCAGCCCCAGATCGGCGACCGGTGCGAACACCGCCGAACGCGGCCCGACGCAGACCGTGGCCTCGCCCCGGCGCAGCCGCTGCCACTCGTCAAAGCGCTGTCCCGCGGTCAGAGCCGAATGGAGAACCGCCACCCGGTCACCGAGCCTCGCCTCGAACCTGCCCACCGCCTGCGGGGTCAGGCCGATTTCCGGAACCAGCACGATCGCACTCCTGCCGCTCTCGAGAACCTTCTCGACCATCGCCAGGTAGACCTCGGTCTTGCCCGACCCGGTCACCCCGGCCAGCAGGACCTCCGAACCTCCGGTTCCGGCCTGTTCGAGCCTCGCGGTGAGCTGCGCCACGGCTCTCGCCTGCGAACCGGTGAGCTCGGGTGCCGGACTGGCCTCCACCGCGAACCCGGATCGGGACGGCCTCCGCCTCACCTCGATCTGCTGGCGCTCGATCAGTCCCCTGATCTCGAGCCGCTTCAGGGTCGAGCTGCCGGCCCCGCTTCGCTCGAACAGGGTCGCCGTGGTCATCTCGCCTTCCAGCAGCGACCGCAGGGTCATCTCCTGGCGCCTGCCGAGCCGGCTGCCACCGGTCAGCGCCTCGCGGCCGGCCGCGGTGGCCCGGACCAACTTCTCCATCCGGGGCCGGGTCCGTTCACCCGCCGTCCCGGTCCCCGGTGGCAGGACCAGCGCCAGGCCACGGGCGGGGGTCGAGCAGTAGACGCGCGAGACCCAAAGCCCGAGACCGACCAGCTCGGGCGTGGTGCCGCTCCCGACCGTCCTGATCGGCTCCGCCAACCTGTCCGGATCGACCTCCGAACGCTCGGCCAGATCGACTACGACTCCGGTGATGCGCCGTGCTCCGAACGGAACCTCGACCACGGTTCCGACCCCGATCCCGGCCAGCCGGTCGGGGATCAGGTAGTCGAACGGCCCCCGCAAGGCACGGGCCGTGGTCAGTGGCTCGACCCTGGCGATTGGCATGCACCTCAAGGTAGGGACTTACCCGGACGGGCGACCGGCTCGTTCGGCGACCATCCCGGGGGCCGGTTCCCGCTCGGGACACGGCTTGGCATATGCTCACGGCCATGGCGTTCTCCCCCAGTCCCGGCGAGCAGATCATCTTCCAGGGCCACCCTTCCTGGCGTGCCCTGCTGGCCTTCTACCTGAAAGGCCTATTGATCGGCGTGGTCGTCGCGGTGATCGCCAAGCTGATCGGAAAGGGCACCTTCACGGTCTTCCTGATCATCCTGATCGCGCTCGGGATAACGATCCTGATCGGGTTCATCAAGCGGATGGCGACCACTTACACGATCACCAACCGGCGACTCAACATCAAGCGCGGCATCTTCGCCCGCGACATCCAGGAGACCCGGCTCGAGCGGGTCCAGAACGTCAGCTACTCCCAGACCGTCTTCCAGCGGGCGCTCCGGGTCGGCGACGTCGACTTCGACACCGCCTCGTCCGACTCCGAGAACCAGTTCGTATTCAACGGTGTGGCCGATCCACAGGGCGTGGTCACCGAGGTCGACCGTGCGACCTCGCTCGGCGCATCGGGATCACACGGACTCGGCGAGCCCAGCAGCACCTACTGAGGCCGGTTTCCGACCATTCGCCCCGACCCGGACACAACGACGCGACTCAGGTCCCCCGATGATCTAGGATCACGCGCGTGACCGCCACCCTCGAATCCCAGAGCCCTGAACAACTGAGCATCAACACGATCCGGACCCTTTCGATCGACGCGATCGAAAAGGCCAACTCCGGCCATCCCGGCGCGGTCATGGGCATGGCCCCGTTCGCTTACAAGCTCTGGCAGGACTACCTCCGCTACGACCCGCTCGACCCACACTGGCCCAACCGCGACCGGTTCGTGCTTTCGATCGGTCACGCTTCGATGCTGATCTATTCACTGCTCTACCTCGCCGGGGTCAGAAAGGTCGAACCGGACGGAACCGTCGCCGACCGGCTGGCGGTCACCATGGAAGACATACAGCGCTTCCGCCAGCTCGGCTCCACTACCCCGGGCCATCCCGAATCGCACCTGACCACAGGGGTGGAGACCACCACCGGCCCGCTCGGCCAGGGGGTTGCCACGTCGGTGGGCATGGCCATAGCCGGCCTGTTCAAGCGCGCCACGTTCGGCCGGGAACTGTTCGACTACGACGTCTACGCAATCTGCGGTGACGGCGACATGATGGAAGGGGTATCCCAGGAGGCGGCCTCGCTGGCCGGCCACCAGAAGCTCGAGAACCTCTGCTGGATCTACGACTCCAACCGCATCTCGATCGACGGCAGCACCGACCTGACCTTCACCGAAGACGTCGAGGCCCGCTTCAGGGCGGACCAGTGGGCCGTACACCGGGTCGACGACGCCAACGACCTGGACGAGATCGGGGCCGCGGTCGAGAAATTCAAGGCCGAGACCGGCCGTCCCACGATGATCATCGTGCACAGCCACATCGGCTACGGGTCGCCGAACAAGGTCGATACCGCGGCCGTGCACGGGTCGCCGCTCGGCGCCGAGGAGACCAGGCTGACCAAGGCGGCCTACGGCTGGCCCGAGGACTCCAGCTTCCTGGTGCCCGACGGGGTCCGCGAGGATTTCGCCGAAGGGGTCGGCGCCCGCGGAGCCGAGCTCAACCGGGCCTGGAACGAGCGACTGCAGGCGGCCGCGACCGAGACCCGGGACGCAATAGGGATGATCCGGGACGGGGAGCTCCCGGACGGCTGGGACGCCGACATACCCACCTTCGAGGCGGGCGAAGCGGTTGCCACCCGGAAGGCTTCCCAGAAGGTCCTCGGTACGATCGCCCCGAAGGTCCCGTGGCTGATCAGCGGCTCGGCCGACCTCACCGGCTCGGCCGCCAGCGGCCTCGACACCGACCTCGAGGGCACGTTCACGCCCGGCAACCGGGCCGGCCACGAACTCCACCTGGGGGTTCGCGAGCATGAGTCGGCCGCCCAGTCCAACGGATCGGCGCTGGGCGGGATACGACCGGTCTGGTCGACCTACCTGATCTTCACCGACTACGCCCGCCCGGCAATCCGCCTGTCGGCCCTGATGGCGCTGCCGGTGGTCCACTGGCTGACCCACGACTCGATCGGACTCGGCGAGGACGGACCGACCCACCAGCCGGTGGAACAGCTGGCCTCGCTCAGGGCGATCCCCGACCTCGACGTGCTCAGACCGGCTGACGCAAACGAGGTCGCCGAGGCCTGGCGGGTGATCATGGCCAAGAAGGACGAGCCGACCGCACTGATCCTGACCCGACAGGCGATCCCGGTCCTGGACCGGGACAGGTACGCCCCGGCATCCGGTCTGGCCCGCGGCGGCTACGTGCTCGCCGACTGCGATGGTGAGCCCGAGGTGATCCTGATCGCCACCGGCAGCGAGGTCCATATCGCGGTCGATGCCCACGAGACCCTGACCGCGGAAGGCACCAGGTCGAGGGTGGTCAGCCTGCCCTCGTGGCACATCTTCGAGAAGCAGGACCGGGCCTACCGCGACCAGGTCCTGCCCCCGGCCGTCACCTCCCGGGTGGTGGTCGAGCAGGCCGCGACGCTCGGCTGGGAGCGCTACGCCGGCGATGACGGCACGATCATCGGCATGACCACGTTCGGCGCCTCGGCCCCGTTCAAGGACCTGCAGGAGTACTTCGGCTTCACGCACGACAGGGTGGTAGACGCCGCCCGCGAACAGGTGTCCCGACGGAGCTGACCTTGACCGCACCAGGAGATACCCCCGCCTGGAAGAAGCTCGAGGACGACCGCAGGGGGGTCGGCGAGATCCACCTTAGACAGCTGTTCGACGAGGACCCGGCAAGGGGTGAGTCGATGGTGGCCGAGGGTGCCGGCCTCTATCTCGACTACTCGAAGCACCGGCTCGACTCGTCCACGGTCGCCCACCTGGCCGAGCTGGCCGAACAGACCGGCATGCCGGGCCACCGGGACGCTATGTTCCGCGGTGAGCGGATCAACGTGTCGGAGAACCGCTCGGTCCTGCACGTGGCCCTGCGCATGCCGCGCCACCGCTCGCTCGTGGTCGACGGCGTCGACGTGGTCAGGGAAGTGCACGAGGTGCTGACCCGGATGGCCGCGTTCTGCGAGCAGGTCCGCTCCGGCAGCTGGCTCGGCCACACCGGAATGCCGATCAGGAACGTGATCAACGTCGGCATCGGCGGGTCCGACCTGGGGCCGGTGATGGCCTATGAGGCGCTGAAGGACTACTCGAAACGGGACATGGAGTTCCGATTCGTCTCCAACGTCGACGGCACCGACTTCTTCGAGGCGACCCGGGACCTCGATCCGGCCGAGACCCTGTTCATCGTCAGCTCGAAGACCTTCACCACGCTGGAGACGATGACCAACGCGCATACGGCCCGCGATTGGCTGCTCGACGGGTTGGGCGGCGACCGGGCCGCGGTCGCCCGTCATTTCGTCGCGGTCTCGACCAACGCCGAAGGCGTGGCCGAATTCGGGATCGACACCGACAACATGTTCGGGTTCTGGGAGTGGGTCGGCGGCCGTTACTCGATGGACTCGGCGATCGGCCTCTCGACCATGCTGGCGATCGGCCCCGACCGCTTCGATGACATGCTGGCCGGGTTCCACGAGATGGACCGGCACTTCCTCGAGACCGGGCTCGAGCAGAACCTGCCGGTCATCCACGGCCTGCTCGCGGTCTGGTATCGCAACTTCTTCGGCAGTCAGACCCAGGCCGTGCTGCCCTACAGCGAGTACCTGCATCGCTTCCCCGCCTACCTCCAGCAGCTGACCATGGAGTCGAACGGCAAGAGGGTGACCCTCGCCGGTCAGCCGGTATCGACCGATACCGGAGCGGTGTTCTGGGGCGAGCCCGGGACCAACGGGCAGCACTCGTTCTACCAGCTGCTCCACCAGGGCACCGAGATGATCCCCTGCGACTTCATCGGTTTCAACCACGCGCTGAACCCGCTGGGCGAACATCAGGACCTGCTGGTCTCGAACGTGTTCGCCCAGACCGAGGCGCTCGCTTTCGGCAAGACCGTTGAGCAGCTCGAGGCCGAGGGCGTCGACGCCGCGTTGATCCCGCACCGCACCTTCCCCGGCAACCGCCCCACCTCGACCATCATGGTCGACCGGCTCACCCCCCACTCGCTCGGCGCCCTGGTCGCGCTGTACGAGCACTCGGTCTTCACCCAGGGCGCGATCTGGGGGATCGACTCGTTCGACCAGTGGGGAGTCGAGCTGGGCAAGGCGCTGGCCCAGAAGATCATTCCCGAGCTAACCGCCGAAGCCTCCCCCGAGCTCGACCACGACAGCTCGACCAGCAACCTGATCCGGCGCTACCGCAAAGCTCAGGGACGGAATTGAGCCAGGGGGCCTCCGCTGCCCGGTGACCCGGGGATCCGGGCGATCCTGTTCGACGTCGACGGCACGCTGCTGACCACCGGCGGCGCCGGCGCGGCCGCCTGGAGCAAGGCGTTCGTCGAGCTGTACGGAACCCCGGTCGACATCGAGGCGGTGACCGAGTCCGGCATGCCCGATTCGGACGTGGCGTCGACCGCGTTCGCCTCCGTGGTCAGGCGAAAGCCGAAACCGGCGGAGATCGAGAAGCTGACCGATCTGTACCTGGAGAACCTGCCGGCCGCGGTAGCCGAATCGGAGCACTACCGGCTGGCCCCCGGTGTAACCCCGCTGCTCGAGCGGCTCAGCGAAGCCGGCCTGCTGCTCGGACTGACCACCGGCAACATCGAGCCGGCCGCCCGGATCAAGCTCGACCGGGGCGACCTCAACCGGTTCTTCACCTTCGGCGGGTTCGGCTCGGACTCGAACCTCCGCTCCGGGCTCACCCGCAAAGCCCTGGAGCGGGGGATCGAGCAGTCCGGCGGCCGGCTCTCGGCCGGCGACTTCGTCTCGATCGGCGATACCCCCAGGGACGTCGAAGCCGGACACGCGACCGGGATCCGCGTGATCGGAGTCGCCACCGGTCACTTCCCGGTCGGGGAGCTGCGCAGGGCCGGGGCAGACTGGGCGATCGAGACGGTCGAGCACGGCTTCCCGGTCTGAGCGGCAGTCTGCTCACGATCCTGCCCGGCGTCGACTCGGCCAGGCGAACGCCCCCGGCTCCAGGCCGCCGGACCGTGGCGCCGGTCGGGCGGGAACCCCGTTTCCGATCGGACAATTCGGCACATTCCCCCGCACGGTCGCTGTAGGATGTGCGCATGGATCAGGTGCTCGTAGTCGTTCACATGCTGTTCGCAAAGGGGGAGACGGAGGCGGCGATAGATGCGCTCACTCCGGCGGCGGAGCTTTCCCAACAGGAGCCGGGATGCATCAAGTTCGCCGTGCATCGCGACGTCGACGATCCGGACGTCCTGCTGATCATCGAGGAGTGGGAGTCGAGGGAAGCCTACGAGGGCCATCTCAAGCAACCACACCTCCAGGAGCTCAACGAGACCATGGTCCCTCTGTTCGCCGGCGTACCGCGAATCAGCGTAAGCCGCGGGTTGGGTATCGGCGACGAGTCCAAAGGCGTGATTTAGCTCGTAGCGCCGGGCCCGTAGGCCAACTTCTTACTGGCAGGACGGGCGGCCCGGAATGGCGCGCGACCCTGCGGATCGCGGTCTGACCGCTTACCGCTGGACCCTGACCGCGGTGCCCATCATCGCCTTCGCCAGGGAAGCGATCCGGGAGTTGTTCATCCGGATGCAGCCGTGCGAGCGGGCGCTTCCCAGCGGATCCAGAAAGCTGGCCCCGCCCCGTCCATGGAAAGCGACCAGTCCGTCCCCGCCATCGAATCGGCGAAGCTGCCTGGAATGCGCGGTGAGAGTGAGTATCCAGCTGCCTACGAAGTCGTTGGGATTCGCCTGCTTCACCCGGTCATGCAGAGCGAACAGCCCGACCGGGGTTGGCGTCGACGGAGCGCCCACCACAACCTTGTGCCTGGTCACCACCCGACCGTTGCGGTAGACCCGGAGCAGCCGACGCGAGGTGTCGACCAGGATGAAGCGCCTGCTGTGGGCCAGCTGTACGCGGTCCCTGGGGATCCAGCCGGCGGCATTGTTCGGCCGGATCGGCAACCGGACCTTGAGCCAGGTCTCGCCGCGGGCCCGGCGGGAATCGAGCACCATCAATCGCTGGCCGGCTCCCGACCACTTGGTGTGGGTTCGGGCGAACCAGACATTCTTGCCGCGCCCCGGCCGCCGGCGGACCGCGGTGCCGATCAGCAGCCTGGCGACGTAGGTACCGCCCTTGCGCGAAGGCCCGTGGATCTTCTTCTTCGGATGCGACGAGATCTCGGTGCCCTGGTCCAAACCGTCAACCGCTTGGGCGGAGGCCTGTCCGGCCACGCAAAGGGAGAGCAGCAGCCCCGCGGCGACCGCGACCGCCGAGAAGATCGCCAATCGGACGGGCAGGGCCTGCCGCCGCCCGCCGGGAAAAACCACGGCATTGTCTGATCCAGCGTTCATTCGAAACCTTTTGTTCGTACTTTCCGCTGCAACTCTGGAATCGGGATCTGCTCACCGAATGTTAGTCCCCGCAGCGGAGCGCTCTGCCAGCGAAACTGCGCTGTCAACCATAGCCGATGCGGTCAGACGCAGCCCCCGGCCTGGGAATCCGCCGCCGGTTTAGGGCCCTACCGCCTGATCTTGACCGCGGTACCCATCATCTGTCGGGCCATCCAGCCGATGCGGGAGTTGTTCATCCTCACGCAGCCGTGCGAGCGGGCCGAGCCGAGCGGGTCTTTGAGGCTGGCCCCGCCCCGTCCGTGGAAGGCGACCAGCCCGGGCCCGCCGTCATAGCTTTTCAGCTTGTTCGAGTGGGCCGTAAGCGGCAAGGTCCAGGTCCCGACGAAACCGTTGGGATTGGCCTGCTTTGCCCGGTCCCAGAGCGCGAACAGGCCGGTCGGCGTGGGCGTCTTGGGCGCCCCCACCACGACCCGGTGCCGGACGATCACGTGTCCTTTGTGGTAGACCCGGAGCAGCTTGCGCGAGGTGGCGATGAGGATGAAGCGGCTGGTGTGGGCCAGCGGTACGCGGTCTCTGGGGATCCAGGGGGCGGTGTGGTTGGGCCGGG
>JAGQUV010000061.1 GCA_020438295.1 Solirubrobacterales bacterium
TGCGAGTCATTTCGTCACCTGGGTTGTGGGTTCCGGGAATCGGTGGCCGGGGTGGCCCCGGTGATGCGCGCGTGTGCCTCGTTGTACCGATCGCGGGTGCCGGCCACCACCTCCGCCGGCAGCTCCGGACCGGGGGGCGAATGGTCCCATCCGCGCTGATCGAGCCAGTCACGCACGAACTGCTTGTCGAACGACGGCTGCGGGCGTCCGGGCACCCATTCATCGGCCGGCCAGAACCGTGAACTGTCGGGCGTCATGACCTCGTCGCCCAGCACGATGCCGCCCGTGGCGTCGCGTCCGAACTCGAACTTGGTGTCGGCCAGGATGATCCCCCGCTCGGCCGCGTGGTTTGCGCCGTGCTCGTAGAGCTCGATCGAGACCCTTCTCAGTTCCTCCATCAGGTCACGGTCGCCGATCAGCTCGACCGCGCGCTCGAAGTCGATGTTCTCGTCGTGGTCGCCGAGCTCTGCCTTCGTCGCGGGGGTGAAGATCGGCCGAGGCAACCGGTCGGACTCGGTCAGGCCTTCCGGCAGCCCGACCCCGCAGACCGAGCCGGTTTCGCGGTACTCCTTCCAGCCCGATCCCGAGAGGTAGCCCCTTACCACGCACTCGATCGGGTACATCTTCAGCTTGCGCACCCGCACCGCGCGGCCGGCCACCTCATCCGGCACGTCGCTGGACAGGAAGTGGTTGGGCACGATCTGGCCGGTGGTGTCGAACCAGAAGTTGGACATCCGGGTGAGGACCTCGCCCTTGCCCGGGATCTCGGTCGGCATGATCACGTCGTAGATCGAGATCCGGTCGGAGGCGACCAGAAGCAGGTCGTCGTCTATCTCGTAGATCTCCCGGACCTTGCCGGACGAATGGAGGTTGAGGTCTTCGATCGAGTAGTCCATGGTGGGGCCGATGCTAGCTGCTCGATCCGGACGACCGCGTGACCGCGGCCGGTGCCGTCGGGCGGGGTTCGGGTACGCTTACCGAGGTGCGCCGGATACTGGTTTCACTTCCTTTGTTGATGGCCTTGGTCGCCGGGTTCGGCGCCGGGTCGGCCTCGGCCGAAGTCCCGGCCTGCGACGGCACATACAGCCAGATGACGATCTACCAGGATCAGGGGACGCTCGAGGCACTCATCGCCGGTAATTCCGGGCGTCTGTTCGTCTCGTCGAGGCCGGACGGGCAAGAGAACAGCGCCTTGCTCCGCTACGGCAGGCCCGGGAACGACCCGCAGACCGTTGCGACCAGCGAGCCCGGTGCCGGGGGGCTGGCCTGGGACGGCCATCGGCTGCTGTGGGGCAACGGCAACAACCTGGCCAACGGATCGGTCGGCGACGAGACTCCGATGGCCCGGTTGCTGAAGGTCAACCTGCGCAACGGGAACTACTCGGTGGTGTCCGATCACCTCGGCATGGCGAACGGCGTCGTCCGGGCCGCCAACGGCGCGGTCTACGCGTCCAACGATTTCGGGATGAAGCTCGACCGGATCTCGTCCCGGGGCGTGACCAAAAACGGCTGGGCGACCGTGGACAGCGCCAACGGCATGGCGATCAGCCGCGGTGGCAAGTACATCTTCGCCAACCAGACCTTCGTCACGCCGTCGACCATCAGCCGGATCGAGATTGCCGACCCGACCAACGTGACGACCTGGGCCAGCGCCGAGGGCCTGGTCCCGTCCAACGTCATCCTCGATGGCCTGACCCGCGACAACAAGGGCAGCCTGTACGCGGCCGCCTGGGGCGCCGGCCAGATCTGGAAGATCGACTCGAACCGGCAGATCTGCGTGCTGGCCTCCGGCATCGACCGGCCTTCCGCCGTCAACTTCGGCCGCAGCAAGAAGCGGTTCCGCTCGGCCCGGCTCTTTGCGGTCGGTTTCGGCGGGGAGATCGTCCAGATCAAGGGCGCCCGCCAGGCCACCTACCCGGGGTAGCACCGGTTCGCGGCCGGCGGGCCGGACCGCCCCGGCGGCGATCGGCGCCGGACGGTCAGGAAGAGGCCGGGTTCGCCCCGGCCCAGTCGGCGATCGTGCCCGAGCCGGAGATCACCTCTCCGTCGTCGAGCACCAGCACCGGCACGTTTTCCTGGCCGCTCAGTTCCTTGATCTCGGCCCGGTCGCGGGAGCGGTGCAGCCAGGTCCAGGGCATCATCCGGTAACCCCTTACAGTCCTGATCTCGTACTCGTATCCGGCTTCGTCCAGCGCCTTGGCCGCCTTGCCGCACGGATGGAACCTCGGGGTGCTCTTCTTCTGCTCGCAGGTATAGAGGATCACTGTCCGAGCCTACCCGGTCAGTTCTTCGAGCCGCTCGAACACCTCCGGGAGGTGGGTCAGGTAGGCGTCGTAGTCGAAGATCAGGTCGAGGTCGAGGTCCGGAGCAGCGGTGCCGATCAGATCGCGGAAGTGGGTACCGCTGTCGAAAGCCTCGTGGGCGGCCTGTTGCACCGTACGATATGCGTCGTCGCGGGTCATGCCCGACTCGACCAGCGCGGTCAGCGCCCGCTGGCTGAACAGTGCACCGTGGGTCTGGTCGAGGTTGGCCGCCAGCCGGTCGGTGTGCACGACCAGTCCTGAGGCGACCTCGGTCGCCAGGTGTTGCATGTAGTCGAGCGTGATCGTCGCGTCGGGCAGGATCACCCGTTCGGCCCCGGAGTGCGAGATGTCCCGCTCGTGCCAGAGCGCGACGTTCTCCAGGCCGGTCTGGGCGTAACCGCGCAGCAGCCGGGCCAGCCCGGTCAACCGTTCGGTGCGGATCGGATTGCGCTTGTGCGGCATCGCCGACGATCCCTTCTGCTGGCCGGCGGCGAACGGTTCTTCGGCCTCGCGGACTTCGGTCCGCTGGAGGTGCCTGATCTCGGTGGCGAACCGCTCGATGCCGGCCCCGGCCAGCGCGATCGCGCTGAGCAGCTCGGCGTGGCGGTCCCTGGGGACGACCTGGGTCGCGATCTCCTCCCGCCGGAGCCCGAGCGCCTCCATCACCCGTCGCTCGACCGAAGGGGGGACCGAGGCGTAGGTTCCGACCGCCCCGGACAGCTTACCCCGCGCGCACTGGGCGCTCGCCGACTCGAGCCGCTTCAGGTTGCGGTCGGCCTCGAACGCGAAGCCGGCCAGGCGCAGTCCGAAAGTGGTCGGCTCGGCGTGGACCCCGTGGGTCCTGCCGATGCAGAGCGTGTCGCGGAACTCGAAGGCTCGGGCCACCAGGGCGTCGCGCCAGGCCCGCGCCCCGTCGACCAGGATCTCGCCGGCCGCGGTCAGCTGGGTCGCCAGGGCGGTGTCCAGTACGTCGGATGAGGTCAGGCCGTAGTGGATCCACCGGCCCTGCTCGCCGATCGAGCCGGCGACCACGTCGATGAACGCGGCCACGTCGTGGTTGGTGACCCGTTCGCGGGCCTCGACTTCGTCCACCGTGAACGCCGCCTGCTCGCGGCAGGCGGCGGCCGCCTCGGCCGGGACCACGCCCTCGGCCGCCCAGGCATCGGTCGCGGCCAGCTCGACCTCCAGCCAGGCGTCCATCTTCGCCTGCGGAGTCCAGACGGCGCCGATCTCGGGCCGGGTGTAACGCTCGATCATCTAGATGCTCAGCATGCGGGCGGCCAGTACCCCCGCGTTCTTGGCGCCGTCGATCGCGACGCAGGCGACCGGGATGCCCGGAGGCATTTGGACGGCCGAGAGCAGGGCGTCGAGTCCGCCCAGTGACTTGCCGAGGATCGGCACGCCGATCACCGGCAGGTCCGTATGGGCGGCGGCCACGCCCGGCAGCGCGGCCGACATCCCGGCGCCGGCGATGATCACCTTGAGGCCCCTCATGCGGGCATTGGTGCAGTAGTCGGTGACCAGCTCGGGATCGCGATGGGCCGACATCACCCGGACTTCGTACTGGATCCCGGCTTGCTCCAGCGCCGTACCGGCCGGCTGCATCTTCGGCTTGTCGTTCTTCGACCCCATGATGATCCCGACCAGAGGCTGCTCTACCTCGATCTCCTCGAACAGTTCCTCGACCGATGCCAGGGGTTCGGCTTCCTGTGACTGGGGGTTCTCGCTCATCGTCATCCGTTCTCATTCACTGCGCCGGACCGCCCGTTCGGCGATATCGCTGCGCATCTGTTTGCCGTCGAACCGAATCGCTTCAGCCGCATCGTAAGCCCGTTGACGCGCCGCTGCTGCATCGGGCCCCAGACCGGTCAGGTTGAGCACCCGGCCGCCGGCGGTGTAGATCTCACCGTCCCGCTCGGCGGTTCCGGCATGGACGACTTCGGCCGAGTCGGCTGCGTCCCGGAGCCCTTCGATCAGGTCGCCTTTCGACGACGAGGCCGGGTATCCGGCCGAGGCGAGGACCACGGTGACCGCCCACTCTGGGCTGAACTCGACCGCCCGGCCCGCCGGATCGGCTTCGCGCAGGGCGGCCAGGCCGCCGGGCCGGCAGGCCGCGCTGAGCAGGTCGACCAGGTCGGATCGCAGCCGCGGCAGCACGGCCTGAGTCTCGGGGTCTCCGAACCGCGTGTTGTACTCGAGCACCTTCGGTCCGGAAGCGGTCATCATCAGACCGGCGTACAGCACGCCGTGGAAGGGATGGCCGCGACGGGCCATCAGGTCGACGATCGGCTGGTGGACGGTCGCGCTGAGCTCGGCCAGGTCGGCGTCGCCGACCGTGGGGACCGGCGAGTAGCTGCCCATGCCCCCGGTGTTGGGGCCGGTGTCGCCGTCGCCGATCCGTTTGTAGTCCTGAGCCGGGGCGAGCGGTATCGCCACCTCGCCGTCGCAGAGCGCCAGCAGCGACAGCTCTTCGCCTTCGAGGAACTCTTCGAGGACGACCTCGGTCTCGCCGAAGCGGCGCTCGGTGAAGAAGACCTCGACCGCTTCGCGAGCCTCGGCCTCGGTCGGGCAGATCAGGACGCCCTTGCCGGCGGCCAGGCCGTCGGCCTTCAGCACCACCGGGAACGAGGCGGAGGCGATCTCTCTCAGCGCCTCGTCACGGTCGCGTAGTACCGCGAACGAGCCGGTCGGGATGCCGACCTCGTCCATCGCCTGTTTGGCGAATGTCTTCGAGCCTTCCAGGCGCGCCGCGTCCCGGGTCGGCCCGAAGGCCGGGATGCCGGCCGCTTCGAGCGCGTCGACCACCCCGGCCACCAGCGGTGCCTCCGGCCCGACCACGACCAGGTCGATCGCGTGGTCGGCGGCAGCCCGGACCACCGCCGGTACATCGGTCGGGTCGGTCTCGGGAAGGCAGGCCGCCTCGAGTGCGATCCCGGGGTTGCCCGGGGCACAGAACAGCTCGGGACGCCGGGGTGAGCGGGCGAGGGCCTTGACGATCGCGTGCTCGCGCCCGCCGCCCCCGAGGACGAGGATCCTCACGCGGTCGCCCGTGACCGGCCGGTCCGCCGCGCTCAGAGGACTTCGGCCAGCCGTTCGGCCGAGAGCGCGGTGAGGGTCTGGCTGGTCATCGTGCCGCGGGAGCCCAGCTCTATCGATACCTTGGCCATCACCTCTTCCGACGGCGCTTCGACCACCGTCACGAAGTCGAACTGACCGAGGGTCGTGTACTGGGCGACGACCTTGGCCCCGAGGGCCTCCACCTCATGGTTCACCTCGTTGACCCGGCCCGGGTTGTTCTTGAGAGTGTTGACACCCTCTGAAGTCAGGTTGGTCAGCATCACGTAAGTCGGCACGGTTTGTCCTCTCTTGGGGTTCCCGGTTTCCCCCAGCATATGGCAGCCGGACTCAGCCCGGAATGCCGGTTCGGCGCCCGGCGATCGCCTTCAGCGATGACCGGCACCAGGCCTGATTGTCCCGTTCGAACGAGATGCCCCGCCGCAGCGCCAGGTAGTTGCCGAGCTGCTGTCCGGTGGCCAGGTATTCGTCCTCGTCGAGGTCACCGAGCATCGCCGCCCGGATCCGCTGGTAGAGCCCGAGCTTCGCCTTGGACTGCTCCAGGCGGTCCTCGATCGCCGCGGTCACGGCTTCGGCGTTGTCGTCGTCGAGAGCGACCACCTTGACCAGCAGGTCGTCCCTGATCGCGGTCGGGCGGGACGGGACCTCGATGAATCGTCCCAGCTCCTCCTCTCCGGCCGCGGTCGGGCTGAACACGCGCTTGTTCGGTCGGCGGTCCTGCTCGACCAGTTTCGCGTCGAGCAGGCCGTCGGCCTCCAGGCGGTCCAGCTCGCGATAGATCTGCTGGGGCGTGGCCGGCCAGAAGTTGGCCACCGACACGTCGAACCGCTTCGAGAGCTCGTAGCCGGAGGCCTCTTCTTCGCGGAGCGCCGCGAGGATGGCGTGCCTCAGTGCCAAGCCGGCCGCCCTCCTGCCGGAACCCGGATCGGACGTTGACCCACATAGTCAATTAGTTGTATAGTCACGCGCATGAGTATACGTAACGGAAGTGATGCCGTCGGGAAACCGCCCGCGACCGGGCCCTGGGACGTGATCGTCGTCGGCTCCGGCCTCAGTGGATTGACCACCGCCGCCTATCTGGCCGCGAACGGCAGGAAGGTCCTGGTCCTCGAGAGCTACGACGTGGCCGGCGGTTGCAGCCAGACCTTCCGCCGCAAGCGGGAGTGGCAGTTCGACGTCGGGCTGCACTACATCGGTGGGGTCAAGACCGGCGACATCGCCCAGGTGCTCAAGGGGCTCGGCCTGCTCGACCGGATCGAGTTCGTCGAGATGGATCCCGACGGCTTCGACACCTTCGTCTTCCCCGACTTCGAGTTCCGGGTGCCGAAGGGGTGGGACGCCTACACCGAGCGGCTGGTCGAGACCTTCCCCGACGAGGCCGAGGGCCTCAGGAAGTGCATGAAGGTCTTCGAACAGGTGATGAACGAGCTGCGGACCGCCGGGATCCCGAACAAGGACTCCGATCTCGAGCAGTACCTGGCCAAGGCACCCACCGTGGTCCAGTGGGGCATGCGGTCGCTGGCCGAACTGTTCGACGAATGCGGCCTTTCGGCCAAATCGCGGGCGGTGCTGGCCGGCCACGCCGGTGACTACGCGACGCCTCCGTCGCGGACCCCGGTCACCATGCACGCCGGCCTGGTCGACCACTACATGCAGGAAGGGGCGTTCTACGTGCGCGGCGGGGGACAGGTCCTGGCCGCCCACCTGATCGACGTGATCCACACCAACGGCGGCCGGGTCCGGACCCACGCCGAGGTCACCTCGATCGACGTCGAGGACGGCGCCGTGACCGGGGTCACCGTGGAAGGCGACGAACGGATCAGCGCGCCGGTCGTGGTCTCGACCGCCGACCTCAAACGCACCTTCCTGGACCTGCTCGACTCCGCGGTGCTGCCGGACGGCTTGGCCGAGATCGTCGATGGCTACCGCATGGCCACCCCGCTGGTCTGCGTCTACCTCGGCCTCGATTTCGACCTCAACGAGCGCATGCCGAACACCAACTACTGGATCCACTCGCGCTATGACGACGAGGTCTCGTACGAGTACGTGGCGGCCGGCGAATTCGACCCCGACCCGCCGGTTTACATCACCTCGGCCACAGTCAAGGACCCGGAGTGGACCGGGCACACCCCGCCCGGTTGCTCGACGGTCGAACTGATGACCTGGACCACCCCTTCACTCGAGGCGTGGGGGGTCGAGGACGAAGAAAAGGCCGGCAAGTACAGCCGTCAACAGGGCTACCGGGCGGCCAAGGACAACATCACCGAACTGTTGATCGACGGAGCCGAGAAGGTGCTGGGCGAGCTGCGCTCGCACATCGTCTGGAAGGAGGCTGCGACGCCGATGACCGTGACCCGGTACACGGGTTCGAGCGCCGGGTCCAGCTACGGGATCGAACCGGCGACCGACCAGTTCGGCCCGCTCCGGCCCGACTTCAGGACCGAGATCGACGGCCTCTACCTGAGCGGGGCCAGCACCCGCAGCGGTCACGGCATCGTCGGGGTGATGAACGGCGGAATCGCGTCGGCGTCCGCGGTGCTCGGCCGGAATCTGAGAAGGGAGGTCGCCGACGGAGCGGTATTCGGCGACCCCGAGGCGCTGACCGCGGGAGGCGAGGGCTGGGACGCGCTCGAGGCCTGCCGCCGCCTGCAGGACAAGTCCGCGCGGAGGAAAGCGGCGCTGGCCGGCTAGACGTCGCAGACCGCGATCGACGGAGCGTCGCGTCGTGCCTTTTCGGTGGTCGTGTCGAGTTCGCCGAGCCGGGTGTAGGTGACCGAATCGGGGTCGAGCGACAGCGCGGCCGCGTCGTCGGGCTCCAGCCGCTCGACCAGGTCTTTCGACGCCAGTGTGCGGCCGCCGCCGGCACAGGCTTCGATCCGGGCGGCCTCGTTGACTTCGTCGCCTAGCGCGGTCACCTCCCAGCGGCCGCCGGTCGAGATGCCGCCGACGTAGAGGGTCGACCCCCAATGCAGGCCGAACCGCAGGACCACGTCGTCCGGCTCGAGATCGCTCCGGCTCGCGACCTCGGTGACCGCGTCCCGCAGCGCGCGGGCAGCGGTGATGCAGTCCCGGGCGGCGGCCGATTCCGACCCGGAGAACTCGGCGAGGAAGAAGGCGGCGACGCCGTCGCCGACGTGGCGGCCGACCAGCCCGCCGGCGTCGATCACGCATTGATCGGCGGCGACCACCAGCCGGCGGCCCAGCCTGAAGTAGTTGGCGGTCGACAGCCGCTTCGACAGCGGAGACGACCCCTCGAGGTCGGCGAACAGGATCGCCGCGGGCCTCCGTCCGACCCGGCCGACCCGCTGCATCCGCTCGAGATGCCGCAGGTCGCCCATCGAGGTGGCCATGCTGAGGATGTGCATGCCGGGCGCCGGCTTGGTGACCATCGCGGTCCCGATCAGGCGACCGGCTCGGTCGCGGATCCGCCAGGCGAGGGCCGGGATGTCGTTGGTCAGCCCGAACAGCGCGGTGCCGCCGGCGACGAACGACAGCGCCGCCGGATCGGCCGGTGAGAGATCGTCGACCAGGTCGCGAAGCGAGGGATCTACGATCTCGCGCAACCGGTCGCGGCCGCCCGGGGTGTCGGACAGCACCAGCCCGCCGAGACCGGCGAACCACTGCCGGAGCAGTCGGTCGCTGGTCATGCCGAACAGGAACTCACGACTGGTGCGTGCCGATTCGGGCCCGAAGAAATGGGTGCCGATCGAGAACTCGGCCAGCTCGCCGCCGCCGAACGTGAGTCGCAGCTCGTCGGTCACGTAGACCACCCGCCATTGATCATCGACGATCCAGGCCCAGTGGCCGGTGTCCCGCAGCGCCCGCGCGGTCTCGGCGAGCAGAGGATCGTCGGGCAGGGGATACGACGTCCCGTGCTGCTCGCTCACGATGACGTCATGCCCTCTCTACCCTCTCCGTGCACGACCCGAGGTTATCCCGGCGTCTCCCCTGGTGCCACAGGTCCCTCTGCGTCGGCGCGGACCTGCCGGCATGGCGCGGACCTGCCGGGACGACCCGGAGCCGGCCGGGAGTCCGCGGGGCCCGGTGCTGTCGATCAGGGACCGAAGCCGGCGTGGATGTGGTCGCGATGGTCGGCCATGGCGAAGGCCGGGCCGTCACCGTCGAGGTCGAAGCCGTAGATCAGCTCGTCCGGCTTGGCCCCGTCGGGCAGCAGTGTGAGCAGCCGTCCGACCGTCGCGCACGGGCCCTCGGGCGACATGTCGGTGCAGGAGACGCCGTCGACCGCGGCGATATCGACCGCCCGACCGTAGTAGTGGTTGGAGACGTTGCCGGAACTGGTCATCATGCCGTGGTCGGAGCGCAGTGACGAGACCAGCAGGGTGTGGTTCTGGGTAAGGATGGCCAGCAGGTTGATCACCCTCGGATCGATCAGGCCGTTCTGGATGTCGGCCCTGGCGGACGGATTGAGGATCTGCAGGTTGCCCCAGTTGATCTGGGTGACCGCGGTGCCGGCCGCCGGATAGGCGATGTTCCAGGTCGCCTTCGAGGTGTCGCACTCCCCGGCGATCAGCTTCGCGTCGGCCATCGCCGCCTCCACGTACCAGGCGGCGTGGTTGTGCTCGAAAAGGCCGGTCTCGATGCTCGGCTCCGACCAGAGCAGGCGGGCGAAGCTGGCGATCGCGTCCCACGGCTGGCTGCGCCGGACCAGGCCGTCGCCGTCGCCGTCGACCCCGTACCGTTTCCACTCTTCGCGTGACATTCCCATCACCCCGGTGTCGGCCCGCTCGGTGCGGTTCATTCCCCGTCCGTAGTCCGACTCCATCCGGGCGACCGCAGCCAGTACCCAGACCCCGCGCCGGCCCAGCTCGTAGCGGGAGGCGGCGTCCTCGAAACCCCGCATGTAGTAGTTCGGGATCTCGCGGGCCCGGCCCTGGTCCGGCTTGCAGACGTAGGTCGCGATCGTGTCGTCGACCTCGGTGGTGTCCTCCAGGGCGCCGTAGCAGGCTGCCTTGTCGAGCACGTCCTGGACGTACCAGTCGGCGTGGTTGTACGCCCAGATCGCGTCGTACCACTGGCCGGGCGCCCCGGCGGCGCTCAGGTAGTTGGCGGCCGAGTGGATCGCGTCCCTTGGGTTGTACGGATCGTCCTTGCCGTCGCCGTCGCCGTCGATCCCGTACGAGTCCCAGGTCGCCGGCATGAACTGCATCCATCCGATCGCCCCGGCATACGAAGTGACCTGGTTGAGCCGGCCGAAATCGGTCTCGATCTTGTTGATCGCGGCGAGGATCTGCGGGCCGCGTGTGCCCGCTGCGACCGCCTTGGTGGCGAGGGTATGGATCCGGATCAGGTTCCTCGGCGGACCTG
>JAGQUV010000062.1 GCA_020438295.1 Solirubrobacterales bacterium
TCCGGCTGGATCCTCGGCGACGACAACCTGGCCCACAAGTGCGACTGCCTGGAGCCCCGGTTGAGCCGGGCCCGCTCATCGGGGATCAACTCGGTCATCCCGCCGCGCTACCGGGGAGTCTCGTTCGACCGACCCCCGGTCACCGAGATCGACTCGGTCGTGGTCAACTCGGTCCGCGACTGGATCGACTCGGCCCCCGGGAACCTGGCCGAGGGACACGGGCTGTGGCTGATGGGCGACACCGGGACCGGCAAGACGACCCTTGCCATGCTGGTCTCCAAGGAAGTGCTCCGGCGTGGCAATACGGTCGCGATCTATTCGCTGCCCAAGCTGCTGGCCCGGATCAGGGCCACGTTCGACGCCGGGCTCGGCGAGGAGTCGTACGCCGAATTCTTCGAGCGGCTGTGTGAGGTCGACCTGCTCCACATCGACGACCTCGGTGCCGAGAAGCAGACCGAGTGGGTGCTGGAGCAGCTGTACGCGCTGATCAACGAGCGCTACGAGCGCCAGCGCCCGATCGTGGTGACGACCAACCTCTCACAGCAGGAGCTGGAGCTCCAGATCGGCCAGCGCACCGTCTCCCGGCTGATCGAGATCTGTGGCGAGGCCCTGCCGCTGTGGGGCGATGACGCCCGTCAGAAGCCGCGCCTCAGAAGCGATTCGTAGACTGCTTGCTTCGATGCCGGGTATAGCCATAGTCGGGACTCAGTGGGGCGACGAGGGCAAAGGCAAGATCACCGATCTGCTCGCCCGCGACGCTTCCGCGATCGTCCGTTTCCAGGGCGGCAACAACGCCGGTCACACGATCGTACGCGACGGCGAGGAGTTCAAGTTCCACCTGATCCCGTCGGGCATCCTGCACGAGGACAAGTACTGCGTGATCGGCAACGGGGTGGTGGTCGACCCGAAGATCCTGCTGGAGGAGATCGAGGGGCTGAGGAAGGCCGGGATCTCGGTTTCCAACCTCCGGGTCTCGTCGAACGCCCACTTGATCATGCCGTACCACATCCTGCTCGACACGGCCGGGGAGCTGAAGCTGGGCAAGCTCTCGATCGGCACCACCCGGCGCGGGATCGGGCCTTCGTACGCCGACAAGGCGCTCAGGCTGGGGATCCGGGTGCAGGACCTGCTCGACGAGAAGATCCTCCGCAAGAAGATCATGGCCGCGCTCGACGACAAGCAGCAGGCACTGAGGGAGCTGGCCGTGCGCCGGCGCAAACTGAAGCGGGAAGGCGAGCGCGACGGAGAGGTTGCGTTCGACGACCGGCTCGACCTGCACTCGATCACCGAGGACTACCTCAGCTATGGGCACCGGCTCGAGCCCTACATAGCCGACACCGCCCGGCTCTGCTGGGGCGAACTCGACGCCGGCAACAAGGTGATCTTCGAGGGGGCCCAGGCCGCCCTGCTCGATCTCGACCACGGGACCTATCCGTTCGTCACCTCTTCGAACCCGATCGCCGGTGCCGCATGCGTGGGGGCCGGGGTCGGGCCGTCCGACATCGAGCAGGTCTGGGGGGTGGTCAAGGCCTACACCACCCGGGTCGGCGCCGGCCCGTTCCCGACCGAGCTCGACGATGACGACGGCCGCCACATGTCGGAGCGTGGCCACGAGTTCGGGACGACCACCGGGCGGCCACGTCGCTGTGGCTGGCTCGACCTGGTCGCGCTCCGCTACGCGGTTCGCCTCAACGGGGCGACCGCGCTGGCGATGACCAAGCTCGACGTGCTGGCCGGTCTGGAAACGATCAGGGTGGCGGTCCGGTACCGCTCGAAGGAGGGGGCGGTGCTGAACGAGTTCCCGTACCACCAGTCGATCCTGCACAACGCGGTCCCCGAGTACGTGGAGCTGGCCGGTTTCGGTGAGGAGATCACGGATTGCCGCGAGCCAGACGATCTCCCGCCGTCCGCACGCGAGTACCTGAACTTCATCGCTGATTTCGTCGGCGTGCCGATCGCCCTGGTCGGGGTCGGCCCCGGTCGCGAGCAGGTCGTCTGGACCATGCCACCCGACCGGGTGTGATCACCGGGCAGGTCTTTGACGGGACGCGGTCGAAGCCCCTCGGCCGGCGCGTGCCGTCGCGCCGCGGGCCGATGCGCGCGGTGTGCGCCGCGCTGAATGGGCAAAACCTGTCACATAAACACGGTCATTCGTGTAACCTCTCCGTATTGCAGATCCTGCACAGGACGTGGGGACTGCAGTTACATCGTTGACTGGGGACCCTCCCTACCCTCAGCAACGCTTTGTCGGTGATATGGCGGATCGGCTCACTCTCCCTTGAGCTGATCCGCCCACCGGCATTTTTTTCGCTCTGACAAAGGCATTCCCGCCGTAGATCGCGGTCTCCAAGCCGGTCCCGGCCGGCCGACCGGGGCCGGTTGCCCGGAGCAGTCCCGCCCAACCGTCTCGCCCGGAGGCGGCACCGCAAGGCTCGTCGCAGGTTCCTGTACCTCACTGTTCACAAAGCCTGTACCCCGGTGTTCATCGAGCCGAATACCGGGCCGCCCGGCCTCCACCTGCTTCTGGTCGCGATCTTTCAGCCGGCCGGGGGGATCTCGCCTGCCTCCTCCTGGTGGCGCTCGCCCCGGCCGAGCAACCGGAAGGTGAGCACGGTGGCGCCCAGGGTCGCGGCGGTGGCCAGGCTCACCTGCACGCTGAGCAGCCCCTCCGGACTCCAATAGACGTCCCTCATGTCGAGCAGCAGCGCCGCCTCGTCGAAGGTGAGCCCGATCCCGATCCCCATCGCGACCGCGATCCGGTCTTCGCTGGTCTCGCCCTGGGTGAGCAGCGCGGCGAGTCCGGAGCCGAACGCGATCAGGATCCCGGGGACGAAGTGGTGGATGTGCCGGTCGCCGACCTTGACGTTGCGGAACGGCCCTTGCCCTTCCCGGATCGCCCAGGTCGAGAGCCGGACCACGGCAAACGCGCCGAGGAACCCGGACAGCAGGTTGAACAGCAGGGTCTCCCGGCGCGGCGTGGCGATGTAGCCCTCGACCGCGACCCCGACCGCGTCCGCCGCGGCCGCCGGGGCCGAGTCGATCAGTGGCTCCGCTTCGCCCCGTTCGTGGGAGCGGCGGCCGAGCAGCCGGCTGTACTGCCCGGCCACCACCGCGGTCGCGATCGCCACCGTGCCGAACGCGAGGCCGACGTTCACCCGGTCGGCGGTGAACATCTGCCAGTGGGTCGGCTTCGCCGGAGCCAGTCGGCCGAGCAGCCCCACGGCCACCTACAGCCTGGTCACGTGTTCGGCCTCGATCCCGCGGGTCACCCCGCGGAGGTCGAGCACCAGCCTGCTCCCCGCGACGACCCGGCCCAGGTCGACCTCGGGGTGGGCGGTCACGATCACGGTCAGGTCGGCCGCCTCGAGCGCCGCCCCGAGGTCGGCCGAGTTGGTCAGGCCGGCCGCCTCGAGCTCGGGGACGTGCGGGTCGTGGTAGGTGAGGTCCGCCCCGAGCTCGGCCAAGAGGCGGATGATCTTCAAAGAGGGCGACTCCCGGGTGTCGCCGACCCCGGCCTTGTAGCTGACCCCGAGGACCAGGATCTTCGAGCCGTTGACCGGCAGCCCGTTGTCGTTCAGCACCCGCTCGATCCTCGAGACGCAAAACAGCGGCTGGGACTGGTTGATCTTGCCGGCCAGCTCGATGAACTCGGGGTAGAAATCGTGCTCGCGGGCCTTGAACGCGAGATAGAACGGGTCGACCGGCAGGCAGTGGCCGCCCATCCCCGGCCCCGGTTCGAACCGCATGAAGCCGAACGGCTTGGTCGAGGCCGCGTCGATCACCTCCCAGACGTCGACGCCGAGCCGGTGGCAGAGCTGGGCCAGCTCGTTGACCAGCGCGATGTTAACCGAGCGGAAGATGTTCTCCAGCAGCTTGGCCAGCTCGGCCGCCTCCGGGCCGGAAAGTTCGATCACCCGGTCGCAGATCACCCCGTAAAGCGAGGCCGCCCGCCCGGTGCAGGCGGCGGTCATGCCGCCGACCAGCTTCGGCGTGGTCCTGACCGTGTAGTCGGTCCGGCCGGGGTCGATCCGCTCGGGCGAGAAGGCGAGGTAAAAGTCGCTGCCGACGACCCGCCCGCCGGCCTGGAGCTCGGCTGCCAGAAGGTCGCGGGTGGTGCCGGGGTAGGTGGTCGATTCGAGCACCACCAGCTGGCCGTCTTCGAGTACCCCGGCCAGCTCGCGGGCGGCCGAGCGCAGGTAGCTCAGGTCCGGCTCCCGGGAGCCGGTCAACGGGGTCGGCACGCAGATGATCACCGCGTCGCAGGAGGCCAGCGCTTCGAACCCGGTGCCGGCCGAAAGCCTTTCACCGACCACCTCGAGGCTCTCGGATGGCACGTCCTCGATGTAGCTGACCGAGCGGTTGATCGCGTCGACCTTGTTCGGGTCGGTGTCGATCCCGACTACCTCGCGGCCGGCCCAGGCGGGCAGAGCGGCGAGCAGGAAAACGACGTAGCCGAGGCCGATGATGCCGATGGTCCGGAACTCTGATGCCGGGGGGCTCACGGCGCTCAGTCTAGCCTCGCCGTTCACGGTCGCCCCGGCCGGCCCGCCGGGGCCGCTGGATATGGCGGCTCCGGATCCGCGGCAAGGCGGCTCGGAGGCGGGGTGATTTCGGGCCCGGAGCAACCGATCCGGACTGATTTCGCGCCACAGGTGCTGCGATAGGATCGCCTCGATGGGGCTGGCACAGGAGCAGGCGGAGATCGACCCGGGACGTCTCCCCAGCGGCCGGCACGGGCTGCCCAGGGAGGCGGTCGCCCGTTCGCAGCGGGACCGCCTGGTCGAGTCGATGATCGCGGTGGTCGCCGAGAAGGGCTACACCGAAGCCACGGTGGCCGACGTCATCCAGTCGGCCGGAGTATCCCGTGCGACCTTCTACGAGCAGTTCGCAGACAAGGAGGACTGTTTCGTCGCGGCCTACACCGCGGTCATGGACCGGATGCTCGAGCACGTGGCCGAAGGGGTCGAGGCGGCCGGGTCGGACGCCTGGGTCGACCGGGTCAGGGGTGGGCTCGCGAGGCTGCTGCAGTATCTGGCCGACAACCCGGTCTCGGTCCGGACCGGGATCGTCGAGGCGTTCGGGGCCGGGGCCAGGGCCCGGGACCGGTATCAGCAGGCGGTCGGCTCGTTCTTCCCGTTCCTCGAAGCCGGCCGCGGGCTGGCCGACCGACCGGACCAGATACCGGCCGAGGTCCCCAGGCTGATCGTCGGTGGTGTCTCGGCGCTGATGTTCGCCGAGGCATCCGAGGGCAGGGCGGCCGGCCTGCCCGACCTCTTGCCGGAGGTGATGTACCTGGTGATCGCCCCGTACCTGGGCCGGGAAGCGGCGCTGAAGGTGATGGAAGAGACCCGGGAGGCCGGTGAGTAGCCGGGCCCCGAACCGGCTCCCGTCGGGCCGGCACAACCTGCCCCGGGAGTTCGTGGTCAATTCCCAGCGCGACCGCCTGCTCGACTCGATGGCCGAGGCCTGTGCCGAGAAGCGATACGCCGAGGTGAGCGTCGCCGACATCGTCGCCCGGGCCAAGGTGTCGCGCTCGACCTTCTACGAGATTTTCCCCGACAAGGAGGCCTGTTTCCTCGCCACCTACGACGCGATCCTGGGCCGTTTCGTGGCCGAGGTGATCCGGGCCGGCCGCGATCCTTCGATGGAATGGCCCGACCAGATCGAGGCCGGGGTCGAGACCTGCCTCGGCTTCTTCGCGGCCGAGCCCGCTTTCGCCCGGATGTGCATCATCGACATGTTCTCGGCCGGCGACTCGGCGCTGGCGCGGTACCGCTCCGCGGTGCGGATGCTCTCGGCGTTCGTCGACCGGGGTCGCCGGCGCATCCCGGGCGGAGACGAGGTGCCGGCCTCGGTGGCCGGGATGGTGATCGGCGGCGCCGCCGTGGTGATCAGGGCCGAGATCGTGGCCGGCCGGACCGGCCGGCTGCCCGAGGTCGGACCGGACCTGGTCTACTCGATCCTGGTCTGCTACATGGACCAGGACGAGGCCCTGCGGCGGACCCGCCGCTACGCCGATCGGGTGGTACCGCACTATCCGGAAGAGAGCCGCTGACGGCGCCCGATCGGCTCCGGTTTCGGGAGAGGCCCGGCCGGGGCCACCGCGGTCTGTCACGAAGTTCAACCAGGCCGAACCAGACAGCGCAAAATGCGGCAAAACAGGTCCCGCCCGGGAGAGCCGCGAAGCCGCCGAAGGTATTCTCAAGCGCTGATGGCAAAAGACACTGAGA
Source organism: Solirubrobacterales bacterium (assembly GCA_020438295.1). Taxonomy (GTDB): domain Bacteria; phylum Actinomycetota; class Thermoleophilia; order Solirubrobacterales; family 70-9; genus 67-14. Next base: position 6,231 of record JAGQUV010000062.1, read on the forward strand.
AGCTGATCCGCCAGCTCTCGCTGATCTCGTTCCTGATGGCCCAGGGCAGGCCGGTCTCGGCCCTGGAGATCAAGCGGGAGGTAGAGGGTTACAGCGTGATGAACGAGGATGCGTTCGCCCGGCGTTTCTACGCCGACCGGGCCGAGCTCGACAGCCTCGGAATCGAGCTCCAGGTCGACCGGCCGGGCGAGGGGTTCTTCGAGGCCGAGCTCTACTCGCTGCCCCCCGAGAACTTCTACCTGCCCGCGATCGAGTTCACCGACGACGAGCTGGCCGCCCTGAGGACTTCGCTCAGCCTGCTGAGTGAAGGCGAGTTCGCCTATGCCGAACCGCTGAGGCTGGCGCTCCAGCAGGTCGCCTGGGGCCACCCGAACCCGCTTTCGGACCCCGACAACACTCCGGTTTCGATGGCCAAATTCGCCTCGACCTCGTCGCGCGACCTGACCCAGCGGCTGGCCCGGATCGAGACCGCGATCTCGAGGCACAAGACGGTCACCTTCGAGTACCACACGATGGAGCGCGACGAGCTCGGCACCCGCAAGGTCGACCCCTACCACCTGGTCTTCCGCGGCGGGCAGTTCTACCTGATCGGCTACGCCCACGAACGGGAGGCGGTCCGGGTGTTCCGGCTCTCCCGGATCAGGGGCAAGGTGGGCTACGCGTCCAAGTCCGAGCACGACTTCAGCCCGCCCGAGGAATTCGAGCGCCGGGACTACGCCGAGCTGGCCGACTGGCAGCTCGGTGAGACCGCCGGCTCGGCCCGGATCTTCATCCGGGAGCGGATCGCCTGGCTGATTGAGCGCGATTTCGGCCGCTACGGGTCGATCACCCAGGCCGACCCGGAAGAAAGCGGCGGCGAACCCGGCCTGGTCCTGGAAACCGAATACGCGAGCGAGCGGGAGCTGCTCGCCTGGGTCCTCGGGTGGCGGCAGAACGCCGAGGTCCTCGGCCCCCCGGACCTTCGCGAGATGGCCGAGCAGAGGATCGGGCTGCTGCGCGACCGCCACCTGAGGGGGTTCGAGCTGGCCGATGCGGCCGACCCGGCCCCGCCGCTCGCGAAGGAGCGACGGCAGCGGAACAAGGACCGCAGCTCGGCCGCGATACGGCCGGAGCGGTTCGGCCGCCTGGTGACCCTGGCCGGCATGCTGATCGGCGCCGCCAAGGAGGATCGGCGGCTCTCCGTGTCAGACCTCTGTCGCCGGCTCGAGTTGTCCGAAGAGGAGCTCAAGGACGACATCGACGTGCTGAACGTGGTCAACTTCGGCGGTGGCACCTATGTCCTGTACGCCGAGATCAAGGGCGACGAGGTCGAGGTCGACTCGGAGCCGTACGGCGACTCGTTCGCCCGGCCGGCGAGGCTGCTGCCGCTGGAGGCCAAGGCGCTGGTCGCCGCGATCGACCTGGTCGGCGACCACCTGCCCCAGACCCGGCTCGACTCGGCCCGGGAGAAGATCGTCGAGGCGCTCGGCCACGACCCGGCCCGGGAAGGGCTGGCGATCGCGGTCGAGTCCGGTGGCGCCGAGGCATCCAGGGTGGTCAACGAGGCGATCGCCGCCCGGCGCGTGCTGGAGTTGAACTACTACAAGGAGAACGAAGACGCGTTCAGCCAGCGCCGGGTCGAGCCGTACCGGCTCGAGAACGGCCGCGAGGGGTGGTACGCGGAATGCTTCGACCTCGACCGGGAAGCGATGCGCCACTTCAAGCTCGACCGGATCAAGGAGGCGAAGATCACCGACCAGTCGTTCGAGCCACGGCCCGAGGCGATGGAGTTGGCCGGGGTCGAGGGCTGGATGAGCGACGGTGCCGTTCCCGAGGCTTCGGTGGCCAGGGTCTGGGTCTCGCCGGAGCGCTCGCGCTGGCTGCGCGAGGAGCGGACCGTGGTCGAGGAGCTGGCCGACGGCTATGACACGGTGGTCGGAGAGCGCGGGCTGACCCTGTCCGGCGGCCAGCGGCAGCGGGTCGCGATCGCCCGGGCCCTGCTGGCCGACCCCCGCATCCTGATCCTCGACGACGCCACGTCGTCACTCGACGCCACCACCGAACAGGAGATCAGGGCCGGGCTGGCCGAGGTGATGCGGAACCGCACGACCTTCGTGATCGGCCACCGGCTCTCGACCATCTCGCTGGCCGACGAAGTGATCTTGATGGACGCCGGCCGGATCACCGATCGGGGAACCCACGAGCAACTCGTAGAAAGATCCGACCTGTACCGCCGCCTGGTCGTGCCGGACGATCCGGGCGGGCCGCGTTTCATAGATCAGGCGATCGAGGCGATCGGATGAGTACGGAGAACCGGGGGGCCGGAAGCACTCAGGGGAACCGGAGGTTCCGCGGGGAGCCCGGGCGGGCCCGCAAGGTCGGCTGGGTTCTGGGCCTGCTCAGACCGTACCGGCTGCGGATCGTTGCCACCTTCTTCGCCGTCGTCGCGGCCAGCCTGACCTCGCTGGCGCCGCCGTACCTGGCCGGAAAGGCGATCGACTCCGGCATCCTGGCCGACGACGAGGCCGCCCTGATCCGGATCGTGGTGGCGTTCGCGGTGGTCACGGTGGCTTTCGCGCTCGCCTCGTACGCCCAGTCCTATCTGGTCGGATGGATCGGAACCCGGGTCCTGCAGGACCTGCGCGAGCAGGTCTTCATCCACCTCCAGAAGCTGTCGATCGGTTTCTTCACCCGCAACCGCCCCGGGGCCCTGATCTCGAGGATGACCAACGACATCGAGGCTCTCAACCAGCTGATCAGTCAGGGGATCGTCACCCTGTTCTCCAACCTGCTGACCCTGGTCGGGGTGGTGGTCGTCCTGGTGCTGCTCGACTGGCGTCTCGCGCTGATCACTTTCGCGGTCCTGCCGCTGCTGTTCATCACCGGAATGGTCTTTCGGGCCTTTTCGGCCGGCGCCTTCCGGGAGACGCGAGAGCGGATCTCGGCGATCACCTCGCACCTGCAGGAGACGATCAGCGGGGTCCGGGTGGTCCGCAGCTTCGGACAGGAGGAGCGCCACATGGCCCGCATGGAGGAGCTCAACCAGGCCAACCGGGAGGCGAACATGCGGACCGTCTACCTGAACGCCAGCTACTTCCCGGCCACCGAGCTTCTCACCGCGCTCGGGACCTCGGCCATCCTGCTCTACGGCGGCTACCAGGCGATCGAGGGCCAGATCATGATCGGGGTGGTGGTGGCCTTCATCGGTTACCTGCAGCTCTTCTTCGACCCGATCCAGCAGCTCGCCCAGCTGTATGCGACATACCAGCAGGGCATGGCGGCGCTCGACAAGATCTTCATCCTGCTCGACACCGAGCCCGACGTGGTCGACGCCCCCGATTCGCACGATCCGGGGAGCCTGGACGGCCGGATCGAGTTCGAAGCGGTTTCGTTCAGCTACGGGGTCGAAGGCGACGACGGCGGCGATGGCCTTCCGGAGACCACCTGGGCGGTGCGCGACATAGACCTCACGATCGAACCGGGACAGACCGTCGCCCTGGTCGGCAGCACCGGGGCGGGCAAGTCGACCATGGCGAAGCTGATCACGCGCTTCTACGACCCGCAGATCGGCCGGGTCCTGATCGACGGGGAGCCACTCACCGGATATCGCCAGCGCTCACTGCGGGCCCAGATGGGGATCGTGCCGCAGGAGGGCTTCCTGTTCTCGGGAACGATCAGCGAGAACATACGTTTCGGGCGCCCCGACGCCCCGACCGACGAGGTGGCCGCGGCCGCCGCTGCGGTAGGTGCCCGGCCGTTCATCGAGCGCCTTCCCGAAGGCATCGAGACCGAGGTCGGGGAGCGCGGCGTCCAGTTGTCGGCCGGCCAGCGCCAGCTGGTCTCGTTCGCCCGGGTGATCCTCGCCTCGCCGAGGATCCTGATCCTCGACGAGGCCACATCGTCGGTCGACGTGCAGACCGAGCGCACGATCGAGGCCGCGCTCGACCGGCTACTCAGTGACCGGACCTCGATCGTGATCGCCCACCGGCTCTCGACGATCCAGCGGGCCGACCGGATCGTGGTCCTCGACCACGGCAGGATCGTCGAGACAGGGAGCCACGACGAGCTGCTCTCGAAAGGCGGCTACTACCGGCACCTCTACTCGGCCTGGACCGGCTGAAGGGACGGTCAGCCCGGCCCGATGCCGCCACTCGAGCCGCCGCCGCTGGAGCCGCCCGAGCCGCCGCCGGTCGACGGTG
>JAGQUV010000063.1 GCA_020438295.1 Solirubrobacterales bacterium
CGGCCAGACCTGTTCCGCGCTGACCCGGATGATCGTGCCGAAGTCGGCGATGCCGACCGTGGAGGCGATCGCGCAGGCCGCGGTGCCGGAGTTCACGGTCGGTGATCCGTCCGATCCGTCGACGGTGATCGGCCCGATGGTCTCGGAGACACAGCGGGAACGGGTTACCGGTTACATACGCAAAGGGATCGAGGAGGGCGCCCGGATCGTCTGCGGTGGACCCGAGGCTCCCGAAGGCCTGGATACCGGCTACTTCGTGCAGCCGACGGTGTTCTCCGACGTCACCCCGGGCATGGTGATCGCCCAGGAGGAGATCTTCGGCCCGGTGCTGGTGATCATGGGCTACGAAGAAGAGGAAGACGCGATCGACCTGGCCAACGCGACCAGCTACGGGCTCGCCGGAGGGGTCTGGTCGGATGACCAGGAGCGAGCCAGGCGGGTGGCGCGACGCATGGAGACCGGGCAGGTCGAGATCAACGGCGCGGCGTTCAACCCGCTGGCACCGTTCGGTGGCCGCAAGATGTCGGGCCACGGCCGTGAACTCGGCCCGTACGGGATCGACGACTTCCTGGTCCTGAAGTCGCTTCAGCTGTAGTCCCGCGACGGCGGGCGGGCGCCGGGCGGCGCGCTCACCACTCTCTGCCGTCGCCCTCGATCCGCCTGATGCCGTCCCTGACACCCGCGATGACCTGTTCGCGTACCCGGAGCTTGGTCTGGGCATGGGCCGGGTCCTTGACCTGTGCCAGTGCTACGGCGGCCTCCCGCGCGGAGCCGGCCAGCTCCGGGCCGGCCACCACGCGGTCGAGGAAGCCGGCCGTCTTCGCCTCATCCGGACCCAGCAGGACCCCGGTCACCGCGCAGCGGTCGAAATAGGGACGGGTCAGCCGGTGCCGGGCGATCTCGATGCCGAACCAGGGCATGGTCAGCCCGATCGCCACCTCGTTCAGGCCGATGTTGAAGTCCCCCGACGCCCCGACCCGGTAGTCGGCCGAGAGCAGCAGGAACCCTCCCATCGCCATGGCGTGGCCGTTGCAGGCGATGATCACCGGTCGCGGAAACGACAGCATCCGGGCGGCCAGGCTCGCGCCGGCGATCAGCATCGGCGGCCAGCCTTCGTCCTCTGTCTTCAGGTCGAAGCCGGCCGAGAACACGCCTTCCCTTCCGGACAGGACCACCGCTTCGGCGCCGTCGTCCTCGGCCCGGTCGAACAGCCCGGTTACCGCGCCGAGCATCTCCAGCGAGAGCGCGTTCACCTTGCCATCGTCCATGGTCACCGACGCGACACCGTCCGAGATTGCGTACTCCGCGAGCCCGTCCATGCCGGCAGCGTAACCGACCGCCGAACCGGGGCCCGGGCCCCGTTCGGCTGGCGCGGGTCGCCGGCCGGTCGACCGCTATGATCGCGGGGCGATCGAGGCATTCCTGCGGAGCGAACCTAATGGACGGGGGCCCATGAACACTGAGCTCAGGCAACTGACATCGCTCGACACGCAGTTCCTGGCGATTGAGACCGACCGCAACTACGGTCACACCGGCGCGCTCTCGGTGCTCGACCCCTCGTCGGCCCCGGGTGGCCGACTGACCCTGGAGACGCTGAAGGAGACGCTCTCGGAGCGTCTCCACCTGGTGCCGCCGTTCACGTCGAGGCTGGCCGAGGTTCCGTTCGGCCTCGACTGGCCGTACTGGGTACGCGACGAGCATTTCGACCTCGGCTACCACCTTCGTGAGATCGCGCTGCCGGCCCCCGGCAGCCTGGAGCAGCTGACCGAACAGGTCGGCCGGATCTTCTCGCGACGGCTGGACCGCTCGAGGCCGCTCTGGGAGCTCTACCTGATCCACGGCCTGGAGGAGGGGAAGATCGCGATGCTCAGCAAGACCCACCACGCGGCGGTCGACGGGATGTCGGGCAGCGAGATCATGACCGCGCTGTTCGACCTGACCCCGGAGCCCCGCAAGGTCGATCCCCCGCCGCAGCCGGCCCCCTCGGGCGGGGTCCCCAAGGGCCTCGACCTGGTCGCCCAGGGGCTCACCTCACTGCCCAGGTACCCGGTCAACCTGGCCACCAGGCTGGGCCGGCTGCTGCCTCACGCCGATCTGGTCACCTCGGCGGCCGGGGTGCCCGGATCGGAGCGGATCAGCCGGGTCCTCTCGAAGGCGAGGAACCTGGTCAACGGCAATGCCGACGGCCAGGTGATCGAGCGGCCGGTCGTCAAGGCACCCAAGGGGCCCTACGGCGGGACCGTCTCACCGCACCGGGTGTTCGGGGTCGGATCGATCTCGCTACAGGAGATCAAGCAGGTCAAGAACCGGTACGGGGTGAAGGTCAACGACGTGGTGGTCAGCCTGGTCTCGGGTGCGGTCCGGGACGATCTGTCCCGGCACGGCGAGCTTCCCGGGGAGCCGCTGGTGGTGATGGTGCCGATCTCGGTGCGGACGGAAGAGGAACTCGGTACGTTCGGCAACAAGGTCTCGGCGATGATCGTGCCGCTGGCAACCCACCTGGACGATCCGGTCGAACGCCTCATGTTCAACCACGAGAAGCTGAACCTGGGCAAGGAGCAGCACGATGCCCTGCCGGTCGACGCGATGCGTGACATTTCGACCATCGTGCCGCCGGCCCTCCACACCCGGGCCGCGCGGGTGGCGACGCGGATCTCGGGAAGCTTCACCCGCCCGCCCTGGAACGTGACCGTATCCAACGTGCCGGGCCCGCCGGTGGACCTGTACTGCTGCGGAGCCAGGCTGGAGTCGATGTATCCGCTCTCGATCATCTCCGACGGGATGGGGCTGAACGTGACCGTGATCAGCTACCGCGATTCGGTCGATATCGGGATCACTGCGGATCGCGAGCAGACTCCGCACGTTCAGGACCTGGTCGACGGGATGAGCGGCGAACTGTCGAAGCTGCTGGACCGGGCGCCGTAGCGCGTGGCCGGCCGGACGCAGAGCCCCGGCGACGACCCCGCCCGCTCCCCGGCGGCCGGCCGGGAGCCGCTGATGGAGCTGCCGGTCGTGGCCTTCTTCCTCGCGATCGCGGCCGGTACGATGGACGGGTTTACCTTTTTCAGTGCCGGCACGTTCAGCACGGTCCAATCGGGCAACGTGATCCAGCTCGGCTTCTGGCTGGCCGAGAGCGACTGGCAGAAGCTGCTCGATGTAGGCCTGTCGGTGATCGCGTTCGGGGCCGGAGTCACGTCGATGGTCCTGTTCAGGAACTTCTTCCGGGAACCCGGGGCCGCGATCTCACCGCGAATCCTGCTGCTCGAAGGCGCTGCGTTCCTGGTAGTCGGCATGCCGTTCATCGGTGGCAACATGGACGTGCTGATCGTCGCCTACATCGTGGCGTTTTTGGCCGGCTTCCAGGGCACGGCTTTCCACAAGACGGCCGGCATGACCTACGGAAACGTAGGGGCGACACTGAACGTGCAGCGCGCGTTCGACTACCTGGCCCGGGCGATCTTCCGGTTCAGGCAGGACAACCTGGACCGGAGCGGGATCTACTTCCTGATCCTGCTCGGGTTCGCGGCCGGCGGGCTGATTGGTGGCCTCGGTGCCAGCCACCTCAACCAGCGCACGCTCTGGATCCCGGCCATCGTCCTCGGTGTGCTCGCGGTCATCGCGTCAAGGGAATCGAGCGAGCGCGAGCCGGTCGACCCCCGGCCGTGAGGCCGGCGGAGTCCTACTGCGGGTTCACCGAGTCCACGAACAGGTCGACTCCCAGCTCGGCCCCGGCTCCGTCCGCGGCGTACGGTGTGAAGTCGGTGACGCCGGCCTCTTTCAGCACGTCTTCGCAGAGCAGGGCCTGTCCGGTGAGCTCCCGGCTGTCCCTGGTCAGCACGCGGTAGGCGGCGTCCGCGTAGACGGCAGGGGTTCGGGCCATCTTCATCGCCGCGTCGCCGCCGAGCAGGTTCTGGACGGCGGCGGTGGCCACTAGGGTCCGCGGCCACAGCGCATTCGAAGCGACCCCGTCTTCGCGCAGGTGCTCGGCCAGCCCCAGCGCGCACAGGGTCATTCCGTATTTGGCGATCGTGTAGCCGGTGTGTGGGGCGAGCCAGCGTGGCTCGAGCGAGATCGGCGGCGACAGGGTCAGGATGTGGCCGTTCTCGCTCTTCCTGAGGTGGGGGAGGCAGGCCCTGCTCAGCGCGATCGTGCCGCGGACGTTGATGTCCTGCATCAGGTCGTAGGCCTTCATGGTCAGTTCGTCGGCATTGGCGAGGTTGATCGCGCTGGCGTTGTTCACGCAGATGTCGATCCCGCCGAACCGTTCGATCGTCTGAGCTACCGCGTCGGCGACGTCCGGGTCGTTTCTGACGTCGCCGACGATCGGCAAGGCCGAACCGCCGGCGTCCTCGATCTCTTGGGCGGCCGTGTAAATCGTGCCGTCGAGTTTGGGGTGCGGCTCGGCGGTCTTGGCCAGCAGCGCCACATTGGCGCCGTCGGCTGCGGCCCTGAGGGCGATCGCCAGGCCGATTCCCCGGCTGCCACCGGAGATCACCATGGTCTTGCCGGACAGGTTTCGAGGCTTCGAATCGTCGCTCATCCAAGGCATGCTAGGGCCGCAGGACGGTCGCCTGCGTTCCGTGTGCCGGCTTTCGCGTCGAGGTCCCGGCCGGTGGGGTTTCAATCCGGCCTCGGCGCCCCTTAGGCTCAGGAGGTGCCGTCGAATGAGCTGACCAGCCTCCTGGCAGATCTCCGCCCGCAGAAGCTGCCGGGCAGTTTCGTGTTCGTCGAGCTCCCGGAAGCGCTACCCGACCGGCTCGAGCCGCTGGCGACGGTGCGGGAGAGCGAAGGATTGAGCGCGGTGGTCGATCGATCGGACGCCGACCGGCTCGGCCTCGATTACGACTGGGTAGCCGGGTGGATCACCTTGCGGGTCGAGTCGGCGCTGTCGGCGGTCGGCCTGACCGCGGCGGTCAGCACCTGCCTGACCGGACGCGGGATCAGCTGCAACGTGATCGCCGGCCTCCGGCACGATCACCTGCTGGTCCCGATCGAGCGCACCGACGATGCCCTGGCGGCGTTGAACGAGCTCGCTTCGTCAGAACGGGACTGACCACCGTGCCGGGCGACGGACTCGAACGGTTCGTCGATGCCCGGGGCCGGGCCACCCGGGGCGGCCCGGCCCTGGCTAGAACGCTTCTTCGCTCAGCTCCATTACGTCGTTGTCGGTGTCCTCAATCGCGGCCCTGGTCGCCTTGAGGTTCGGCAGCATGTTCGCTGCGAAGAACCTGGCCGCGGCCACCTTGCCCTCGTAGAACGGCCGGTCGATGTCGGATGCACCGTCGTCGAGCGCCGCCGCGGCAACCTCGGCCTGTCGGATCAGGAGCCAGCCGATCAGCAGGTCGCCGAACGCCTTCAGGAACGGAACCGAGCCGAGCCCGACCTTGTAGACGTTCTTCGGGTCCTCCTGGGAGCTCATCAGGAAACCGGTCAGGGTGGTGTTCATCGCCTCGATGTCCTCTAGCGCCTCGGCCAGGTGCGCACGCTCCCGGTCGAGGTCGTGTCCTTCGCCGTTGGCCTGGGCCCGGATCTTGTCCAGGATGTGGTTCATTGCCTGCGCCTCGTCGCGGACGATCTTCCTGAAGAAGAAGTCCTGGGCCTGGATCGCGGTAGTGCCCTCGTACAGGCTGTCGATCTTCGCGTCGCGAATGTACTGCTCGATCGGGTAGTCCTGGATGAAGCCGGAGCCTCCGTAGGTCTGTAGCGACTCGGTCAGGATCTCATAGGCCCGCTCCGAGCCGACACCCTTAACGATGGGGAGGAGGAAGTCGTTCACCCGCATCGCCAGCTGCGAATCGACTCCTTCGACCACGTCGGCCGCGACCTCGTCCTGGTAGGTGGCCGTGTAGAGGTAGAGCGCCCGCAGGCCTTCCGTGTACGCCTTCTGGGTCATCAGCGACCGGCGGACATCGGGGTGGTGAATCACCGTGACCCGCGGCGCTTCCTTATCCAGCGCCTGGGTCAGATCTGCTCCCTGGACGCGCTCCTTCGCGTATTCGAGCGCGTTGAGGTAGCCGGTCGAGAGGGTGGCGATCGCCTTGGTCCCGACCAGCATGCGGGCGAACTCGATCACGTCGAACATCTGACGGATGCCCTGGTGGACATCGCCGACCAGCCAGCCCTTGGCCGGAGTGCCGTGCGCACCGAAGGTCAGATCGCAGGTCGCTGACGCCTTGAGGCCCATCTTGTGCTCGAGGTTGGTCACGAACACGCCGTTGCGGTCCCCGATCTCACCGGTCTCGCTGTCGAACAGGAACTTCGGCACGATGAACAGGCTCAGGCCCTTGGTCCCGGGCCCGGCGCCTTCCGGCCGGGCGAGCACGTAGTGGAGGACGTTCTCGAACAGGTCATCGGAATCGCCCGAGGTGATGAATCGCTTGTCGCCCTCGATGTGCCAGGAGCCGTCCGGCTGTTCGATCGCCTTGGACCGGCCCGCGCCGACGTCGGAACCGGCGTCCGGTTCGGTCAGCACCATCGTCGCACCCCAGTTGCGGTCGACCGCCATTCTCGCCCATCGCTTCTGCTCCTCATTGCCGTTCTCGAACAGGAGGTGGGCGAACGGGGGGCCTGCCAGATAGAAGAACCCACCGGGCAGGGCGCCGGCCATGAACTCGCTGACCGCCCAGGAGATGGTCGAAGGTGCGGGAATGCCGCCGATCTCCTCTTCGATACCGAGTTTGAGCCAGTCGGCGTCGACCCAGGCGTTGATCGCGTCCTTGAGGTTGTCCGGCAGCGAAACGTCGTGGGTGTCGGGATCGAAGGTCGGCGGGTTGCGGTCGGTCTCGGCAAACGGCTCGGCCACCGGTCCCTCGGCCAGGCGGGAAGCCTCGTCGAGCATGATGCGTACCGTTTCCGAGTCCAGGTCTCCGAACGCGCCGGTCTTCAGGACGTCATCGGTGTCGAAAAGCTCGAACAGGTTGAACTCGATGTCCCGGACGTTGCTTTTGTAGTGACCCAAGGGTTCTTTCTTTCAGTCGAGGTGAACGAGGACGAGGGGAGGCGGGGCTGCCGCCGCCCGGCTGCGGACCATATATCGATCGGCTCGACGCCGGTGTCGTCGGCAGGGAGTCAGCACCTCGCAATCAGTATCACCGGGGTTCCGTCCCGTGGCGAGAACGTGATGTCACGCCGTCCGACGCGCTGCCCCCGGTCGATGAGCCAGTCCCGGCGGTAAGGTCAAGTCACACATGATCCAGCATCAGGAGCGAGATTTCCCCGAGGGGATCCGTCCAGCGGTCGGTGGGCGGCGGAGAGCATTCCCACGGTGAGCGCATTCCGAACGCGTCTCATAATTGTGGCGGCCCTCGTAGTGGGGGCTCTGATAATGGCACCGGCGGGCGCAATCGGTGCGCCGGAGACGGGAGAACGGCCCTCTGCCCAGGCTCTGGCCGACACCTACTCGCCGGTGGTGATGGTCCGCGAGCAGGAGGATCCGCTTTGCGGTACCGACGGTGAGCAGTACCAGCCGATGGCGGTCGACGGGCTCTTCGACAACCCGGAGGTGGCCCTCAGGGAGAACCCGCCCGACGACGGAGACCCCGTTCTGGTCAAGAAGGCGCCGAATCTCATGGACGTCGCGAAGGGTGGGGAGGAGGCCTTTCTCGATCTGAATGGCGACCCCCTGGGCGACACCTGCGTGTTCTCCACGGACTTCGACGCGCTGAAGAAGGATGGGCGGGCTCCGCTGGAGATCTACGCCCACATAGCCCGCGAACCCGGTCGCAACGGACTGGTTCTCCAGTACTGGTTCTTCTGGTACTTCAACGAATTCAACGACCTGCACGAAGGTGACTGGGAAGGCATGCAGATCTCCTTCGACGCGGACAACCCGGAGCAGGCCCTGGCAACCGGCCCGTCGGAGATGATCCTCTTCCAGCATGCGGGCGGGGAGCGCGCCGAGTGGGACGACTCGAAGGTCGAGAAGGAGGGGACCCACCCCGTGGTCTACCCGGCCGCCGGCTCCCACGCAACCTTCTACCACTCGGCGGTGTATGTCGGCAACGGCTCACACGGCTCAGGGGTCGGCTGTGATACCACCGCGGAGCCACTCAGAAGGCTCGATCCCAAGCCGGTTCTGCTGCCCGACCGGCCTAAGGACCGGGGTCGGTTCGCCTGGCTGGCTTTCGATGGCCGCTGGGGACAGAAGGAAAAGGGATTCAACAACGGGCCAACCGGCCCGCAGACCAAGGACCAGTGGGCCGAACCGTTCACCTGGATGGAAGATCAGAGGTGGAGCAGCCCCCGGATGCCCGGGGGCGGGCTGGTCGGGCCGCAGGCGACCGGCGCATTCTGTTCGATCATCGAAAACGTGACCGGCGTGATGAACGCCCAGCAGGCCGCACCGGTGACCACCTATCTGGTGATGGCCGCGATAATCACTATCGCGATCCTGCTCTTCGGGGTGAGCAGGTGGCGGCCGGCCAGGCCGGACGAGCTCGAGGTCCGGAGGAGTTACGGCCAGATCATGTCGGCCTCGGCGATCTTCTACGGCCGCAACTGGCGGCCGCTGGTCGTCCTGGGAGCGATCGCTATCCCGATCATCGGCCCCACGCAGTTTCTGGCCGACCGGCTGGAGACTGGCGACCAGGCTCTCTTCCTGGTATCCGACCTGGTCACCACCTTCGGCCCGCCGGTGGCATCGGCCGTCGTGGCGGCGACGATCATCGTCTTCATTGGTTCGGTCGCGGCAGGAGAGGCAGCCGGCATAAGGACTTCGCTGACCGGCACCAAGCGCAAATTCTGGAGGGTCGTGACCGCGCAGATCCTGGCGACGCTCGGAGTGGCCGCCATGGCCATCACGGTGATCGGCCTTCCTTTCGCGATCTGGAAGCTGGTCGGCTGGAGCTTCGTCCAGCAGGAAGTGCTCTACACCGACCGCACCATCAAGAAGTCGTTCCGCGGCAGCTCAGACCTGGTCCGGGGTCGCTGGTGGCACGCGGCCAGGACCGTGGTCGTCCTCCAGTTGGTCGGAGCGGTCGCCGGTCCTTTCCTCGGGCTCTTCCTGATATTCACGCCGTTCCCGCTGTTCCTGGTGAACGTGTTCGGCTCGATCGTCTTCGCCCTCTCGATCCCGTTCATGACGGTGGGAAGGACCCTGCTCTACTTCGACCTCCAGGCGAGGGCCGCGACCGAGCCGGCCAAACCGCGCCGTTCCTGGGCTCCCTGGAGACCCAAGTCATTTGGCCGGCGGCAGGCCCCGGAGCCGGCCCCGGCTACCGCCTAGCCGTTCTGCGTGCCGGAACTGCCTTGAAGATGCCGGATTGCTGCGTGTTACTCGCCGCGCAGAGCCACGAGGGCACCATCGTCAGCTTCGCTTCCGAATTGACGTCCGCGGCTAGGGAACTCGATCTGGCGTGAAGGCGGTCGAGCCGGCCCTCGTCCTGTCTCCGCGGGTCAGCTTGACGCGGAGGCGAAGGTCCGCTACCTGTCCGCGCGCCAGCCGATTGCGGAGCTTCCTCGACAGGAAGAGGCGATGACGCCGGCGGGTGTCCGGGGCCTGCTGATACTCGATCCGGTCCAGCAGCCGGCCTCCGTTCCGCCTCAGGACGAACTCGTAGTCGCAGTGGCCTCCGGCGGGGCAGTGGCTGCGAATCACGGCCGTCCCACTTCGATTGAGCCTTGCGGTTCGCAACGCCATATGGATGGCTTGCGCGGGGATTTCGGCGGCGGAGTCGCCCCGGAGTCTGATCCGCCTTACGGGCCCGGCGATCCCGTCGCGGTTCAGCCCATTGACTATGGCGACCATCGGACGGCGTCCCGGGGCGTCGTCGAAGGTGACCGTATTCCTGTTGCCTGAGACCTCGCGGGTGTAGAAGGCCTCGGTGCCGCGGACCTTCAGCCGGACCAGGAAGCTGCGGGCCCGCGCGGTGTCTGCCCAGCGGACGATGGTGCGACCGCCGTTGCGGAAGGCCCGGACCCGTGGGGGACGGGCAGGACGCCGCGGCGGTTGGACCCGGTATCTGTCGAGGACCTTCTTCATGACGGGCGAATGCCGGTGGACCACGAGCACTTCGAGCCTGCGCTTCCCGTAGTGGCTTCCCCGATGGACCTTGAACGTCCGCTTCCCGGAGGCGCGACGGGTCCGCGCAATCACGACCTTCTCGCCGTCGCCGAGCCGCTCGACGAACTCCAGGCGCTGCCTCTGGAAGCCGAGCGAGCGCGAGTTCCAGGCGAGTTGCCGCTGGGCTCCCCGGCCCCTGACCCGGGCGGCGACTCGCGGTTCGGGCGCAGGCTCGTTGACCTCGACCCGGCTGATCGGAGGCGAACCGGGAAGCTCCTCGAACGTCCACTCTCCA
>JAGQUV010000064.1 GCA_020438295.1 Solirubrobacterales bacterium
GATCCCGAGGCGGTATCCCGCTTGGTCGACTCATTCCTGAACGCAGGCCTGATCTCAATGCCGCGCCCGATTCTGGAGGGTCTCGACCGCGAAGTCGGTTGATCGAGCCCGCTACCCGCCGCCGGCCGGCCGACGGAGACCGACGGGCACTTGACAGGGCATCGCAGTGGCAGTAGTTTTCAATTACGAACTGAACAGTACGCAATACGGACTGGTGTGATTCGCATCGGTTCGAGGAGGAGAGGCAATGAGAAACAGACTGATCGGTGCTTGCGTCGCAGCCTTGGCGACACTGGCGGCGATGGCGGGGCTGGCTACTCAGGCGAGGGCGATTCCCCTGGATCCCTGTGACCGATTCTGGGCGGCATCGATAAATCCCGACACCCTGGCTGACGCCAATTTCAACTACCCCGACGAGTACGCCTCCTACTGGGGCACAAGTTGGACCGATGGCCTTCCCGAAGGTGCGGAACTCGTTCTGAAAGGACGGTTCCCGCATGCCCGCTACATGTCGTTCAACACCTACAACTTCAACCAGGCGCCGGCCAGCAGGGGTCCGAACGATTCGCTGCCGGACACGGGAATCGTGCCGGACCCGGGTTCGACCAATCCGTTCGTGCCCGGCAATCCACGCGATAGCGACGACCGCGACTACACGATAAAAATCGTCAGCGGCGCGCCGCCGGAAGACCCCGCCGATCGGCCTCCGAACACGCTCTATACGGGCCGCGACGCAGGCCTCGGGGTGACTCTTGTCTATCGGATCTACCTGACCGACGACGGTGCCTCGATCGACGGTGACGCCGGACTGCCCACCGCCGAGTTGCACCTGGCCGACGGGACCGTGATTTCCGGCGGATCGGGGATCTGCAGTGCGCTCAGCGTGGAGGAGCTGGGAGGCTCGCAGGGTCTGCTCCCGGTCACCAGCTACGCAAGGCTGCGGACCAAGACGCTCGTCGACGGAGTCCTGAGCGATGAACCACCGCCACCCGCCCATCCGTCGATCGAGACGCCGCGTTGGGAACGGTGGTTCAACTACCTGTATTCGGTGGTCGGGCAGTTCTATGAGCCCTACCCCGGGTTCTCGAACCCCCTCGGAGATCGCTCGGCGCTCTCGCCGGCCGCTACCGGGGGTCCGCTCAGCAACAAGGACGCGACTGCGATGATTGCGTTCGGCGACCGTTCGTTCGGCGACCTGATGGTCATCCGCGGTCGTGCTCCGACGTATCCGCGCACCTACGGGGGCGACTCACAGGCGGGAACGGGTCAGGTTCGCTACTGGTCGTTCTGCCAGAACGAGTTCGAGAGCAGCGCGTTTACCGACTGTGTGTTCGACGAGGACGTCCCGATCGGTCGCAAGGGCCGTTACACGATCGTTACGGGCGACCCTTCAGACCGGCCGCGCAACGCCAGAGCCAAGTGCGGTGTGGCCTGGCTCGACTGGCCGACCGTGGGCGACGGTGCTCGCGACTACGAGGTCGGAGGCGACCCGTTCGGCATCCCAGGGACGCTGCTCCCGCCCGAAAAGGGTGGTCGTCGCGAAATGGGCTTCCTCGCCTATCGGCAGATCCTGTCCTCGCCCGACTACGGGCAGGCGCTGGAGAACGTGGCCGAACCCGGTACGGAGGCCCAGGTCATGGGCGAGTACATGCCGACCTCCAAGTACGTCTCGACAAGGCAGTTCCGGAAGCGAGGCTGCTCCAGGCCCCACCGCAGGGACCACCGCGCCCACCACGGTCGCCACGGTCACGCCAACGGCAAGAAGGGCCGGGGTCGCGGGCCCCAGCGTCGGCATCACTGATCGAGGTACGCAACGGGGCGGTGTCATCGATGCCGCCCCGTTGCGGGGCATCGCCCGATCCTGTGGCCGGTCCCGCCGGTGACTGCATTACGGGGCCTGAAGTCCGGCGGTCGATTGTTAAGCGGAAGCTCGGGAGGGCCAAGCAGGCAGCCGAGTTGTCTGCAGCTGTAGTTGCTCAGGCCTGCGAGCGGTCGTAGCACCTGCGGACTTGCATTGCCGGTCCGTGGGCGATTAGGCTCCGGGAAGGAGGGGCCAGCCGAGGAGGTCGGATGCGGACCAGCAACAGATGGAAGCCGTCACCGTCGCTTTTCGTAGCGATCGTGGCGCTGGTCGCGGCGCTGGCCGGAACGGCGGTCGGCGGGGTCGCGGTGACCTCGTTGAGCAAGAAGGAGAAGACCCAGGTCCAGAAGATCGCCAAGCGGCTGGACCGGAAAGCGATCAAGTCGATCCCGTCCGGCCCGAAAGGCGACACCGGCCCCCAGGGCGTCCAGGGTTCCCAGGGTGCCACCGGTCCTCAGGGTCTCCAGGGCCCTCAGGGCGCCCAGGGCTCCCAGGGTGCGACCGGTCTTGCGGGCGCGGGCCTGACTCCGGCCGTCTTCACCTCTGCCGGGCTGATCAACGCCGCTGCGTCCGGCTGCGCGGGCTCAGCTGACGGCCGCTGGTATGACAATGACCCGGCAACCCAGCACGAGGTCGGCTACCACCGCAGCGAGTCGGGCATGGTGTACCTGCGGGGGGTGGTGCTCAACTGTGGCGCGATCGGCGCGATATTCGTGCTTCCCCCGGGCTTCAGGCCCGGGCGAAGCGTCTATTTCGCGGCGGCGACCGCGGCGGAGGGCATCCAGACCCGTGTCACGGTCCAGGCGGACGGTCAGGTACAGGAGAATTCGACCTACGGGCTGGATCGCTGGGTGTCGCTGGACGGGATCGTCTTCCGCTGCGGCCCGGCGGCTACGAACGGCTGCCCCTGATCGCAGCTTCACCGCCGGCGGGGTCCGGGTCTCGCGGTTGACGGTGCACGCGAACCGCTCCGGCAGCTTCGAGACCGGTCCGGACGCGCTCCGGGACCGTCGCTGATCGATCGGATACCGTGCGCCGGTGGCCGGAACGTTCGCAAGCCTCGGATGGCGGCCCGTCCTGGTCTTCGGGACGGCCGCGGCGGTGGCGCTCTGCCTGTTCACGGTCCAGACACCGGCTGCTCCGAACGGCCAGATAACCGTCCGGGGAGCGAATTCGGGCTCCCATCTGAGGCTGACGGTGAGCGGCCGGAACATCGTGGTCCGCGGCTACCTGGCACCCGCCCGACGGAGCGGCTGTCGCTACGGCCGCGGTCGCGCGGTCTGTCCGCTCGCCGGTGTCTCGACGATCACGGTCAGGATGGGGCCGGCCAACGACAAGGTCGAGGTGAAGGAGAAGCTGCCGATTCCGCTGACCGTGCATCTGGGCAAGGGCTCGGACAAGTTCATCGGAAACGGGGAGCGCGACACCTGCTATCCGGAGGGGTCCAGGCGCAACCGCTGCATCGGCGGTGGCGGCCGGGACGTCTGCATCACCGGCCCGCGGAACTCCGATTGCGTAGGAGGCCCCGGTGACGATCTCTGTATCCACTCGACCGGAAGCGATGGCTGCTGGGGAGGCCCCGGTGACGACGTCTGCAGGATGGGCCCGGGCAGGGACGGCTGTCACGGAGGCCCCGGCAACGACCACCTGTACGGAGGGCCCGATCCCGACCAGCTGTACGGCGGCCCCGGTCGCGACTACTGCGACGGTGGCCCCGGGTGGGGCAAGTCCCACACATGTGAGCGGGGGCCCCGTCGGTGAGCCGGCCGGACCGACACCGCTCGGCCGGTGCCTGACCGCGAGGCCCGGGAATCTGACCGGGCGAAGCGACGAACCGGCAGTTCACGGCGGGATTCCGTAGCGAGCTCACTGCCGTGGGTCTGCGCGGCGGTGGCGTTGATGGCAGTGATCTTCGTGCTGTCGGCACAGCCCGACCTGTCCACCGGGCTCGGCTTCTGGGACCTCGTACTGAGGAAGCTGGCCCATGCATGCGTATTCGCGGCGCTCACCCTGCTGTGGCTTCGCGCCCTCGGCCCGCTGACTGACCGTGCCCTGCCCGCGGCGGTGACCATCTCGCTGCTCTACGCGGTGTCCGACGAATACCACCAGACCTTCGTCCCTGGCCGGCACGGCAGTCCGCTCGACGTCGGCGTCGACGCGATCGGCATCGGCGTCGCGGTGCTGCTGGCCCGGTCAGGGCGATTCGGCTGGGCGGCGGGAGGGCGGTAGGACGGTGAGGCCGTCACGCAGGGCCTGTTGGCTCTTCTCGTCGATGCCCAGCCCGTCTGCGAAGTAGCCCTCGACCGAGCCGAAGCGCCGCTTCATTTCGTCGAGCGCGGTAAGCAGGTAGGCGGGGTCCACTCCGACCACGGGATGAAGCAGCTCCGGGTCTCCGCCGGCGGCCCTGAACTGCTCGAAGATCGGTTTGAGCGCCGGCAGCAGGTCCCGGTTGGTCAATCCGTAGTCGTACAGCACGTCATCCTCGGAAACACCGAGCAGTAGCAGGGTCGCTGCTGCGGCCCAGCCGGTCCGATCCTTGCCCGTTGTGCAGTGAAACAGCGCCGGCCGTCTTTCGTCCTGGGCGATGCCGGTGAAGAATGCCCGATAGGCGTTCAGCGCACTCGGCAGGCTGACGATCTCCCGGTAACCGGTCTCGAACAGCTTGAGGCTCTTTCCCCCGCCCAGCATCTGCTCGGCCTCCGACGGGTCGGAGAGCACCTTCATCAGCTGTGCCGGCCCCGCTCCCGGAGAATCCTTGAGGACGTCGCAGTGGACCTGCTCGACCCCTTCCGGT
Organism: Solirubrobacterales bacterium; assembly: GCA_020438295.1. Lineage (GTDB taxonomy): Bacteria > Actinomycetota > Thermoleophilia > Solirubrobacterales > 70-9 > 67-14. The sequence continues at coordinate 4,656 of JAGQUV010000064.1, forward strand.
ACCACGTCGGGCTGGGCCTGGCGCTCGGCCTCCGTGCGCAGGTCGTAGATGGTGCGGATCCCGAGCCTGGCGAAGCTGTCCAGGTCCTCACCACCCAGGTGGTCGAGTTCGACCGACCGATACAGCTGTCCGGTCCGCACCCGTCCGCCACCGGCCGTGGCGTATCCCCCGATGTCCCGCAGATTCGGCACCGAGGGGATGTCGATGCGCCGACCGGGCTTGATCTGATCCGCAGCTTCGCTGTTCACGGGCGACAGTCTTCCAGACTGCTCGATCCCCCTATCCGCCGATCCGGGCCAGGTCCGACGGGTCGAGGGTCAGGTGCCGGCCGTCGAGATCGAGCTTGACTTCGATGATCCCCGGTTCGGCCGGTTCTTCGACGAACTCGACCGGTATCGGGCCACCTGCGACCTCCCGCCAGCGCTCGCCGACCGTCGCGGGGTCGGCCACGCCGACGGTCAGGCCGCGCACGGTCCCGGGGGCGCTGCGATCCGGCCAGCCCGGACCACCCCAGCGCCAGCTCTCCGGCGGCCGCGGCTCGGAGACCGAGACGATCGCCCCGCCGATGTCGGCGGGGTGCAGGTGCGCCTCGGCGATGTCGTCGAACTCGACGTCGAACACCTCGCGGATCCCGAGCCGCTCCGCGCGCGAGCGGGCGGCGGCCGCGTCATCGACCTGCAGCATCGCCATGTAGCCGCAGTCGCCTCCCCGTCGCTCGAGCAGCCTCCCGGCGGCGGTGCCGTCCCGGGTCGGGGAGACCAGCTCCAGGAACGTGTCGCCGATCGCGAAGACCGCGTTTTCCAGGCCGAAGTATCCGACCGCCGGGTCGGCGAACGGCTCGTTCAGGCCGAGTCCCGACCGCAGCAGCTCGACCGAGCGATCGAGGTCGCCGACGGCGATCACGGCTTGGCGCAGGCGCGGCACCGGTCCATTATCGCCGATCCGGGGCGAGGCCCGGCCGGCAGGTTCCGGCTCGTGACCGGATCCGGGCCGGGATCCCGGTCCCGGCCAAGGCAGCAGGAGCCTGACTTGACAGTGAGGCAAAATCTGTCATATTGTCGCATCATGAATCCCGTGTCGATCCTCGACCGCCTGCCGCGGAAGTTCGTGCCCCGGCCCGACCGATCGCTCGGATCGCTGCTCGACGGGCTCCCGCGCGAGTTGCTGTCCATCTACCTGGCGCCGACCCGGTTCGTCCCGTCGAAGACCACCCCGGGGCTCGAGCAGCTTCCGCACGAGCCCTGTCCGGCGCCGGCCAATGCGGTCCGCTACTGGCTGGACCTGCCCGGCTTCATCGACCGCCTCGAGGCGCTGGGCGATCGTTTCGTAGTCACGATGCCGGGCTCCGGGGCCTGGGTCGGCCTGACCGCCCCGGACGACATCGAGAAGGTCTTCCGCGCCGACACCGAGGCGCTCTATTTCGGCGAGGCGCTGCGGATGCTGTCGCCGCACGAGCTGGTCCTCGGTCCCACCAACCTGACCGCGCTCGACGGACCCGAGCACCTCGCGACGCGGCGGCTGTTGCTGCCGGCCTTCCACGGCGAAGCATTGAAGAGCTACGAAGCGACGATCGAGCAGAAGGCCCGCGAGGCGGCCGCCGACTGGCCGATAGGCGGGCCGACCCCGGCGATCGCCGAAACCTCGAAGGTGACCCTCGAAGTGATCATGGCGGCGGTGTTCGGGGTGACCGAGCCGGAGCGTCTCGAGCGCCTGCGCGATGCGGTGCTGGAGCTGGTCGACGAATTGGGCTCGCGCCGGTTCCTGCTCGAGACGGCGATTGCGACCGCGCGCAGGGACGGGTTCTCGCGGCCCTTCCCGCGCATCGAGGAGCGCAAGGCCGCGGTCGACGCGATCGTGCTCGAGGAGATCGCCGAGCGCCGGGCCGGCGGCGGGCAGGCCACCCACGACGACGTGCTGGGCAAGCTGCTGGCGGTTCGCGACGAGCGGGGGGAGGGCCTCGGAGACCCGGAGCTGTGCGATCAGATGCGCCTCATGCTGATCGGCGGTACAGACACGACCGCGACCACGATCGCCTGGGCACTCGATCTGATCACCCACAACCCGCGTGTCCTGCGGGAGCTCACCCGTTCGGTGACGGCCGGGGACGACGCATACCTCACCGCCGTGGTTCAGGAGACGCTCCGCATGCGCCCGGCCTTCCCGTTCACGGTCCGCCTCACCAAGCAGCCGCTCGAGCTCGACGGGTTGACGATCCCGGAAGGGACGATCGTCGCCCCGTTCATCACCCTGGTCCACCGCCAGCCCGACATCTATCCCGATCCGCTCGAGTTCAGACCGGAACGGTTCGTCGGTACCCGGCCCGGGACCTATTCGTGGATCCCGTTCGGCGGCGGGATGCGCCGCTGCATCGGCGCATCGATGGCCCAGCTCGAAGCGACGGTGGTCCTGCGCACCCTGATCGAGGAACTCGACCTGCAGCCCGCGGTCGACGAATCGGCCCCGATCGGCCGGCACTCGGTCATCGCCGTCCCGAACAACGGTGCGCCTGTGGTTGCCACCCGGCGACCCCCGGCCGGGTCCCCCGAAGCCGGTTCCGGGGTGCGATGATGAGCCCTACCCCTTTGGCCACGACCGGACAGCCCGGAGACGCGACGACTCTCTCGACGGAAACGTCCGAGCGAATTGCGGTCGCGGCGCTCAAGCAGTTCTCCGATTTCGGCATCCGGCGTACCAGCGTCGAGGACATCGCCCGGCGGGCCGGCATGTCACGTGCGACCGTCTATCGCAACGTCGGCAGCAAGGAAGACGTGATCCGGCTGGTCATGGCCCGCGAGGCGCGGCACGCGATGACCGAGCTCGACCTGGCGCTGGCCGGCCAGCAGGACCCCGGACTCTCGATCGAGATCGGTTTCGCGTTCCTGGTCCGCTTCGTACGCGACCACCCGCTGTTCGACCGGCTGCTGCGTAGCGAACCGGAGACGCTGCTGCCCGTCCTGACCGTCGATGGCGGGCCGTTCCTGGGCTTCTACAGCTCGCTGATCGCCGACCGGTGGGCCGACATGCAGAACACCGGCGCGATCGCCCCGATCGATCTCGAGCGGGCGGCGGACGCCGCCGCCCGCCTGGCGATCTCGCTCGTCCTCACCCCCAGCGGCGTCGTAGACGCCGACGACCCGGATGCCGTGGCGAAGTTTGCGCGCGAAGTGCTGCTGCCGATGTTGCGTCCGCGATCCTGACCCCGAAACAACGGAGCACTGATGAACAGCGTGAACACAACCGCCTCGACACCGGAAGCACTGGACCAGGAAATCGGTGTCCTGCGGGCCGGCGCCGACAGCTGGTCGACGGTGCCGCTCGGCGACCGGGTCGAACTGCTCGAGCGGCTGGCGCTCCGCATCGCCGATGTCGCCGAGGAATGGGTCGATGCGGCTGCCACCGCCAAAGGACTCGAGCAGAGCTCGCAGCTGGTCGGGGAGGAGTGGGTCTCGGGGCCGTGGGCGCTGATCGCCGGGGTCCGCGCCCTTGCCGAGACCCTGGCGGCGCTCGATCGCGGAGCGCTTCCGTTCAGTGATCGCGCGGTCAGCGAGCGGTCGGGGGGCCAGGTGGTGGTGGACGTCTACCCGACCAACCCGATCGAGTCGCTGCTCCTGCACGGCTACCACGCTGAGGTCTGGCAGCAGCCGGAGGTCCGGCGTTCGAACCTTCGCGAGTCGGTCGGTCGCCTGTATCGCGAAGGACAGCCCGATCCGGGGGTGTGCGCGGTGATGGGAGCCGGCAACATCGCCGCGATCACGCCGCTCGACATCCTGCACGCACTGTTCGCCGAGGGCCGGACGGTCGCCGCGAAGCTGAGCCCGGTCAACGATTATCTCGGGCCGTTTCTCGAGCGGGCGTTCGGCGAGTTCACCGACCGCGGCTGGGTCCGCTTTCTGTACGGTGGCGCCGAGGTAGGCGAGCGGCTGGTCGACCATGAAGAGGTCGTCGCGGTCCACGTCACCGGCAGCGCCGCCACCTATGACGCGATCGTGTTCGGGACCGGGCCGGACGGCGCCGAGCGCCGGGCGGCCGGGACGCCGCGGCTCGACAAGCCGGTCACCGCCGAACTCGGAGGAGTCTCGCCGGCGATCGTCGTTCCCGGAGCGTGGACCGATGCGGATCTCCGCTACCAGGCCGAGCACGTGGCCACCCAGAAGCTCCACAATGCCGGGCACAACTGCATCGCCACCCAGGTCATCGTGCTGCCCGCCGACTGGGAGCATGCCGACCGCTTTGCCGAGTTGGTCGCCGGGGCGATCGCCGCCGCACCAGCCCGCGATCCCTACTACCCCGGCAGCAAGGAGCGCCACGAGGCGGTGCTGGGAGCCGACCGGGACCACCTGGTCCTCGGCGGGGCCACGCCTCCCCGTACAGTGGCCCCGGACGTCGCTCCGGACTCGAACGACCGCTGCTTCTCCGATGAGGCGTTCGGTGGCCACCTGGCGATCACCAGGCTCCCGGGCGGCACCGACGAGTACCTCCGCGCGGCGGTCGAATTCGCCAACGACCGGCTGGCCGGAACGCTCGGCGCGAACCTGCTGGTCGACCCGAAGACGGCGCGAGCCCATGCCGCGGCCCTCGACTCGGCGATCGCCGGTCTGCGCTACGGCACGGTCGGCGTCAACGCCTGGGTCGGCGTCGGCTTCCTGCTCGCCCGGGCCAGCTGGGGCGCCTACCCGGGAGCGACCCCGGCCGACATCCAGAGTGGGGTCGGGGTGGTGCACAACGCCTGCCTGTTCGATCATCCGCAGAAGACGGTGGTGCGGGCGCCGTTCCGGCCGTTCCCGGCCGGTCTCGCGCACGGCAGCCTCCACCTCTCCCCGAAGCCACCGTGGTTCGTCACCAACCGGACCGCGAAGACGACCTCCCGGCGCCTGACCGATTTCGCCGCGAAGCCCAGCCTGACGAAACTGCCGGGTATCTTCTATTCGGCGCTCCGTGGCTGACCCCGGCGGCATGACCTCAATCGCAACCGTTTCCGAGATCCTCGACTGGAGTGTCACATGAACTATGACTACGTAATCGTCGGCGCCGGCTCTGCCGGCTGCGTCCTGGCCAACCGTCTCAGCGAAGACCCATCGGTCAGCGTGTTGCTGCTCGAGGCGGGCGGAAAGAACCGCCACCCGAACGTGACCATCCCTGCAGCGTTCGCCAAGCAGTTTCACACCGCCCGCGACTGGGACCTGAGCACCGATCCCGAGCCGTGGTGCGACGACCGCTCGCTGTTCATCCCCCGCGGCAAGGGACTGGGCGGATCGAGCTCGATGAACGCGATGCTCTACGTCCGCGGCCGACCGCTCGACTACGACGGCTGGGAGGCCGATGGCTGTCCCGGGTGGGGCTGGAACGACGTCAAGCCCTACTTCCTCAAGTCCGAGGACAACTCACGGGGACCGTCGGACGATCATGCGACCGGGGGGCCGCTCAGGGTCGAGGACTCGCGCTCGCCGCGGGCGCTCACCCAGGACTTCCTGAAAGCGGCCGAGTCGGTGGGGATCCCTTACATCGACGACTACAACGGGCCCGCGCAGGACGGGGCGGCGGTCGCCCAGGTCACGCAGAAGAAGGGCCGGCGCTGGAGCGCGAAC
>JAGQUV010000065.1 GCA_020438295.1 Solirubrobacterales bacterium
TTCCGGTTCGGCTCGCTCGACCGCCTCGATCGTGATCTGGAGCCGGTAGCCGAGCGGGGCGTGCCAGTGAGATGTGGCCTTCTGGCCGATCCCGTCGGGGGCTCCCTGGCGGAGCTGTTCCACGTCGTGCAGCCCGGGCCACCACTCGGGCCAGCGATGGAAGTCGACCAGGGCGTCCCAGACCCGCCGGCGATCGGTCCGGAGCTGCCAGCGCGAAACGAATTCGAACGACGCCGGCCGGTCCGGGTCGCCGGGCGAGCCGGGGTCGCCCGGGGCCGGCTCAGATCCGGGACCCATCGCCCCGCCCGCTCAGTTGGTCGACGGGACGACGCCGAAGCCGGACGGCCCCGGTTCGACCACCTGCGAGAAATGGACCACCGTGACCAGGTGGTCCGGTTCGATCGGGCGGTCGTAGATCTGCTCGAGAAAGCGGCGGGTCTCTTCGACCCGGCGGAATTCCGGGTTGTCGCGTTCGATGTCGCGCGGGGACAGCTCGGAGAGGCGTTTCACCTCGACCTCGTCGATGATCGCCGAGAAGATCCTCTCCCGCCGCGAGTGCCGCGAGCCCACGGTGACCCAGACGACCTGGCTGCGCTCGTACTTGGCCGACTTGTCACCCAGCCGGATCGTCGCGGTCTTGCGACCGCGACGAAGCTGGTCGACGAACAGCGGCGAGTAGAAGTTCAGTGCGTAGAGGCCGGAAGCCATGGACGCTCAGAATATGTAGTTGCCGAGCTTGTCGGGTTCGAGGACGGTCACCTGGCCGCGACCGGCCCGCACGATCCCGGACCGCTCGAGCTCGGCCAGGAAGCGGCTGACGCTCTCGCGCGACGTCCCGGCCAGCTGGGCCAGGTCGGCCTGGTTCATGCGGATGGTCAGCTCACCGTTGCCGGCCTCGATGTCTTCCTCGCTGACCAGCTGGGCCAGCACGCCGGCGACGCGGGACGGCACGGTCTGGAACGACTGCCGGGAAATCCGCTCGTTCGCGGCCCGCAGCCTGCGGGTGAGCGCGGCGACCATCTTCACGGTGATCTCGGGGTGGCGGGCCAGCAGCGCCCTGACGTCGCCGGCCGGCAGGGCCAGCAGTTCTCCCTCGCCGCCCAGCGTCTCGACACTGGCCGACCTGACCTCGCCGTCGAGCATCGCCAGCTCCCCGACGATGTCGCCGGTGCCCAGGGTGGCCAGGGTTATCGCGCGACCGTCCGGATGCTGGCGGGTGACCCGGAAAGTGCCCGACCGGACGATGTAGCAGGCGTCGGAATGGTCGCCCTCGTGAAAGACCCGCGTCCCCTCGGGGTACGACCTCGGGACCGCGACCCGGGAAAACCGCTCGAGTTCGGCATCGTCGAGCTCAGCGAACAGGGGAACGCTTCGGAGCAGTCCGACAACACTTTCCTCGGCCAAGGCCACGGGCACGAGTATCCCGCAGAATCACCGACCGTGCCAACCGGCCATCAGGCCGGGACGACCAGCCGGCGGGGTTGGCGGCTGAAGCCGGCGGCCAGGAGCTGGGGCTCGAATCCCGAGCCGATCAGCGGTTCACCGTCGAACCGCTCGACCTTGAGCGGAGCGATCAGGCCCGATTCGGCACACCTGGTGAACTCGGCCAGCAGGCCGGTCAGCTCCTCGCCGGTCAGGGCCGGGTCGAGCCGCAGGATCCCCTTGCCGCCCTTCTCCAGGAACAGGACCGGCAACCCCGCTCGCAGCATCAGGTAGGAGCCCGGAGTGCGCGACGGCCGGCGACGGCTTTCCCGCTTGGGCCAGGGCAGGACGGTCCCGTAGGGGTTGGCCGGATCGGTGGTCGCCAGGACCATCACGCTGTCGTCGTCCAGTGGCTGGGAGCGCAACCGCTCGACCGCACCGGCCAGCGCGAACTGGGCCCCGCCCAGCCCTTCGATGAAGTAGCCGCGCCGGGCCGAACCGAGCACTTCGAGGTTGGACAGCTCCGGGTAGAGCGTCGAAAAGCCGCCGGGAATGCCCTCGGCCAGGGCCATCTCCCTGGTCAGGATCCCGTGGCGCTCCAGCATCAGCTCGGCCTGGGCCCGGAGCCGTGGTCCGATCGGCGGGGCCCCGGCGAACAGCGGTGCGGTCAGCGACCAGCGACCCTGCACGGTCGGGCCGGTCGGCGGCCGGCGGCGGGAGAACCGGCGCCCGCCGGGTTCGATCGAGGGAACCGCCCTGAGCCGGGGGGCGCGCAGCGGCGCGAACGAGTCGTTGGTCAGCTCGCCGGCGAAGGCGAGGTCCCACAGCGCCGAATGGAGCTCCTCGGGCGAGTGGTCGAGCTCGGTCGCGAGATCGATCCAGAAGGCGGGACCGGCCGCCAGCCGCTCGCGGATCGCGTCGTGGGCCTCGCCTTCCGGGCTGTCCAGCCTGGCGTTGGCCGGCGGCGGACCGGCCAGCCGCACGTCTTCGCGGAAGTAGAAGGCGACCCGGCCGTCGGAGCGGCCGATCGCGCCGCCGCCGATCCAGACGATCTCGCCGCTGGTGCAGAGGCCGTCCAACCAGGACGGGCTGTAGGCACCGAGCCGCCGCGGCAGGACGTCGCGCTCCCACACCGACGGGGTCAGCGCCACCCCCTGGAGCGGCACCAGTATCTCGCGCAGCCGGTCGATCCCGGCGCCGGTCCGGCGGTGGCGGTCTATGCCCTGCCACGAGGCCAGGAACCGGGCGTAGGTGGCGGCGTCGGCCGGCTCGACCTCCTGGCGCAACTTGGCCAGGCTGGCCCGGCGGACCCGGCGCAGCACGTCCGCGTCACACCACTCCCGCTCACTGCCGCCCGGCAGGATCTCGCCGCGGACCACCGTCCCGGCCGCTTCGAGCTCCCTGAGCACCGGGGTGGGATCGACCCCGTAGCGGGCCTTCAGCTGGGCCGTGGGGAACGGCCCGTGGGTGCGGGCGTAGCGCGAGAACAGGGCGCTCAACGGGTCTTCGCGCTGCTCGAGGAAGTCGGCCGGCAGCCCGCCCGGAGGGGAGACCCCGAGCGCGTCGCGGTACAGACCGGCATCTTCGGCCGCGATGAAACGCTGCTCGCCGTTGATCCTGACCTCTGCGACCCGCCGTTCCCGGACCAGGTTGTCCAGCATCGAACCGGCCGAATAGCCCTCGGCCACCCGGGCCTCGGCTTCGGCCCCGGTCAGGTCGCCGAGCCGGCGGAGGATCTGCTGGAGGCCGTCGCGGTCGCCGGCCCGGCCCTGCTCGGTCAGATGCTGGAGCGAGAGTTCTACCTCGTTCAGCGCCTCGGGCTCGATCAGCTCACGCAGCTCGTCCTGTCCCAGCAGTTCACGCAGCAGCTCGCGGTCGAGCGAGAGCGCGGTGGCCCGGCGCTCGGCGTTGGGCGTATCGCCCTCGTACATGTAGGTCGCGACATAGTCGAACAACAGCGACGAGGCGAAGGGCGACGCGGTCTGGGTCTCGACCTCGACCAGCGAAATGGTCCGCGAGTGGATCCCGCGCAACAGGCGGTCCAGCGCCGGCAGGTCGAACACGTCCTGGAGGCATTCGCGGTAGGTCTCGAGGATCACCGGAAAGCGGGGGAAGTCCTGGGCCACCTCGAGCAGGCTCTGGGCTTTGAGCCGCTGCTGCCAGAGCGGGGTCCGTTTGCCCGGGTAGGCCCGGGGGATCAGCAGTGAGCGGGCCGCGTTCTCGCGGAACCTGGCGCCGAACAGGGCCGAGCCGCCGAGCTCGCGCACGACCAGGTCCTCGAGTTCGTCGGGCTCGATCAGGACCAGTTCGCTCGACGGCGGCTCGTCGGCGTCGGGCAGGTGCACCGCGATGCCGTCGTCGGAGTAGATCGCGTCTGCCTCGAGGCCATGCTCGTCGCGCAGCTTGCGCGCGATCGCCATGCCCCAGGCGGCGTGAACCCTTCCCCCGTACGGAGACAGCACGCAGAGCCTCCAGTCGCCGATCTCGTCGCGGAACCGCTCGATCACGATCGTGCGGTCCGACGGCACCACCCGGGTCGCATCCTGCTGTTCCTCGAGGTAGGCGACCAGGTTGCGGGCGGCCAGCGGGTCGAGGTGATGGCTCTGCTCGAGATCGGACGGGTCGGCGTCGACCGCCTCCCGCGAGAACGCCCCGATTGCCTCGCCGAGCTCGGCCGGGCGGCCGATCCCGTCGCCCTTCCAGAACGGGATCGCCCCGGGGACGCCGGGCGCCGGGGTGACGACCACCCGGTCGCGCGTGATCTCCTCGATCCTCCAGCTGGACGCTCCGAGCAGGAAGACCTGGCCGGCACGGGCTTCGTAGACCATCTCCTCGTCGAGCTCGCCGACCCGGCGGCCGTCAGGCAGGTGGACCCCGTAGAGACCCCGGTCGGGGATCGTGCCGGCGTTGGTCACCACCAGCGAGCGGGCCCCCTTCCGCCCTTCGATCGTGCGTTCGGTCCGGTCCCATACGAGCCGCGGCCTCAGCTCGGCGAACCGGTCGGACGGATAGCGGCCGTCGAGCATGTCGAGCACGTTCTCGAACTGCTCCTCGGACAGGTCGGAGAACGAAGCGGTCGACCGGACCAGCTCCAGCGCTTCAGCGGTGTCCCAACGATCGAGCGCCGCCATCGAGATCAGGTGCTGGGCGAGCACGTCGATCGGGTTGACCGGGATCACGGTCTCCTCGATCTCGCCGTCGCGCATGCGCTGGGTTACCACGGCACTTTCCAGCAGGTCGCCCCGGAACTTGGGGAAGATCCGGCCCCGCGAGACCTCGCCCAGCCCGTGGCCGGCCCGCCCGATCCGCTGCAGGCCGCGACTGACCGACTTCGGTGACTCGACCTGGACCACCAGATCGACCGCACCCATGTCGATCCCCAGCTCGAGCGACGAGGTCGCGACCAGGCACGGGATCCGCCCCGACTTGAGCAGTTCCTCGACCTGGGACCGCTCCTCGTGCGAAAGCGATCCGTGGTGCGCGCGGGCCAGGACCGGGCCGTCGTCCCCGTCGCGGTCGGTGCGGTCGACCGGGCCTTCGTCCCCGTCGCGGTCGGTGCGGTCGGCTCCGCCCGCCGGCCCGTCCGGATCGACCGGGCCGGCCCCGTCTTCGGCCCCGGCGGCGGCCTCGATCCGGTCGCGGTCGAGCTCGTTCAGGCGCTGGGCCAGCCGCTCGGCCGAGCGGCGGTTGTTGACGAACACGATGGTCGAGGTGTGGGACCTGACCAGCTCCAGCAGCTCCGGATAGATGGCGGGCCAGATCGAGCGGATCTGGTCGAGCTCGGACAGCGGCCCGGCGCCCGGTTCGCCGTCGAGCGCCGACGCCCCGTCGTCGCCGTCTGCGAGAACCTGGCCCGGCCCGCCGGGGACGGTGCCGGTCCCGTCCGCGGCCGGGGTCGGACCGGTGGCCGGCGACAGGCCCGGATTGCTCATGTCCTCGACCGGCACCACGATTCTCAGGTCGAGCTCCTTGCTGCGGCCGGCGTCGACGATCTCGCACTCCCGGTGCGGGCCGACCAGGAACTCGCCGATCCGCTCCAGCGGCCGCTGGGTGGCCGAGAGGCCGATCCGCTGGACCGATCCGCCCGCGGCCGGGTCGGTCGCTGTCTCGGTGCCGGTGCCTTTGCGGGCCAGGTGGTCGAGCCGTTCGAGGGTCAGGGCCAGGTGGGCTCCTCGCTTGGTGGCGGCGACCGCGTGGATCTCGTCGACGATCACCGTCTCGACCGTGCCAAAGATCTCGCGCGCCCCGGAAGAGAGCATCAGGTACAGCGACTCCGGGGTGGTGATCAGGATGTCGGGCGGGTTGCGCCGCATTTTTGCCCGCTCCGATTGCGGCGTGTCGCCGGTCCTCAGCCCGACCGAGATCGGTGAGCCGATGCCGCGCAGCGGCGCCCGGAGATTGCGCTCGATGTCGTACGAAAGCGCTTTCAGCGGGGAGACGTAGACCAGCTTGACCCCTTTGCGCTCCGGCCCGCGCGAGAGCCGGTCGATCCCCCACAGGAAGCTCGCCAGCGTCTTCCCGGACCCCGTAGGGGCGCAGATCAGGGTGTGTGCGCCGCTGGAAATCGCGCTCCAGCCGAGGGTCTGGGCAGGGGTCGGGCCTTCGAAAGAGCCGGTGAACCAGCGCCGGACTTCGGGACTGAACGGAGCTAGTGGATCCTGGGTCGGTTGTTCGGCCATGGCTAACCCCCGGATGCTACGCCCCCTCCCACCCGGATTGCGGGCCCGGGCTGGAAAATCGGCGGACGGAGCGGACTTCCGGGATCGGCAGTCGTCCGACCGTGTCGCGGTGGGGCGGAATCGACCCGCGATCTGCACACCGATCGCGGCCTCCCACGGAATCGATCATCCCGATCCTGTAGAAATTGGGCTACGAAAGCGCACCAAAACGGTGCCAAACCGGTTTAAGGGAGCGAACTCGACGGACCGGTCTCGTTCCGTGCCGGCTTCCAAGGAAGGTTGCGTGAGCCACAACCCCAGTCCAGATTCCGAGAGACAGCTCAGCTCCGAGAGCGGAGGCCGGGTGGCGGTAGGCGACGCCGCCGATCTGGGATCGGTCCGACAGCGCCTGCTGCGCTGGGCGCTCGCCCTGTCCGACGCCACCGCGATCCTGGTCGCGATCGGAATCACCGCCCTGGTCGACCGGTTCACCGCCGAGAACCTGGCTTGGGCGTTCCTCAGCATCCCGATCTGGATCTTCATCGCGAAGATCAACGACCTTTACGACCGGGACCACCGCCGGATCCAGCACAGCACTTACGACGAGATCCCGTCAATCCTGGCCACCGCGGCGATCACGGTGGTCCTGGTCAAGCTGACCTCGATGGTGTTCCGGGCGCCGATCCTGCCGAGCTCGACGATCATCCTGGTCGGCGGCATAGCGGTCGCTTTCGTGATCATCTTCCGCGGCCTGGTCAGGCTGTTCTTCCACCGGGTGACCGGGCCCGAGCGGACGATCCTGGTCGGCTCGGGTTCGAAGGCCGGCCTGGTCTCGCGACGGCTGATCGAGCAGGGCGGCAACGGGATCGAGCTGGCCGGTTTCGTGGCCGCATCGCCGAACGGCTCCGATTCCGGGCCTTCGGCGATCGGGCTGGACTACTTCGGCGAGATCGGCGGGCTGACCGAAGCGGCAAGGAAGCATTCGGTGAACCGGGTGGTGATCGCCGACGACGAACTCGATTCGAAAGCGATCGGGGCGATAATCAACGACTGCCACGAAGCCCGGATCGCGGTGACCATGGTCCCTGCGAACCAGGAGGTCCTCGGGCCGGACACCGAACTGAGCCGGGTCGCCGAGGTCCCGATGCTGGACTTCCACTACAGCTTCCCGACCCGCTCGACCCTGGCGATCAAGCGCGGCCTCGACATCCTGGTCTCGGGCACGCTGCTCACCCTCACCTCACCGCTGCTGGTGATCTCGGCCGTGCTGATCAAGCTCGATTCCCGGGGCCCGGTCTTCTTCCGCCAGGTCAGGGTCGGCAAGAACGGAAGCCGCTTTCGCATGTACAAGCTCCGCACCATGGTCGCCGACGCGGAAAAGCAGCTCGATGAGCTGGTCGATCTGGACGCGCTCGACGAGCCGGTGTTCAAGATCCGTGACGATCCTCGGATAACCCGGGTCGGCAGGGTGCTCAGGCGGACCAGCCTGGACGAGGTGCCGCAGTTCATCAACGTGCTGCTCGGGCAGATGTCGCTGGTCGGACCGCGCCCCGAGGAGGAGGCAGTGGTGGCGCTGTACGACGAGCGCCAGCGCCAGCGGCTGTCGGTCAAGCCAGGGCTGACCGGCCCGATGCAGGTGGCCGGGCGGGGCTCGCTCAATTTCGAGGAACGGCTCGCCCTGGAGCGCGACTACCTCGACAACATGACGATCTCCGGTGACATCGCGATCCTCCTGCGCACCCCCGGCGCGGTGATACGCGGAACCGGCGCATTCTGAGAAGGGGCCCGGTGCCCGGCCTCGAGGTGATCATCGTCAGCCACGGTGCCGCGGACCTGCTGCGGCGCTGCCTGGCTTCGCTCGAGCGCCATCCGCCGTCCCGGGAGATGCGGGTGACCGTGGTCGACAGCGGCAGTCCCGACCAGACGCCGGACATGGTCGAGCGCGAGTTCCCCAGGGTGCGGCTGATCCGACGCGACAACATAGGGTTCTCGGCCGCCAACAACCTGATCCTGGCAGAAGCGGGCGCGCCGGCCGTCCTGCTGCTCAACCCGGACACCGAGCTTTCGCCGGGGGCGCTGGACGTGGCCCTCGAGCGTCTCGACAGCGATCCCGAGATCGGAATGGTCGGCTGCAGACTGGTCACCGAATCGGGCGAGCTGGACCATGCCTGCAAGCGCTCGTTCCCCACCCCGCTCGGCGCGCTCGCCCACTTCACCGGGATCGGTCGCATGTCCGGGGCCCCGGAGTCGCTCGCGCAGTACCGGGCCACCCGGCTCGGCGACGACGAGCCGGGCGAGGTCGACGCGGTCAACGGCGCATTCATGCTGGTCAGGCGCGAGGCGGTGGAATCGGTCGGCCTGCTCGACCAGGGTTACTGGCTGTACATGGAGGACCTCGACTGGTGCCGCCGTTTCTGGCAGGCCGGCTGGAAGGTCTTCTACGAACCGGCGGCTACGGTGCTGCATGTCAAAGGGGGGTCGAGTCCCAGGCGCCGGCGCCCGCGCCAGGAGATCGCCTTCCATCGCGGCATGGGCCGCTTCTACCGGCGTTTCGACGCGCCCCGCAACCCGGCTTGGCTGAACCTGGCCGTCTACCTGGGGATCGCGGCCAAGCTGGCGGTCAGCCTGGCGATTACCGCGGCGCGGGGCCGCTGAACGCGGTCGGGCCGCCGCGCCGGGCTCGGGCGCGGACCTCGATCCGGTCGGGCGTCAGGCCTTGACCGCGATGCGGCCGCTGTAATCGACCCGATTGAGCAGCGGCGCGTCGGACCGGCCGGCGAAATACTCGTCGACCGCCTTGCGCGCTCCGGCCCAGTGCCCGTAGTCGTCGATCACCAGTACGCCACCCGGGCTGAGCCGGGGCCAGAGCTGCTCCAGCTCGTGCCTGGTCGACCGGTACCAGTCGGTGTCGAGCCTGAGCAGCGCGATCCGGTCCGGCGCCTGGTCCGGGATCGTCTTTTCGACCGGCCCGGGGACCAGCCTAATGTTTTGCTCCGGATAGCCGGTCGAAGCCATGTTGCGGCGCACCTCGTCCAGCGAGCAGTAAGCGAAGACGGGATCGTGGACCCGGCCCTCGTGCCGGTGCCACTGCTCGGTCATCGGCCGGCCCGCGGGGTCGAGGTCGAACTCCCCGGGGGGGCTCATTCCGGAGAAGGTGTCGAACAACCAGAGGTCCCGCGGGGCGGCGCCGAGGTCGGCCAAGGTGAGCGCGACCAGCATCGAACTGCCGCCTCGCCAGACCCCGCACTCGACCACGTCCCCGCTGATCCCCGCGCTTTCGATGTGGCCGACCGCCTTCCAGAGCGCGTACTGGCGCTCGACCGAGGTCATCGTGAAGTCGGCCATCCGGCCCCTGACCGCGGCGAACCCGGCATCCAGGTCGGCGTACGGATCTCCCGGAAACAGCCGGGCCTTGAGCTCCCTGACCGCCTGCCTGGCCCGCACCGACGCCCGGCTCAGATTTTCTCGGCTGCTCACCACGGATCCCCCTAGATCGCGGTCCTCATGACGACCGGCCGCTCCGGTCCGTTTCAGAAGGTCAGTAAATCAGAGGCCTCGCTGAGCAGCGGCGCCTCCCGGTCCCGGGCCGAGAGCAGCGGCGTTTCGACCCCCCACTCGACCCCGACTTCGGGGTCGTCCCAGCGGATCCCGGCCTCGGTCTCGGGGTCGTAGAGGCTGGAGACCAGATAGGTCACATCGGCCAGGTCCGACAGCACGCAGAACCCGTGGCCGAAACCGACCGGGACGTACAGCTGGTGGTGGTTTTCGTCGTCGAGCAGGTGGCCTTCCCACCGGCCGAAGGTCGGCGAGTCGCGGCGCAGGTCGACCGCGACGTCGAGAATCCGGCCCCGAGGGCAGCGCAGCAGCTTCGCCTGACCGGGATCGGTCTGGAAATGGATGCCGCGCAGCGTGTCTTTCGCCGACCGGGAGTGGTTGTGCTGGACGAACTCGGCGTCGACCCCCAGCTCGCGCCAGGCGTCACGGGAGAAGGTTTCGACGAAGAAACCGCGTTCGTCGCCGTGGACCTCGGGCTCGATCAGGACGACCCCGTCCA
>JAGQUV010000066.1 GCA_020438295.1 Solirubrobacterales bacterium
CCGAACTTGAGGGCAACTGAAATCGGTTCGTAGTCCACTTGGCCGTCGCAGCTACCGTTCGAGGCCGAACCGGAAGGTCGTCGTCCCCACGGTCACCTGGTCACCCTCACGCAACCGGGACGACCCGGCCCGCCTTCCGTTTACCTTGACCCCGTTGGTCGAGTTCAGGTCATGGATCGCCCATTCCCCGTCGCGGCTCTGCCTGAGCTCGGCGTGGCGCCGCGAGACGTTCGGGTCGCGCAGCACGCATTCGGCCTCGTCGGAGCGCCCGATCACCGCACGCGGCCCGTCCAGGACGTAGCGCCGACTGCCCGTTTCCACTACCGCCCTGGTCAGCACGGTGCCGGCCTCGGGTCGCGCTTCGGGCGGGGCGGGCCGCTGCGGGGCGACCTTGTAGACCATCGTCTTGCCCTCCTCCGCCTGGCTGGGCTCCTCGTCTTCGCGGGCCGGGGCCTTGACCAACCTCGTCTGGATCCCGAACTCGCCCAGGCGGAGGCGGTCGTCGGTGTTGAACTTGACCTCGGGCCGGGTCAACAGGTCGTAACCGCGGCGGCGGGCATGCTCGAGCAGGTATCCGGACAGCTCCTGCCCGAGCGAGCGCTCATAACCTTCCAGCCTTCCTCTGTCCTCGGGTGAGAGGTGAACCGTGTACTCATTCGGCACGTAGACCCTGGAGACCGACGCGGTCTTGTGCGAGTCCATCTCCTTGGCCAGTTTCCGGGCGAGCTCCACCGGCTGGACCTCGGAGCTGAAGGCACGGCTGAACACCCCTTCGACCAGGCCCTCGATCCTGGCCTCGAGGTTGCGGAACACGCTCATGTCTCAGCGGACGTCGGGAACACGGTCTGATCCTACGGGAGCAAGCGCCAGCGACCGTCCCCCTTCCGTGCCCCTACGCCCTCGCACACGCGCCACCACCGCCCCCGCCAGGACCGCCACCAACGGCCAGATCAGCAGCGACACGAGGAACGAGGTGGCGGTCAGCACCGGGATCACGAGTCCGGCCAGAGCCGCGCTCACCGAGTCCTGCCAGCCTTCCTGAGCCGCGGGAATCGCACCGAACAGCAGGCCCTTTCCGGTGATCGCCTCGGCCAGCGCCGTACAGGCCAGGCCGGTCACCGCGACCACGGCCCGGTCCCTGCGGTCGACCGCGAACGCGGCCAGCAGCGGCAGCAGCGGAGCCAGCCCGAGAACGCCCAGCAGCGGCCCGAATGGAGCCGCCACCAGCGCGACGCCGGAGCCGCGGATCATCAGCGCCGGGACGACGCCTGCCGTGACCACCACCGCGGCGGCACCGGGCATCGAGGCGACCAGCGCCAGCCAGGCGGCCAGGGCCGCGGCGCCACAGAGAAAGCCCGCCCTCGGATCGAGCAGGGTTACCAGCGCCGAGACCAGGGAGATCAGCCCGACCGAAGCCGGGTCGGCCGACCCGCTCAGCACGACTCCGGTCGCGACCAGGGCCCCGACCCCGCCGGCCGCGAAAACCCGGCTCGGGTCGAATCCGGGGTCGGTGAAGTCGAACCGGGAGCCCCGGCCCTGCCGCCCGGCGTCGGCCCCGGCGGTCGAGTCGTCCAGGAACGCGATCGAGTCCTCCAGCCCGCTGCCGAGCTCTTCTAGCCCCGGCCGGTACTCGGGAACCGGGTCGAGGCAACCGTCGACCAGGTCGGCCAACTCGGCCGGGAGGTCGGGACGGGCCGACGACAGCGGCGGTACGGCGCGGGAGAGGGCGGCCAGGGTGGCCGAAGGAGACGAACGGCGTCGCGGATTCCTACCCGTCCAGGCCTCGTACAGGGTGAGGGCGAGCGAGAAGACGTCGCCGGACGGGCCGACCTCCCGCCCCTCGGCCTGTTCCGGAGCCATATAGGAGAGCGTGCCAAGGACGTCGCCCGGCCTGGTCAGGTCGTCGCTGTCGAGCAGGCGGGCGATGCCGAAGTCCATCAGCTTGGCGCCCCCGTCCCGGTAGGGCGAAATCAGGTTGGCCGGCTTGAGGTCACGATGGACCACCCCCCGCGAGTGGGCATGATCGAGCGACTCGCAGACGTCTGCCCCGATCTCGGCTATCTCCCGGTCGCTCAGCAGGTCGCGGTCGATCATCTCCCGGATCGTCTCGCCCTCGACCAGCTCGCTGACCAGGAAGGCCCTGCCACCCTCCCGCCCGAACTCGTGGTGGGCGAACTCGAACAGGGTGACGATGCCGGGGTGGTTCAGCCGCGCCGCGGCCTGGGCCTCGCGCCGGATCCGGGGCCCGGATTCCGGCTCGGTCTCGACCACCTTGACCGCCACCTCGCGTTCGAGGCGCCGGTCCCAGGCGCGATACACGGTCCCGCAGCCGCCGGCGCCCAGCCGGTCGCCGATTTCAAACCGCTGCAGTACGAGAGTCCCGGTCATCCACCTGTCAGATTCGGCGCCCGGCTCCGCGACCCTGCCGCCCGGCCGAACACGGCCCGTTGCAGCGGGTTTGGCCGGGAAGGGAATAGATTGACGATGCCGAAAGCCTCTCGGCAAGTCCCCTTATGGATTTCAGCGACCCATACGACGAATTCGACCCCGACCCGTCGGTCGAGGGCGAGAGCGGGTCGGCGAGGCGCTCCCGGCGACCGGACCGGACCCGGCGGTCGCGTGGGTCGGGTGGGTCCGGAGGGGGCCAGAACGTGCTGGCCCGCAGGGCGATCGCGCTCGGCGTGGGCCTGCTGGTCCTGATCCTGCTGGTGATCGGGGCCAAGGGTTGCCTCGACGCGCGCAAGAACCGCTCACTCGACGACTATTCCAACAGCGTTACCCAGATCGTCGACGAGACCAACACGCTCGGCGAGTCGTTCTACGGCCGGCTCGACGATCCCGGCGACCTGACCGTCACCGACTTCACCGCCGAGATCGAGTCCGACCGTAGCGCGATGGCCGGCTTCCTCAGCCGGGTCGAAAAGCTCGACACGCCGGGCGACATGAAGTCGGCACAGGACACCCTGACCCTGGTCTACCAGTTGCGCTCGGGGGCGATGGACGCGATCGCCGACCGGATGAGCACTGCGCTCGGCGACAAGGGCCGCGACAAGGCGGTCCAGCAAATCGCCAAGCAGATGCAGGTGCTTTCGGCGGCCGACGTGCTTTACAACCAGGTCACCCGTCACCAGATCGACTTCGAGATCGAGAGCAACGGCGCCTCGGCGGCGCCGGTTCCGGTCAGCACCTTCGTGCCCGATCCGGTCAAGTGGGGCGACTCGGCCGAGATCGACTCGGCGCTGGGCGGGGTCGCCGGCGGTTCGGCCACGCCGACCGACGGCGGGGTCCACGGCACCGGGCTAGGCACGGTGTCGATCGGCGGCACCACGCTCGATCCCTCGGCCACCACCCAGATCCCGTCCGGGACCGAGCCGGTGGTGGACGTAGAGGTCCAGAACCAGGGCGATTCCAACGAGAACGACATCGAGGTCTCGGCGACCGTGGGCGGTGACACGCTGACCGAATCGATCTCGTCGCTGGCCGCCGGAGAGACCGGTACCGCGTCGATCCTGCTGACGCCCGCGCCGAGCGGCGAGGTGACGCTCGAGGTCAAGGTCGCTGCGGTCCCCGGCGAGCAGGTGCTCGACAACAACGAGGCCACCTACTCGGTCAGCTTCGGTTAGGCCGCCTTGCGGATCGCCTACCTCGGGCCGGCCGGCACGTTCAGCGAGGACGCCCTGCGCCAGAGCGGCTTCGCCTCCGACGACGCCATCCCCGTGCTCTGCGAGGAGATCCCCGAGGCGGTGGAATCGATCGGCCGGGGCGGAGCCGAGCGGGCGCTGGTCCCGATCGAGAACTCGATCGAGGGCTCGGTCCGCAGCACGCTCGACAGCCTGGTCGACCAGGCCGACTCGGTGACCATCCTGGGCGAGTACGACCACCCGATCCGGTCGGCCCTGATCGCCCGGACCGAACTCGAACCCGGCCAGATCGAAGCGGTCCTGTCCCATCCCCAGCCGCTGGCCCAGTGCGCCCGCTTCCTGCGCACCGAGCTGCCCGGGGCCGAACTCCGGGTCGCCACCAGCACGAGTTCGGCGGTCCGCGAAGTGAGCGGGAGCGAGCGGCCGCTCGCCGCCCTCGCCCCGGCCGCGGCGGCCGGGATCTACGGCTGCGTGGTCCTGCGAGAGGGCATCGAGGACGAGCCCGGCAATGTGACCCGCTTCATCTGGCTCGGTCCGCGCGATGAACGCGATGCCGGACCGCCCGACGACGGTCCGCCGGACGGCGCTGTCTGGAAGACGACCCTGGTCTTCTCCGAACTCGGCGCAGACCATCCCGGCGCACTGGTCGACGCCCTGCTCGAGTTCTCACAGCGCCAGATCAACCTGGTGCGGATCGAGTCGAGACCGCTGCGACGGGTGCTCGGTCGTTACCGCTTCTTCATCGACATCGAGGGCCGGGAAGGCGAAAGGGGGGTAGCCGAGGCGATCGAGGCACTGCGCACCAAAGCCGACTCGGTCCAGATCCTCGGCTCCTACCGTGGCGCAGCTACCGACCCGGCCGGTCCGGGGCCGGCTCCGTCCGCCTAAGAGCCGTCCCGGTCCGCGTCGTCGCCGGCGCCCGCTTCGGCCATCGGTTCACCATCGTCCAGCTCGCCCTGTCCGTTCCGGTCGCCTTCTCCGGCATCCGGTGCGACCGCCGACTCGACCACCAGGGCCACCGCACTGATCCGGTCGTCCTCGCGAACGTTCATCACCTTGACCCCCTGGGTCGCCCGACCGGTCTTGCGGATCCCGCCGACCGAGGTCCGCTGGACCATCCCGTTCTCCGTGATGAACAGCAGCTCCTGGTGATCGCGGACGATCAGCGCTCCGGCCAGACCGCCCTTGGCCTCGGTCAGCTTGGCGGTCAGCACGCCTTTGGTACCCCGGTTCTTGACCGGGTACTCGGACAGCGCGGTCCGCTTGCCGAAGCCGTTCTCGGTCACCACCAGCAGCTCTGAATCATCCCGGGCCACGTTCAGCGCCAGGACCCGGTTGTCCGTCTGGCTCACGTTCATGCCGCGAACCCCGGCCGTGCCGCGGCCCATCGGACGCGCCTGGTCCTCGTTGAACCGTGAGGCGTGACCCGACTTAGACACCAGCAGCAGGTCGTCGTCGCCCGAGGTCAGCTGGACCCCGACCAGTTCGTCACCCTCGCGGATCTTGATCGCGATTATCCCGTCCGCCTCGATCCGCGTGTTGTACTCGGTGAACTCCGTCTTCTTGACCTGTCCCTCGGCCGTGGCGAAGACGATGTAGCGGTTCTCCTTGAACTCGCGGGTCGGGATCACCGCCATCACCCGCTCCCCTTCGCGCAGCGGCAGCAGGTTGACCAGGGCGCTCCCGCGGGCTGTCCTGGTCCCCTCGGGCAGTTCGTAGACCTTCTTGCGGTACACCTTGCCTGCGTTGGTGAAGAACAGCAGGTAATCGTGGGTCGAGCAGATGTGCAGGTGCTCTATGTAGTCACCTTCCTTGAGGTTCATCCCGGTCACCCCCACCCCGCCCCGGTGCTGCTTGCGGTACGAACCGACGCCCAGCCGCTTGACGTAGCCGGACTTGGTCAGCGAGATCACCATCTGCTCCTCGGCGATCGTGTCCTCGACGTTCACGTCTCCGCCGAACGCCTGGATCTCGGTGCGGCGGTCATCGCCGTGCGATTCGACGATCTCGGCCAGCTCTTCCTTGACCAGGGCATAGACCCGGTCCTCGTCGCCGAGTATCGCCCTCAGCTCGGTGATCAGCTCCATCAGCTCGGCGTGTTCATCCCGGATCTTGTCGGACTCGAGCGCGGTCAGGCGCTGGAGCCGCATGTCAAGGATCGCCTGGGCCTGTTCGCGGGAAAGCTCGAACTCCGAGATCAGCCCGTCACGCGCCGCGTCGGGGTCGGGCGAAGAACGGATCAGCGCGATCACCGCGTCGAGGTTGTCCAGCGCGATCAGCAGCCCCTCGAGGATGTGGGCCCGGGCCTCCGCCCGCCGCAGCTTGAACTGGGTACGCCGGGTCACCACCTCGCGCTGGTGCTCGACGTAGTAACCGATCATGTCCTTCAGCCCGAGCGTCCTCGGCACGCCGTCGACCAGCGAAACCATGTTCAGTCCGAACGAGGTCTGGAGCTGGGTCTTCTTGAACAGGTTGTTGAGCACCACGTTGGGGACCGCGCCGCGTTTCAGCTCGATCACCACGCGCATCCCGGTGCGGTCGGTCTCGTCACGCAGGTCGGAGATCCCGTCCAGCTTCTTGTCGCGGACCAGGTTGGCGATCTTCGCGATGAACCCGCCCTCACCGCCCTTCTTCACGGTGAACGGCAGCTCGGTCACGATCAGCGCATCCTTCCCGCCCTTGAGCGGCTCGGAGTGCACCCGGCCCCGGACCCGGACGGAGCCGCGCCCGGTGGCGTAACCGTCGCGGATCCCGCTCGGGTCCATGATGCCGCCACCCGGGAAGTCGGGACCGGCCACGTGCTCCATCAGGCCGTCCAACCCGATCTCGCGGTCGTCGATATAGGCGCCGACCGCACCCGCGATCTCCCTCAGGTTGTGCGGCGGTATGTTCGTCGCCATGCCGACAGCGATCCCCGAGGCTCCGTTGACCAGGAGGTTGGGGAAACGGGACGGGAGGACCAGCGGCTCACGCTGTGACTCGTCGTAGTTCGGGCCGAAGTCGACCGTGTCCGAGTCGATGTCGCGCAGCATCTCGGTCGCCAGGCGGGTCAGGCGCGCCTCGGTGTAACGCATCGCCGCGGCCGAGTCCTCGTCGATCGAACCGAAGTTGCCCTGTCCGTCGGCCAGCGGGTAACGCAGCGAAAAATCCTGCGCCATGCGGACCAGCGTGTCGTAGATCGAGGCGTCGCCGTGCGGGTGGTACTTGCCCATCACCTCGCCGACGATGAACGCGCACTTGCGGTACGCCCGGTTCGGCTGCAGTCCGAGGTCGTGCATCGCGTACAGCACCCTGCGGTGCACCGGCTTGAGGCCGTCACGCACGTCGGGCAGCGCCCTGCCCACGATCACGCTCATCGCGTAATCGATGTACGACGAGCGCATCTCGAGTTCGAGCTCGCGCTCCTCGATGTGGCCGGTCAGGGCTTCAAGCGCCATCGGAACCGCCTTCCCCGGCCGAGACCGGAAGCGTTCGGTCAGACATCGAGGTTGCTCGCTTCCTTGGCGTACGTCTCGATGAAGTTCCGGCGGGATGACACCTGGTCTCCCATCAGCATCGAGAAGATCTGGTCGGCCGCCGTGGCATCCTCGAGCGTGACTCGCTGAAGCGTCCGCGTCGCCGGATCCATGGTGGTCTCACGCAGCTGGTCGGCGTTCATCTCACCGAGTCCCTTGAACCGGGTCAGCTGCACCCCGTGCTTGGCCAGATCGATCACCGCCCGGCGCAGGTCGGTGAACCCGGTCGCCTCCTCGGCCCGGTCCTTCAGGGTCACCCGGAACGGGGGCCTGCCGAACATCGCCAGCAGCTCGGCGTGCACCTCGGCGAAGCGGCGGTACTCGCTGCTCTCGAACAGCCGGGCCGGAAGGGTGTGGCTGCGGGCCAGTCCGGAGCTCTTGTGCAGCGCTCTGACCACCAGGTCTTCGCCGGCTTCGGAAACGATCTCGGTGGCAAAGACGTCTTCGTCCCGGTCTATGTCGCTCATCACCTTGCGCACCTGGTCGACCGTGGTCGCGGTCTCGTCCAGCAACCTCGACTCGGCGATGAACCGGATCGTGTCGTTGCCGAAATCCGCCTGCAGGGCCGACTCCCACCCCGCGTACTCTTTCGAGCGCCGCACGTAGCTCTGCCAGCGGCTCTTGTTGAGGCCGACCGACTTGCCGTCGGCCGAGGCGATCTCGAACTGCTCCAGCCGGTCGCGCAGCAGCAGCTCTTCTAGTTCGATTTCCTTCTCGAGATAGGTCTCCTGGTTGCCCCGCTTGACCTTGTACAGCGGCGGCTTGGCGATGTAGACGAACCCGGCATCGATCAGCTCGGGCATCTCCCGATACAGGAAGGTCAGGACCAGGGTCCTGATGTGGGCACCGTCCACGTCGGCGTCGGTCGCCATGATGATCTTGTGGTAACGGGCCTCATCCAGGTCGAACTCGTCCTGGATGCCGGTTCCGATCGCGGTGATCATCGCCTGGATCTCGTTGTTTGCGAGGACCTTGTCGATCCGGCTCTTCTCTACGTTGATGATCTTGCCGCGCAGCGGCAGGACCGCCTGGGTCGAGCGGTCGCGGGCCTGTTTCGCCGAGCCGCCGGCCGAGTCTCCCTCGACCACGAAGATCTCTGCGTGCTGCGGGTCACGGACCGTGCAGTCGGCCAGCTTGCCGGGCAGGGTCGAGTTCTCCAGGGCCGACTTGCGGCGGGTCAGGTCGCGGGCCTTGCGGGCGGCCACCCTGGCCCGTGAGGCCTCGACCGCCTTGGTGATGATCCGGCGCGCCTCGCCGGGGTTCTCCTCGAGGAACTCGGCCAGCTTGCGGTTGACCGTCTCCTCGACCAGGCCGCGGATCGGCGGGTTGCCGAGCTTGGTCTTGGTCTGACCCTCGAACTGCGGGTCGTGGAGCTTGACCGAGATCACCGCGGTCAGTCCCTCGCGCACGTCCTCACCGGCCAGGTTGTCGTCCTTCTCCTTGAGGATGTTCTTGCTGCGGGCGTAGGAGTTGAGGGTCCTGGTCAACGCCGAACGGAACCCCGACAGGTGGGTCCCGCCTTCGTGCGTGTTGATGTTGTTGGCGAAGCTGAAGATCGACTCCTGGTAGGACGAGTTCCACTGCATGGCCACTTCGACCTGCCCGTCGTCCTCGTCACCGTCGAAGTAGACGACCTTCTGATGCATCGCCTCCCGGTTCTCGTTCAGGTATCGGACGAAGTCCTCGATCCCGCCGTCGTACTGGAAGCTGACCCGCTCGCCGTCGGCCCGTTCGTCGTTCAGCTCGATCTTCAGGCCACGGGTGAGAAACGCCGTTTCACGCAGCCGGTCAAGCAGGGTGTTGAAGTCGTAGTCCACGTCCTCGAAGATCTCGTGGTCGGCGAAGAAGCTGATCTCGGTACCGGTCTCTTTGGTCGCCTTGCCCTTGGCCAGCGGGCCCTGCGGGATGCCCCGGACGTAGTCCTGCTCCCAGACGAATCCGTCCCGCTTGATTCTCAGGTGGAGTTCCTCCGAAAGCGCGTTGACCACCGACACCCCCACCCCGTGCAGGCCACCGGAGACCTTGTAGCCGCCTCCGTCGCCGAACTTGCCGCCTGCATGCAGCACGGTCAACACGACTTCCGCCGCCGGCCGCTGCTCTTTCGGCATCTCGTCGACCGGGATCCCCCGGCCGTCGTCGGTCACCGTGCAGCGGTTGTCCGGGTGGATCACCACCCTGACCGTGTCGCAATGGCCGGCCAAGGCCTCGTCGACCGAGTTGTCGACGACCTCGTAGACCAGGTGGTGAAGGCCACGCGGACCGGTCGAGCCGATGTACATGCCGGGCCGCTTGCGGACCGCCTCCAGGCCCTCGAGGACGGTGATGTCCTTGGCCCCGTACGAGGCGTCTCCACTGCTCTTTTTCTCAGCCAATTACTGCCTTTCAGGAAACTGTTCGGCGGGCCGCGTCAAGCTTTGCGAGAGGCGGATGTAGTGAGCTTCGGCCGACCCGTGATTCAGCTACCAATGATACCAGTCTCGACCGGATCGAACCTCTCCCCCCTTATACAAAATCCCTGCAAATCAACCATTTTTGAACTCGGGTGGGAGTTGGTTTTCCTGACCGGCTCAGCCGGACGACCGGAATCGCAGTTCGCGTGGTCCCGAGCCACCCAGCTCGCGGTCCAGCCTGGTCAGCAACTGGGTGGCCATCAGCTCCAGCTCCTGGGCCCAGACCGCACTCGCACACTCGATCGTGACCGTCCCGTCGCGCTCGGCAACCACCTCGGTGACCGCCGCGATCCGGGGGCCGACCGTCCCGTCCCAGACCCGCTGGACTTCGGCCAGTGGGGTCCTGGGCGCGAGTTGCTCCCG
>JAGQUV010000067.1 GCA_020438295.1 Solirubrobacterales bacterium
CCCCCGGCAAGGTCTTTTTCGGGGTCACCGACACCGGGGTGGGCAACGATTTCCGTGATTTCGCCCAGGACGTGGGCAAGCACCCGGCGGTGGTCCAGACCTTCCACCCCTGGGGCAACACGCTGCACCGGGCGATGCCTCGCTGGAAAGCGGTCCGGGCCCGGCCGATGCTTCACATCACCACCCGGGCAGACTCCGGGGCCGAGCTGATCACCCCGAAGCAGATCGCGCGCGGCATCGGCGACGACTACCTGCTCCGGCTCAACCGCTCGCTCAGCCGAAACCATCTGCGCGCCTACATCCGGCCGCTCGGCGAGCCCAACCGCTGCCTCAACTACTACGCCGGGGTCGACTGCTCAGGCAAAGTGCGCGGCGGCCATTACGCGTTCAAGTGGTACCGCTCGGCCTTCCGCCGGATCGCGATCATCATCCGCGGCGGCGCCAAGCGCGGCAAGATCAACGCAAGGCTGAAGAAGATCGGCCTGCCCAAGGTCCAGAAGCGGGGTGGGAGCAGGATCCTGCCGCGGGTCCTGCCGAAGGCGCCGGTGGCGATGGTCTGGAGCCCGCTGCCGGCCGGCTCGCCGACCGTGAAGGTCAACCGCCCGAAGAACTACTGGCCCGGAACCGATTGGGTCGACTGGGTTGCCACCGATTTCTACTCCCGGCACAACAACTGGAAACACCTGAAGAAGTTCTACGTCAAGTGGTCGCTCGGCAAGCGGCGCCCGATGGCGCTGTCCGAGTTCGGGCTCTGGGGCAAGGACAACCCGGGCTTCATCAAGAAGATCTTCCGCTTCGTCAAGAGCCGGAAACAGATGCGGATGATGGTCTATTACCAGGACTTCGGGACCTCGAACGAGTTCCGGATCCAGAACTTCCCGCGCGGCCGCAAGACGCTGAAGAAGTTCCTCTCGGCCGAGCGGTTCCCCAAGTTCGCACCGCACTACCCGCGCGACTGACCCACCCACGCGACTGACGCGGCGCGGGGCACGACCGGGCACACCGTGACCGGGAGATACGGCTAGCGGAAGGCCGGGATGCCGGTCAGCGCCATGCCGACCGAAAGCGTGTGGATCTCGTCGGTTCCCTCGTAGGTGAAGACCGATTCGAGGTTGTTCGCGTGCCGCATCACCGGGTACTCGAGCGTCACCCCGTTGGCGCCGAGCAGCGAGCGAGCCGACCGGGCCACGGCCAGCGCCGCGCGCACGTTCTGCTGCTTGCCCATCGAGATCTGCACGCTGGCCAGCCGGCCGTCGTCCTTGAGCCGGCCGAGGTGGAGCGCCAGCAGGTACCCCTGCTGGACCGCCGCCGCCATGTCGGCCAGCTTGGCCTGGGTCAGCTGGAACGAGGCGATCGGCTCGCCGAACTGCTCGCGGGTCAGCGAGTAGTCGAGCGCCGTCTCGTAGCAGGCACGGGCCGCCCCGATCACCCCCCAGACGATGCCGTAGCGGGCCTCGTTGAGGCAGCTGAGCGGACCCTTGAGCGACTGGACCCCGGGTAGCCGGTTCGCGTCGGGGACCCTGACCCCGTCGAGGATCAGCTCGGAGGTGACCGACGCCCTGAGCGAGAGCTTGCCGTGCATCTCCGGGGCGGTGAACCCTTCCATCCCGGGCTCGACCAGAAAGCCCTGGACGCCGTCGTCGGTCCTCGCCCAGACCACCGCCACGTCGGCGATCGAGCCTGAGGTGATCCACATCTTCGCCCCGTTGACCACCCACTCGTCGCCGTCCTGCCGAGCCGTGGTGCGCATGCTGCCCGGGTCCGAGCCCGAGTCCGGCTCGGTCAGCCCGAAGCAGCCGATCTTCCGGCCGGCCGCCATCTCCGGCAGCCACTTCTCCTTCTGCTGCTCGCTGCCCCACTTCCAGATCGCGAACATGGCCAGGGACCCCTGGACCGAGCAGAACGAGCGGAGGGCGCTGTCGCCGGCCTCCAGCTCCATGCAGGCGATGCCGTAGGCGGTGGCGCTGGAGCCGGCGCAGCCGTAGCCGGTCAGGTGCATGCCGAGCACGTTGAGGTCGCCCAGAGCCTCGGGCACCGACGAATCGAACGTGCCGTTTTCGTAGTGCTCGTTCACGCCCGGCAGGTACTTCTCGCTGACGTAGCGGGCGACCGTCTCCTTGATCAGCCGCTCCTCGTCGGATAGCAGCCGGTCAATCTCCAGGAAGTCGTTCGGATTCACGTTGCTCCCATTATGACCGGGGACCGCGATCGATCCCCGTCGCCCCTCCCTGCCGTCGCCGTTCGCCCGTGGGCGCGGATAGAGTCTGGTCATGCAGATCGGGGGAACATTGGTCAACGGCGTGGTCAGGATCGCGATCCTGGCCGCCACGCTCGCGCTGGTCTATTTCCTGATCCTCAAGCCGATCCTGGCGACCACCGAGAACATCACCGAATCAACCAACAGCAACGTCCAGCGGGCGTTCGAATCGGTCAACGACGCGTTCGACGGGACCCCGCAGTCCGGGACCAGGACCGAGATCAGGATCAAGAGCAAGATCAAGGGCGGCTCGGGGGTGGACCACCAAAGGCTGCTCAAGTGCGTTCAGAAGGCCAACGGCAACATCAACCGGATCCAGCGCTGCGCGAACCGCTTCACCAGGTAGCCGGGCCGTCCGGCCCCCGCAGACCGGACCGGCTCACCCCCTGACCCGGATCGTGACCGTCCGGGAGTGGCCGGTGGCGTACGGGAAGTAGCGCGAGTCGAGCAGGACCGCCCGCAGACGGATCCGGGCGCGGCCGGTGATGTAGCGGAACCGGTAGCGGGCGGCAAAGCGACCGCGACGGTCGGTCCGGGTGACCAGGACCGGGCGCCACCGCCGGGTCGCCCTCTCCAGGTACTGGATCGCGACCGGGCTGCCGCGCGCGGGCCGGCGCGCCCAGCCGGCCCTCACCCTGCCCCGCAGGCGGACCCGCCGGCCGGTCCTCAGCCGGCGAGGGCGCGCCTTGAACCGGATCGAGCCGGTCACCTCGAGCTCGAGTGGCCCGACCGAAGATCCGGTGAAACGCTCGCCGCCGCGGAACGCAACGGTGACCGAACGCGAGGTGCCGCGCTGCAGCTCCAGGCCGAAGAAGCCGTCCCGGTCGGTCATGACCGTCCTCACCGACATTTCGGCCCGGGCCCCGATGGCCGGCGTTACGGTGAACCGGAGCGGCTTCGAGGCCAGCGGGCGACCGCCGGCCGTGGTCAGCCGTCCACCCACCCGGGCGGTCCCGCCGTAGGCGATCCGCAGGGTCGGTCCGCCCGCCCGGCGACCGCGCCGGCCGCCGCGATTCCGGGAGCCGGCGAGGCCGGCAGTCAGGACTGTGGCGGTCCGGCGCGGCGCACGCAGGGTCATCGGCGAGCCGTTGGCCCGTTTCGTGACCAGCGTGTGATTGCCGGCCCGGTCGGCGACCGTCGCCCGGAACTCGTATTCACCCGGTTCGACGTCGTCCCCCGGAAAGCGCGCGACCAGCTCACGGACGCTCGCCCGGTCGTTGACCGAGGTCGGCAGGTTGCTCCAGGGCAGGCTGCCCTGGAGCCGGTAGGCGATCGCGCCGCCGGCCACCCCGGAGTGGGCGTCGGCGACCGGGACCCGTAGGACCTCGGGCCGTTCGGGATCGGGCTCGACGAAGTAGCCGGTGGGTGGGCGGTCGTCGAGTCGCAGCGTGGCGGTCGCGGTCGCGGCACGGTTCAGGTTCCCGGCTCCGTCGATCAGCCAGACCGCCACCCGGTACTCGCCCGCCCGGGGCACGGTTATCCGTTCCGAGCGGCCCGATCCGTACCGTGACACCGGGCCGGAGTCGTAGCCGCCCGGGCCGGTGACCCGGTACTGGTGGCCGACCACCGGCGCACCGGGGGCCTGACCGGGATCGGTCCAGCTGAGCGCGAAGTCGTTGTCCCGCCGCCAGCCGTCGCCACCGACGACCTCGAGGTCGCGCGGCGCCGACGGCGCGGTGTTGTCGACCCGGATCACTCGGTCCGACGTGCAACCCTGGTTGCCGGCGAAATCGGTCGCGCAGTGGCGGAGCCGGTGGGTACCGTCGCTCAGCGCTGCGGTCGCGATCGTGTGGACTCCGGCTCCTGCGGTCGCACACGGTCGCATCCGGACCGCCCGCCACTGGCCGGCGATCAGCGCCTTGGTGCAGTTCAGTTCGGTGTGGCCGCGGATCGCCCCGTCGATCAAGGTCTGGGCGTAGCGCAGGCCTGATCCCTGGTCGCGGTCGCTGAACGCGAGCGACCGGTTGCCGCGCTGCCACCCGGATCCGGTCAGGGCGCCCGAGACCGCCGCGGTCGGCCGGAGCGAGTCGTCGAGCGTGATGGTCAGCGCCCGTACCCCGGCCAGCGACCTGCTCGAGGCATCGCAGGCCCGGTCGGCAGGGCGGGCGCACAGCAGCCGCGACTCGAGCGCCGCCACGTGCGGGGAAAAGGCCCTGTTGAAGTCGCGCCGGGTGGTGTCGGTGGTCTTGAACTCGGCGAACGGCGTGAAGCCGCCCGAGAACGCGACCGAGCCGATCCGGTGCTGGAAGTTGTCGCGGACGACCTGCCAGCGGTGCCCGTGGACGGTGACGATCCCGGTACCGGGCGGGGCCTGCCAGCGCCAGCGGGCGAACCGGGTGCCGCCGACGAAATCGGTTGAGCCGCGGGTCTCGCTGGTCAGGTGAACCCCGTCGAAGCCGTCGGCCGAGGCCGGCGTCTGGCAGTAGCTGCTGCGGACGAACTTGTTCGCGCTGCTGTCGAACCAGCCGGCGTCGTGACCGACGTGCCAGCCGCACTGGGCCACCGTGTAGCGGGCGGCGGTGGCGCCGTCGACCGACAGCGCGGCGAACCCGACCAGGGCGATCAGGGTGAATAGCGTGGCGGTCAGCAGTCGTCGCCTGAAGGTCGTTCCGGGCGCCATGTTCATCTCCTCGGGTAGGGGCATTTGCCCCGTCTAGCGGCCGAGCGGCGGGAACTCTCCCCCTCTCTGCCAGAATCAGGCCATGGCCCTACCGACCGAAGCGCAGGTGAAAGAGAAACTGACCGCGGTGATTGACCCCGAGCTGCGGAAGAACATCGTCGAGCTCGGCATGGTCCGGTCGATCGAGATCAAGCCCGACGGCAAGGTGGACGTGGTGGTCTCGCTGACCACCCCCGGCTGCCCGATCCGTTCGCACTTCCAGCAAGCGGTGACCACCCAGGCCTCGCAGCTCGACGGGGTGACCGGGGTACAGGTCGGCTTCGACGTGCTGAGCGACCAGGAGAAGTCGACCCTCCAGCAGGCCCTCGGCCGCGGCAAACTGCCGGCCGGTGCGCTGGCCCAGGTCGCCAACGTGATCTGCATCGCCTCGGGCAAGGGCGGGGTCGGGAAATCGACCATGACCGCGAACCTGGCCGCCGCCCTGCAGGCCCAGGGACACAGCGCCGGCGCGCTCGACTGCGACGTCTACGGCTACTCGATCCCGCGCATGCTCGGGGTGGGTGGCAAGCCCGACGTCAACGGCGAGCGCAAAATCGTGCCGCCCGAATCGGCAACCGGCGTGAAGACGATGTCAATCGGGTATTTCGTCGAGCAGAACTCGGCCGTGGTCTGGCGGGGGCCGATGCTGCACAAGGCGATCCAGCAGTTCCTCGAGGACGTCGCCTGGGGCGAGCTCGACTACCTGCTGCTCGACCTCCCGCCCGGAACCGGCGACATCGCCATGACCCTGGCCCAGCTCCTGCCCCAGGCCAAGGTCGCGATCGTCACCACGCCGCAGCCGGCCGCCCAGTCGGTGGCCCGCCGCTCGGCCGAGATGGCGAACAAGGTCGATCTCGAGGTGATGGGCATCATCGAGAACATGTCCGGGTTCACCACCCCCGACGGGGAGACCTTCTCGATCTTCGGCGAGGGAGGCGGCGGCCTGCTCGCCGACGAGCTCGGCGTCCCTTTGTTGGGCGCGGTCCCGCTCTCCGAGGACCTGCGCGAACACGCCGACCGCGGTACGCCGCTGGTCACCGAGCGACCCGACTCGCCGGCCGCCGAGGCGATCGCCGGAATCGCCGGGCGGATCGTCGCATCGGTTCCCCGTGAGCTGCCGATGGTCCAGGAGTCCCCGCCGACCGCACCGCAGCCCCCGAAGATGGGCGCCAACGCGCGTGAGCTGCCGGTGGTCCAGTAGCGGCACCGGCTCCGTCCCGACCGCAACCACGCCCGCCCGGCCCTGTTTGAGCAGCAGATGAGCCATTCACGCCGCAGCAGACCCGAAACCGACCGTTCCAGCCGTGCCGGAGGAGCCCGCCTCACGGCGGCCCTGCCCGCGCTGATCGCCATAGCCGCGCTCGGCCTGATCGCGCCGGGCGCCCAGGCCGTGCCGAAGGCGCCCAGCGGGTTCCTCGGCATCGTCCCGCAGGAGGGGATCGCCAGGAAAGACACGGCCCGTATGCAAAAGGGCAAGGTCAAGAACCTGCGGATCTCGATCTCGTGGGAATCGATCCAGCCGAAATCGCCGAACGAGTTCAGCTGGGGCGGTCTCGACGCGACCGTCGAGGCGGCGGCCCGCGAAGGCGTCCGGGTCATGCCGACCCTTTACGCCACCCCGCCCTGGATCAGCAAGCGCTCGACCAACCTCCCGGTGAAGAACAAGAAACAGCTCGACCACTGGCGCAGCTTCGTCGCGGCAGCGGCCAACCGCTACGGGAGAAACGGTGAGTTCTGGAACGAACAGGCCCGGGCCGGATCGAATCTGCCGAGGCTGGCGATCATCCGCTGGCAGCTCTGGAACGAACCGAACTTCCACTACTTCGCGACCAAGGTCAACCCGAACCAGTACGCCCGGCTGGTCGATGCCGGTTCGGCCGCGATCCGGAAGAAGGACCCGAAGGCCGAGATCGTGCTGGCCGGCCTGTTCGGCAAGCCCAAGGGCCCGCCCTCGAAGGCCCGCTATGCGACGACCTACCTCAAGCAGTTCTCCCGGAAGGTCAAGAAGAGCAGCTTCAACTCGATCGCGATCCACCCGTACGCGGCCGACACGGCCAAGCTCAAACAGATCATGAAGGGGTTCCGCAGGGCCGCGGTCCAGAGCGGCCTCAAGAAGAAGAAGATCTACGTGACCGAGATCGGCTGGGGCTCGGGCAAGAAGACCAACGCGTTCCTGACCGGCAGCCAGAGCGCCCAGGCGAAGCAGCTCGGGTCGGCCTTCGACTACCTGATCCGGGACCGCCGCAAACTCAACCTGAACGGCGTCTACTGGTACGCCTGGAAAGACACCGATCCGAAAGGCCAGAACTGCAGCTTCTGCTACACGATCGGCCTGTTCAAGTGGAACCGGAACAAGCTCAAGCCGAAACCGGCCTGGAAGAAATTCGTCAAGTTCACCCGCGGCAGGCCCTGAGCCAGTCCCGACCGGCGGGGGCCTAGCGGCCGGCCGGTAGGCGGGTCAGCTCTGGTAGTACTGAGCGTTCCTCTCGATGTAGCCGGCCCATTCCGCGGGCAGCTGGTCTTCGGCGAAGCAGGCGTCGACCGGACAGGCTTCAACGCAGGCGTCGCAATCGATGCACTCGTCCGGGTCTATGTGGAGCATCTCGACCTTTTCGTAGTCGGGCTCGTCCGGAGTCGGGTGGATGCAGTCGACCGGGCAGACCTCGACACACGAGTTGTCCTTGGTGCCGATACACGGCTCGGCGATGACGTAGCTCATTGAAGAAATGCTCCTGAATCGCGGTTTACCTGAGCCACGGACGTTCGCCACGGCCCGAAAGCGCATATTAGAGGTTGGGCGGGGTGCCGTGCTTGCGGTGAGTGGGGCCGGTCGCCGTCTGGGCCGCGATCCCGGGCGCCGGGCGGCGCTTCCCGCGGGCCCCGGCAAATCGACCAATACACTGGCCCTGATGCGGATCGAGACCCGAGCACAGGTTTGAACCCCACGACCGGCCCGGCCGGGAGACACCGGTGATCCTGCTCACCGGCGCCACCGGCTCGATCGGTTCGAGGCTGCTGCCTCGGCTGCTGGCCTCCGGCGAAGAGGTGCGCTGCCTGGTCCGCGAGCCGCGCCGGCTCGGCGACCGTCGGGTGGAGGTCCAGATCACCATGGGCGACCTGCGCGAGCTGTCCGACCGTTACCTGCTCCGGCAAGCGCTGCGCGGGGTCGAAACGGTCATCCACCTCGCCGCCTCGATTCGCGATCAGCCCCCGTACCGGGTCGAGGAACTTAACGGCCTGGCCACGGTTAGGCTGCTCGAGGCCGCCGAGCGGGCCGGGGCGAAGCGGTTCATCTTCTTCAGCGCACTGAATGCCTCGGCCGTCCAGCGGACCCGCTTCTTCCGGGCCAAGTGGATCGCCGAGCAGGCCGTGCTCAAGTCGGACCTGGACACGACGATCTTCCGCCCCTCGATCGTGTTCGACCACTCCGACCCTTGGATCACGCTGGTCCGCCGGCTCTCGTTCCTGCCGGCGATCCCGGTATCGGGCAGGGGCGATTCCCGTTACCAGCCGATCTGGGCCGACGACGTCGCCCGGGCGGTCGAGACCTCGCTGGCCAGGGACGGCCGGAACGGCGGCGGCCGGCCCCGTACCGACGGCTCACCGATCCGCCACCAGTACGACCTGGCCGGGCCGGAGACGCTGACCTACTCCGAGATGAGCGAGCTGGTCGGCCTGCTGGCCGGGCGGCCGAGACCGGTCCTGCGGGTACCGCTGCCTCTGGTCCACCTCGGCCTGACCGGACTCCACCGGATCTTCAAGGAGGCCCTGTTCGCCACCTGGCAGGAGGCCGAACTCATGCGCGTGCCGATGGTCTCGGCCACCGGAACGTCCGACGTCGAATCGCTCGGGGTCTCACCGCGCCCGATGGCGGAAGTACTGGCCGAAACCCCCGGCGCCTGAGCCCGATGCCCGTGCCCCGTGCTTGAAAGGGGACCATCCGGGAGTCGGACCGGGCCGGCCGGGGGTTGCCGCCGGGCCGGAATCGGGCAGGCCGGACCGCAACCCGCCACCCCGGTCCCGGTTGGAACGACCATGGCCCCAACCGGAACCCCGGCCATTCGTCCGGCCACGACCGTGTTCGCCGCCGCCATGACCGCGCTCGCCACGGTCGTGGCTTCGTTGCTGCTCGCGGCCGCACCGGCCGAAGGTGCGGTGCTCGGCCCGCACAAAGGCAAGGTATTCACCGGGGTGAGCGACACTGGCGACGTCAGGGACTTCCTCGACTTCGCGGAGACGACCGGCAAGCACCCGGCGGTGCTGCAGACGTTCCATCCGTGGGGAAACGGGCTCGACCTAGCCTACAAACGCTGGCAGAACGCCGAGGTCCGCCCGATGCTCCACATATCGACCGCCGACGACGAGACCCGGGCCGAGCTGATCACGCCGAAACAGATCGCCCGGGGGCTCGGCGACCGGTACCTGCTCGAGG
This sequence comes from Solirubrobacterales bacterium, assembly GCA_020438295.1. Taxonomy (GTDB): domain Bacteria; phylum Actinomycetota; class Thermoleophilia; order Solirubrobacterales; family 70-9; genus 67-14. The sequence goes on from JAGQUV010000067.1 coordinate 9,349, forward strand.
TCAACTCGTTCTTCTCGGCCAACGACCTGAGGGCGTACATCCGGCCACTGGGCGAGCCCAACCGCTGTCGCAACCCGTACTCGGCGGTCTACTGCTCCGGTGAGAAGAAGGGCGGCGAGCACAAAACGATCTGGTACAAGCGGGCCTTCCGCAGGATCGCGGTGATCGTCCGGGGCGGGCTGGGAGCCAACCGAACCGACAAGAAGCTGTCCAACCTCGACATGCCGCCGGTCGACTACGGGGATCTGCCACGCCCGAAGGCCCTGCCGGCCCCTCCGGTCGCCCTGGTCTGGAGCCCACTGCCGGCCGGCTCGCCGCGGGTCAAGGGCAACTGGCCCGGCAACTACTGGCCGGGGTCGAACTTCGTCGACTGGACCGGTTCCGATTTCTACTCGGACTACCC
>JAGQUV010000004.1 GCA_020438295.1 Solirubrobacterales bacterium
CGGCGAGGCTGGGAGCGACAACGGCGATAGCCAACATTCCAAGCCCGAACAACCAGAGTCCCAACCAGAGATCCGGGCGCCTCACCCTCGCGCCACGAACTTGCATACCAACGGTCTACCACTAGGTCAGAGGGCTGTCAACACCGGTTCGGCGCGACCCCGTCGAAAATCGCGCGATCAGCCGTGGCGCGCGATCGCCGTGCCGAGGGCCGCCACGGCGCGCTCCAGGTGCTCGGGCTCCAGCGCCGCCGACATCTGGGCCCGGACCCGGGCCGTTCCTTCCGGGACGACCGGGTACCCGAACCCGGTGACGAAGACCCCGGCCTCGAGCATCTCGGCCGAGATCGCGATGGCGGCGGCGGTCTCGCCGACGATCACGGGCACGATCGCGCTCTCTCCCGCGACCGGAGCTATGCCGGCCTCCTCGAGCCGGGCCCGGAACTCGGCCGTATTGGAGCGGAGCCGGCCGATCAGCCCCGGGTCGTCCCTGAGTTCGCGGAGCGCCTGCCGGGCGCCGGCTGCGACGGTGGGCGGGAGCCCGTTCGAGAAGAGTTGCGGGCGGGAACGCTGCTCGAGAACCGAGCAGAGCGCCCGGCTCCCGGCGATGAACCCGCCGGCGGCCCCACCGAGAGCTTTACCCAGGGTCCCGGTGACGATGTCGACCTGTCCGTGGAGCCCGAAGTGCTCGGCCGTGCCCCGGCCGGTCTCGCCCATCACGCCGAGCCCGTGCGAATCGTCGACGATCAACACCGCCTCGTGTCGCCGGGCAAGCTCGACCAGCTCGGGCAGCCGGGCGAGATCCCCCTCCATGCTGAAGACCCCGTCGGTGACCACCAGCTTTCTGGACACCTCTCCCGCGCCGGCCAGCGCCTGCTCGAGCCCAGCCATGTCGGAGTGGGGGAAGACGGTCTTGGCGCCCGGCCGGGCCAGCCGCATCGCGTCGATGATCGACGCGTGGTTCAGTTCGTCCGAAAAGACGTGGGTCCGCTCGTCACAGAGGGCATCGAGGACGGCATGGTTGGCGTTCCAGCAGGAAACGTAGGTGAGCGCAGAATCGGTCCCCAGGAAAGCGGCCAGGTCGGCCTCCAGCGCGAGGTGGGGCTCGAACAGCCCGCAGATGAAGCGGACCGAGGCGGTCCCGGCACCGTACCTGCGCAGTGCCTCGATCCCGGCTTCGACCACGGCGGGGTGGTTGGCCAGACCGAGGTAGTCGTTCGAGGAGAGCACGACCACTTCGCCGTGCCCCTTCAACCTCACCTCGGGGCCCTGGGGGGACTCGAGCACCCGGAACGCCTTGAGCGTGCCGGCGGTACGCATCCGGTCGAGCTCGGCCTGCAGCTCTCGGTCCAGCCTCACGGCGCCGTTCGATCCGGACCCGCCCGCCGACCGGGCCTCCCGGGTCCCTGCCTCCCCGGAGACATTCACCTCCCGAGCTCCCGGACCGAGTCGTCCACGGCCCGCTCGATACGGCCGAGCGCCGCCCCGTACCGGTCCGGCGGCATGGTCAGCGACGGCTGGATGTTGAGCGAGGTCGAGCTCGAGTCGGTCAGGATCCCCAGCTCGACCGCTCTGCGGCCGACCGCATGCTGCAGTTCCGGATCACGCTCACGAGTCTCGCGGTCGCGAACGAATTCGAGCGCCTGGAACCCACCGACCGCCCGGGCCTCGCCGACCTGCTCGAAACGGTCCGCGATCCTGCCGAGCCTCTCCCTCCCGACCCGTTCGAGCTCCCGCACGTTGGCCAGCACCGGCTCGCGCTCGTAGGCCTCGATCGTGGCCAGCGAGGCGGCGCAGGCCCAGGGCAGCCAGGACCAGGTCGAACCGGTCGGAACGTCGTCGAAGCTGCCCAACACCCGCTCGCTGCCCATCAGCGCGGCGATCGGGGCGACCCCGCCCCCCATCGCCTTGCCGAGGCACATCAGGTCGGGCTCGACCCCCCAGCGCTCGACCGCGAACATGTACCCGGAACGGCCGAAACCGGTCTTCACCTCGTCGGCCGCCAGCAGCCAGTCGTACTCGCGGCAGAGCCCGGTCAGAGCCTTCCAGAACTCGTCCGAGGGCGCCACGCAGCCGCCCGATCCGAGGATCGGCTCGATCACGACGCCGGCCACCTCGGCCGGGTCGATCGCGTGGAAGAGCAGGTGGTCCCTGATGTAGTCGACGGTCGGGTCGCCGCTGCCCCCGGGGCGCGGCGGTCCGAACGGGGAGCGGTACGGGTTCGGGTACGGCACGTGGGCGAATCCCGCCGACAGGGGCCGGATCCCGCGGCTGATCTCATGCTCCTCCGCACCCAGCGCGGCGGTCAGCGAGGTCTCCCCGTGATAGCCGCCGAGGAATCCGATGATGATCGGCCTGCCCGTGGCCCGGCGCATCATCTTGACCGCGGTCTCGACCACCTCGGTCCCGTTCAGGCCGAGGTCGACCCGGGTCAGCGAGGCCGGGGTGATCTCGATCAGCTTCTCGGCCAGCGGCAGCATGAACCCGCTGGCCGCGCCGTGGCTGTCCTCGTTGCCGATCCGCTCCATCGCCGCGGTGAGCGGCTCGATCAGGTCCGCGCGGGCGGCGCCGAGTGGCACCGAGGCGGACGACGAGACGAGGTCGACGAAGGTGTTTCCGTCGATGTCGTTGACCAGGTACTCCGATTTCGACTCGATGACGAACGGAACGAGATGCTCCGAGGTGCCGGGGTAGACGACCTTGCGCAGGCGCTCGAGCTCGATGGTGCTCCGGGGCCCGGGCAGATGACCCGGGACAGCCGGCAAGCCGTCGGCATCGAGGCCGGCGCGTGTGACCTCGTCGAGTTGGCCCCCCTCGTTGCCGAATGAGCCGTTCATCAGGTCTCCGTGCTCTCCTTTCGCTGGTCGTACCGTTCGGTGCAGTCTATGTCGATCGCCCCGGGTCGCCGGAGCCAACAGGCGAACGCGAGAGGGGCCCGGCGACAACGCCGGGCCCCTCTCCTGCGTCCTCACGGCTGCGGCTACGGTCCGGCCGTCAGGGCCTCGTTGGCCACGTCGAAGACGTGGGTGTTCTGGTGTACACCGGTCATCTTCTCGGCCAGCGGACCGACCGCGGTCACCGGCACCATGCCACCGGTGTGTTCGGGAGTCGTCCAGTCGGCCTTGAACCGCCGGTTGGTGCCCTTGATCTTGACCGGGCCGCTCCTCTTAGGAACCTCACCGTTCGGCCCGGCGTTGTTGCGCGCCTTGTTGGACCAGTACGGGATCGGGTCGTCACCGTCGGAGTTGGTGTTCGTCTCACCTTTGGCGTCCTCGATCGTCATGCCGCCGGTTTCATGGTCGGCGGTCACGATCAGCAGCACGTTCGGGTTGACCTTCCGGTACTCCTGGATCGCGTTGACCACCTGATTGACGGTCCTGCCCGACTGGAGCACGTTCTTCAGATCGTGCTCGTGGCCGGCCGAATCGAGGTCGTCGCTCTCGATCGCCATGAAGAACCCGTTCGGGTTCTGCCCGAGGATCTCAAGCGCCTTGGTGACCAGATCCTTCACCGGGACGTAGTGGGGATCCTTCTTGTACTTGTATCCCTTCTCTTCGACCCAGCGCCGCTTGGCCGAATCCTGAACGATCGCCAGCGCCTGTGGGCCGGTCAGGCCGGACACGGTGTCCCTGTCATACGCGTACTGGTAGCCCTGGCCCTGGGCCTGCTCGACGAGGTTCTCCTTGCCTTCGCCGACGTCCTCACCGGGGATCTTGTCCGGGATCATGCCCTCTTCGCCCTTCGGGTACCAGTACTTCTCGGTACCGCCCATCAGGACATCGACCTTGTTGTTGTGGATCATCTTCTTGGCGATCGCGATCTTCCAGTCGCGGTTCTCGACCGGCCCGCCGAACGCAGCCAGGGTCGCGTTGGTGATGTCGTGGTCGTTGACCAGGGCGGTCGACTTGCCCTGCGCGTTGGCGATGTCGATCAGGGTCGGGACCCGCTTCAGGTCCGGGCCGAGACCGGTGTAGCCGTTGATCGTCTTCTTGCCGATTGCCCATGCGGTCGCGCCCGCAGCCGAATCGGTGACCGCGACCGGCCCGGCCGGAATCGTGTCCAGCAGTCCGGCGTAGGGCAAGGCGTCCATCGGCTGTCGCTTGTCGAGTCCGTACTGCGCGTACTGGATGGCGGTCCTCTGCTGCGCCCCCATACCGTCGCCGCTCAGGATGATCACGCTGGTTTCCGGCGTCGGCGCCGCAGCCTGCGACGAACCGCCCTTGGTGACCACTGCCGCGAGAACAAGTACTCCGGCCAGTGCGGCCAAAGCGAATACGAACCTGAACCTCCTCAGGTGCTGAATCGCAACCATTGTCCTACCCCTCTCTGAATCCCTCATTTGGAAGAATTGTTCAACAATTCGATCATCCTAAGAGCCACTTGTTCCAATGTCAAGCCGTTGCCTGACGTTTGGTGTCCGAACCTGGCCCGTCCGCGAAATCTGCGTTGGCCCACTCCGACCGCGGGCAGGTGCGACAATCGACTGCCATGAAGGCGACGCGTATCTCCGAGACCGCGCTCCAGCTGACCAGGTTCGGATTCGTCAACGCGTTTCTGGTCAGCGAGGACGACGGGTTCACCCTGATTGACACGATGATCAACGGCTCGGCGAACGAACTGATTTCAGCGGCCGAATCCGCCGGTGCGCCGATCAGGCGGATCGTCATCACCCACGCCCACAGCGACCACTTCGGTTCCCTGTCCTCGCTGGCCGGCGAGCTGGCCGAGGTTGAGCTGATCGCCTCGGCCCGCGACGCCCGGCTGATGCGGGGCGACAGGACGATGGAGCCGGACGAGCCCGAGGGGCGAACGCTGGGATTTCGCGGCGATATCGGAGTCGGGTTCGACCGGGTGGTCGGCCATGGCGACCGGATCGAGTCTCTCGAAGTGATCGGTGCCCAGGGTCACTCGCCGGGCCAGATCGCTCTGCTCGACACCCGCGACCGCGGCCTGATCGCCGCCGACGCGTACACCAACCTCGGCGGATTGGCCACCACCGCCGGGCCTTACTGGAGGTTTCCCCTCCCCGGTTTCGTAACCTGGCACCAGCCAACCGCACTCGAGAGCGCAAACAGGCTCCGCGACCTCGAACCGGCCTGGCTGGCCGTCGGCCACGGAATGCCGATCGACGACCCGGTCCCCGATATGGACCGGGCCATCGCCAGAAGCTCCTGAACGGCGACACGGGCCTGCGGCCGCCGGCCGGCGCGAGGCTCGGCCGCGGTCGGACTGCTTTGGGACTGCCGGCCTAGTCGTCGTCGGGGGAGCCGAGCATGTGGGCGATACCCCTGAGGACGGGGACCGACACAAGCCCGATCAGGACCAGGGCGAGAACGGTGGCCGCGGTCGGCGAGATCAGCTCGGCGACCACGCCGACCGCGATCGCGGCCACCAGGACCACGACCAGCCAGCGGAATGCGGACCCCTCGGACTTGAGCGGGTTGCCCAGCGAAGGGAGCTTCATTCAGCCCAGTGTGCGACCGGCACGGTCGGATGACGTAGACCGGGCTGGACACGATGGCCCACATGCGTTGCATCTGTCGGAGAGGCAGTCACGGATCCATTCTAGGCTCCGTCTACGGGCCCTTGCAGGCCTCGCCCGATACGGCTTCGCAGGCGGCGTCCTCGATTGCGAACTTCGAGTCCACCCATCGATTTCTCTCCTCCTGCGTCATCTTCCGCGCCGACGCATTGAGGCCCCTCCGCGGGCGGGCATCTTCCGCGATGTAATAACCGTCGCCGACGTTGTAGTACATGACGAAAGTGGGATCACCTAGATCGAACCGCTCCAGGTCGTCGGCCGGATCCGGTCCGAAGGAGATCCAGAAGAACGATGGTAGTCCGTTTGGCGCCCTCAAGGACCCCTTGACTACGCCGGGCTGATCGAGGTCAACGAACTTGACCTTCAAGGCCGGGTCGAGGGCAGCTACGTTCCGCTTGAACTGCTCCGCATTGTCATCGCTCGAATCCCCGCAGGCGACGACGCCGAGTCCACTCAGCCCGCAGATCAGAGCAACTGCGATGAACCTCGAGCCGGCCATCCTGAACAGGAGAGCGTTCGGGTCAGATGATGTAGACCGCGCTGAACACGATGATCCACATGATGTCGACGAAGTGCCAGTAGATGCCCGGCACCTCGACGCCGAGGTGGTCCTTCTGGTCGGGCCCGAAATGCCCGCGATACGCCCTGATGTTGGCGAAGGTCAGCAGCAACAGGCCTACGAAGACGTGAGCGCCGTGCAGGCCGGTGAGGCTGAAGAAGATCGAGCCGAACGCCCCGTCCCGGGGGGTGAAGCCGATGTGGATGTACTCGTTGATCTGGATGAACAGGAACGTCGCGCCGAGCAGCCAGGTCATGGTCAGGCCCAGCTTCAGGCCGCGGTGGTTGTTGTGCTTGATCGCCTCCAGCGCGTAGTGCACCGTGAAGCTGGACGAGACCAGGATCGCCGTGTTGATGCCGGCGATCAGTACCGGGAGCTCGACCCCGGCCGGCGGCCAGGGGCCGTCGTTCGCCACGACCCGGATGAAGAAGTAGGCCGCGAAGAAGGCTCCGAACAGCATCACCTCGGAGAGGATGAAAAGCAGGATGCCCAGCACCGTGCGGTCGATCCGGGCGCTCTGGTGCGCCTCCGGAGGTCCGTGGTGCTCTTCGGCGTGGCCGTGGCCGACCGCGATGCTTGCGCTCTCCATCCGCCTACTCCCCGTCGCTTCCCACCATAGAACCGCCCGCATCACCGTCGGAGCCGGGATCTCCGGTCGCGTCAACGGCATCTCCTCCCGGTGCTTCGGTTCCGCCGCTGCCCGTGGTGGGAGCGCCGGCTTCGGCGCCGGGCCCTGCTTCACCGGCTCCGTCCACCGGCTCGCCCGCGGCGACCGCGGCGGCGACCGCCTTGGCCGGACGACCGCACTCGTGGTGGGACACCGGCTTGTTGGTGTACTCGCGGACCTTGCCGATCAGGTCTTCCTGGAGCCAGCGCGATTCCTCGCCGGGCAGGGTGGAAATCAGGATGTCGTCGACCCGGTAGTGCTCGATCGCCGCCTTGACCGCCGAGAACGGATCCGGACTCATCGGCTGGCCGGTCGCGTCGATCCCGGCCCGGTACAGCGCGGCCATCAGCCCGGCCAGGTTGCGGGCGACGGTGCTCGTGGAAACACCTTCGGCCGCCGGGGCGATGATCGTGAAGCGGTGCGGTCGGTCGCTCGAGCGGTCGAGCAGGCGCTGCTGGAGGTCGGGCTGGGAAAGGGTCTGGTTGGAAACGACCAGGGTATGGGTCAGGTCCTGGCGGAGCGAGTCGTCCTCGATCCGCACCGGGATGTGGGTGATCGTGGTCTCCGGCTCGAACTTGATCTTCGCCCATTCGACCAGGTCCTTCCTGGTCAGGCCGAACCGGCTGTCGTAGAGGCAGGACAGCAGGACTTCACTCGGACGGTGGCTGCGTATCGCGTCGCCCAGGGCCAGGTCCGTGTCCGGGTCCAGCACCTCGCCGACCGCCTCGATCCCGAACTCGTCCAGGACAGCCAGGGTGACCTCGACCCGCACCCTGGCCGCCTCCCGCGCCTCTTCGGGCGCAAACAGCTGGCCGACCGACGGCTGGTTCTGGGGGGCGACCACCACCACGTAGGAGGCCTTTTCAGCCCTTTCGAGGGTCGCCTCCAGCAGCAGCCGGCCGCCGGCCACCTCGTTCATGAAAAGGACGAGTGGCTTCACGATGGAGAGGTCACGGTCGTTGGCTCGGGTTCCGGCACCTCTTCGGGCACGATCTCGCCGCCCATGATCGCGTGGCGGGCACCGGGCGTGCCGTACTCATACGGGCCGCCCACCACCCGTGGAATCTCGTCGAAGTTGAACACCGGGGGCGGTGATGAGACCTGCCACTCGATCGAGTGGGCACGCCAGGGGTTGTCGCCCGCCTTGGGACCGAACCGCCAGCTGACGATCATGTTGTAGAGGAAGACCAGCTGGACCGCGCCGAGGATGAATGCCGACACGGAGATCAGCAGGTTCCAGTCCCCGTAGACGCTCGCGTAGTCGGCCACCCGCCGCGGCATGCCGTCCATGCCGATCCAATGCATCGGGAGGAAGGTGAACCAGGTGCCGACCAGGGTGCCCCAGAAGTGGATCCGGCCGAGGCGCTCGTCATACATGCGCCCGGTCATCTTCGGGAACCAGTGATAGATCCCGGCGAAGATCGTGAACACCGATCCGCCGAACAGCACGAAGTGGAGGTGGGCGACGATGAAATAGGTGTCCGAGACGTGGATGTCGAGCGGAACCATGCCCAGCATGACGCCGCTGATGCCGCCTACCACGAAGGTGACGAGGAAGGCCAGCGAGAACAGCATCGCGGTCGAGTAGAGGTGGATCTTCCCGTAGAACAGCGTGCCCAGCCAGGAGAAGATCTTGATCCCGGTCGGCACCGCGATCAGCATCGTGGTGATCATCATCGGCACCCTCAGCCAGCTGAACATGCCCGCTACGAACATGTGGTGTGCCCAGACCGAGTAGCTGAGCACCACGATCCCGATCAGCGCGAGCGCCATCAACCGGTATCCGAATACCGGTTTTCGGGCGTGGGTCGAGATAATCTCCGAGATGATCCCGAAGCCGGGCAGCATCATGATGTAGACCGCCGGGTGCGAGTAGAACCAGAAGATGTGCTGGTAGCTGATCACGTCGCCGCCCTCGAGGAACTGGAAGAAGTTCATCCCCAGCGCGCGGTCGAAGAAGACCATGAACTGGGCGCCGGCGACGAACGGCGTGGCCCCGACCACCAGCAGCGAGGTCGAGAGGTTGGCCCAGACCAGTAGCGGCATGCGCCAGGGGTTCATTCCCGGCGCACGCATGGTGATGATCGTGACCAGGAAGTTGAGCGCCGTGGCGATCGACGATGCCCCGGCGAACTGCACGCCGATATTGAAGAACGACTGGCCCAGTGGTGCCCCGGTCGACAGTGGCGCATAGCCGGTCCAGCCGGCGTCGAACGAGCCGCCCGGAGCGAGGAAGCTGGCCAGGAAGATTATTCCGGCGATCGGCAGTAGCCAGAAGCTGAGCGCGTTCAGCCTCGGGAAAGCCATGTCCGGAGCACCGATCATCAGCGGCAGTACGTAGTTGGCCAACCCGGCGAAGATCGGGATGATGAACAGGAAGATCATCACCACCGCGTGGGTCGAGAACAGTCCGTTGTAGGTATTCGCGGCGACGATCTGCTCGCCCGGCTGTGCCAGCTCGGCCCGGATCAGCAGCGCCAGCAGCCCCCCGATCAGGAAGAAGAACATGGTGGTCACCACGTACTGGATGCCGATCACCTTGTGGTCGGTGTTGAACTTGAAGTAGTCCTGCCAGCGGAACGCGCCGTGGCCCGAGTGGTCGTCGGGGATGGTCGGTTTGCCGGCCGCCCAGCGGAACCAGTAGTCGAACGCCCCGAACCCGAACAGGAACCCGAACGGAGCGGTGATCAGCGGCACGATCACATGCGGGTATCCGGTCTGTTCGGTCTGGAACAGGTCGAGTCCGGAGATCGCCCGCAGGGCTATGACCAGGCCGAACCCGAACGCCGCGCCGAGCACGAAGCCGATCGCGCCGCGATACCACCCGGGCTGTCTGATTGCCATCGCCATCAATGAACCTCACTTTCTACCGGATCGGCCGGGTGGTCAGGTTTCATCGACCCCGCTGCCTTCAATGCCGCCTTCCTTTTCCTGCAACTGCTGCTCGATCTCGAGCGCCTGGTCGGCGGTGAGCAGCAGTCCGCCGGGGACCTCCTGCTCGAGGCCGGCCACCCATTTGTCGTAGTCGGCCTGCGGCTCGACCACAACCTTGGCCCGCATCGTCGCGTGCCCCGCGCCGCAGAGCTCGGTGCAGATCAGCTGATAGGTCCCTACCTTGTCCGGGGTCACGAGCGCGTCGGTGGTGATCCCGGGCACGTTGTCCTTCTTGATCCGCCATTCCGGAACCCAGAACGAGTGGATCACGTCCTGGGCATGGAGCTTGAAGTCGATCTGGCGGTCGACCGGTACGTGCAGCTCGCCTTCCGACCATTTGTTGCCGCTCTCCGGATAGCCGAAGGTCCAGGCGAACTGCTGCGAGTAGACATTGACCGTGATCCGGTCGGCGTCCTTGCTCTCGATGTCGTCGAGCACGGCCCAGCTGTATCCGGCCAGGGCGACCACGATGATGACCGGGATGACCGTCCAGATCACCTCGAGCCTGGTGTTCCCGTGGATCGGCAGGCCGTCGCTTTCGTCGCCCGGCTTGACCCTCCACTTGATCAGGGCGTACCCGAGCGCCACGCAACAGATCGCGAAGATGAACGACGAAACCACGATGGTCACGTCCAGCAGGAGATCGATCGGGCCGGCCGCGGAGGCGGCGGCGCCGCCGAACCAGTCGAACTGCAACAGGACCACCGACTGCACCGCGCCGAAGGCCAGCGAGGCCAGGGTCAGTTTCAGGATCGGGAGACGAGTCATCGGACGCCACGGATTGTATTGAAGCGGCGGTCGGATGCCGCCCTGCCCATGGTCACGCCTTGACGATCGGGTGGATCTCTCCTTCTGATGCGGAAATCACGTCTCTGGCCACGCCCTGCCAGCTCCAATTCCTATCGGCCGCGTCGGCGATTTCCCGGCCGATCGCGGCCCGCCGGGCCGGATCCACGGCCAGCCATCCGTTGACCCGTCCGGCCAGCCTCTCCACCACGCCCGGGCCCAACTCGAAATCGATCGAGCCGGTCACGGCCGGAACCTCTTCCGCCAGGACGGCGGTCACCTCGGCCAGTCCCGAGTGAGCGGCGCAGACCGGCAGCACGCCGGCCGCGGCCGCCTCGGCCGCCACCATGCCGAAAGCCTCCGGGAAAGTGCTCGGTACGACCATCGCGTCGGCGGCCGGCACCACCGCGGCCACCTCATCGTGCTCGAGCCGCCCGGCGAACGCGATCGAGCCGGCCGCCGCCCGCGACTGCGCGGCGTAGCCGGCCGGCGGGTCGGCCAGAAAATCGGCCAGGTAGCGCAGCCTCCCGGCCTCGCCGCCCTCGAGACCCCGGCCCCGGTCGGCGATCCGGCGGGCCGCATCGATGTCACCGTCGCCGAGCGCGGCGACCAGTGCCCGCAGCCCCTGTTCGAAGGCCCCGAAGCCGCCCAGCAGGAGCCGGGCGCCGGGGTTCTCCGCACACACGATCGGCCAGGCCGCGATCAGCAGGTCGACCCCCTTTGAGACGATCAGCTTGCCGATGAAGACCACCCGGGGACCTGCGGCGGCCGCGAACCGGTCAAGCGCGTTGACTGCCTCCCCCGCGTCCCGTCCGAAGGTGGCGCCGGCCGGCCCGGCCGCGATCTCGCCGGCCAGGGTGGCGATCGCCCCTGCCCTCGATTCCCGGTCCAGCGGTGAGAAGCGGTCGGTGTCGACGCCGGGGGGGCCGAGCCCGGTCCTGGGCTCGAGACCGAGCCCGGGCACCGCCTCCCAGAGGCTGGTCGCGGTGTGGAGGGAGCCGACCAGGATGGAGGCGGCCGGCTCCAGCCCCTCGCGCACCCAGGGGATGAACCGGGGATGGGGCTTGATCGTGTATTCGAGGTCGGAGCCGTGGTTCTTCACGGCATAGGGACGAACCCCGGCCCGGGCGAATACGACCGGGCCCATGATCAGGTGGTTGGCCAGGGCCGCATCCGGCGGCCCGGCCCTGGCGGTGACCTCCTGCACGGCCCGGACGTTGACCTCGATGTAGCGCTCGATCTCCAGGTCGCTCAGCTTGGGGAAGGCGCGGGCCACGAAACCCTCATACGGATCCTCGACGTAGACCGGGAGCAGCTCGCCGATCGGCGGGAGATAGACCGTGACCGAACCGCCCGGTCCATCCGTCCGGGGTCCCGACCGGTCCGCTGCGGCGGAGCCCGGCCCACGGCGTCCCGGGGCGTGCACCTCGAGTCCCCGTGTCCCCCACTCGCCGACCGCGTCCACCCAGTCCAGCCGCCCGGCTTCGCGGTCCTGGCAGAGCAGGTGGACCTCGTGACCGAGTCCGGCCAGCGCGCGGGCGAGGTTGGCGTTGTAGATGTTGCTGCCGGTTCCCCGCAGGAGGTAGCCGTGAAAGATCAGAATCCTCATTTCCGGGTATTCTGCCGCTGATGAGCGACCAGCAGATCTACCGACTCCGGGCGCCCGTGTCTGGGCGCGAAGCCATCGCCCCGGTCCAGGCCGGCGTGGTCTACCGCGACGGCGAGACCGGCGAGGAACTCGAGCCGGTCGCCGAAGTACTTCCCCTTTCGCCGTCGGAGTCGAAGCTGCCCCGCACCCCGGTCAATCTCAGGGTCTGCCGCCGTTGCGAGCAACTGACCGGACGGGATCTGGCTACCTGCGAGTTCTGCGGCCTCCCGGCCGGCTGAGCCCGGCCCGGTCGGCTGAGCCCGGCCCGGTCGGCTACTTGGAGATGACCGTGGCCGTGTAGAGCAGCACGTTGCTGCCGTAGTAGCAGCCGTAGCGCTTGACCGAATCCACCTTCTGCTGCGGACGGGTCTTCTTGAGTGCGGTGTTTGGCTCGCCCGTGTCGGGGTCGGTGCCGAGGGTGCATTTCCCGTTGGCCCGGCTGGCACGCCAGGTGTAATCCTCTTCGGCCCGGTCGCAGGCGACCGGGTCATTGACCCCGCCGGCCGGGCTGATGCTGCAGGAGTACGGCTTCCAGACCGCCGGCGCCCAGGTCGGGATCGTCAGGGCCACGATCTGGTCCTTGATCACGTTGAGCGGCTTGTTCAACGTGAAATTGACCGTCCTGCCGAAATAGGGATTGAGGATCTGGGTCGGGCTCTGACGAACCATCTTGTACTGGGGAGGGCCCTTTTCCTTCTTCTTGACCCGCTTCAGCACCGCGATCCGGGCCGAGGCGGGGGTGCCGAACAGGTCGTTGAAGAACGGCAGCTGGGCCGAGTAGCTGTTCGCTCCTTTGCGGATGTCCTTCTTCGTCGGCTTGGCCAGCGAGATCGACCAGGAGACGACCTTGCCCTCGCGCGGGACCACGAAGCCCCGCTTGCGTTGCGAGCCCTTCCGATAGACCTGATAGCCGGTGACCTTGCCCTCGGCCAGACAGTCCCGCGAGAAGTTGGTCCCGCAGTTGGGGGTGAGCTCGCTGTTCGCCTTGCCGAGCACGACCCGTTTCGACGACTTGGCAGCGACCGAATCGGCTGTCGAAAGCGAAAAGGCGACGATCACGGCAGCTCCGAACGCGATCATGCCGGCGACGACCGCGGCGAGCGGAGAACGTTTGGAAAGTGTTAGCTGACGATTAGACATCACATTCAAGAACACCCCGGTCCGCCGTTGGTTGCGGACCGCAGGGCCGGCCTACTTGTAGCGGTAGGTGATCCGGCCGCGGGTCAGGTCGTAGGGCGAGAGCTCGATCTTGACCCGGTCCCCGGGCAGGATCCGGATGTAATGGCGGCGCATCTTTCCCGATATGTGGCCGAGCACCTCATGATCGTTGTCGAGCTTGACCCGGAACATCGTATTCGGGAGGGCCTCGGTGATCTCACCCTCCATCTCGATCTTTTCTTCTTTGCCCATGCGGCGACGGAGGCTACAACCTAGGAGGCATCGAGGAAGCGCCGGCCGAAGTCCACAGCTTCGCTTGCAGAACTGATTTCGCCGGTGTAACGGGCCTCGGCCAGCGCCTCGACCACCCTGCCCAGCTCCGGACCGGGCTCGATCCCGAGCTCGGCGGCCAACCGGTCGCCGCGCAGGAACGGCTCGGGCGGACCGTCCCGCCGCCAGTCGAGCCCGTGCCCGACCATGTCCCGTGCCAGTTCGAGGTGGCTCTCCACCATCTGGCGGCTGGCGATCGAGGCCGAGCCCCGCGCCGCCAGCCGGTCGGCCACGGTCAGCAGGGTGACGTCCACGGTTACCGGATCGGTGTGCTTCAGATAGGCGTAGACCTGGCGACGGTTCAGCGGCTGCTCGGGAACCATGAAGCCGAGCACCAGATGGTGCCGGGTGATCTCGGCCACGTAGCCGGCCAGCCGGTTGCTGGCCTTGAGCCGGCCGAAGATCTCCTTCACCTGCTCGGCCCCGTCGCGATCGTGCCCGCGAAAACTGATGATTCCGTCCCGTTCGGTCCTGGTCAACGGCTTGGCGCAATCGTGAAGCAGCGCCGCCATGCGGAGCCCGGTCGAGCGCGTGACCCCGTCGGCCAGCGGTTCGTTGAGCATCTCCCGGACCTCCGGCGACCGTGCCCCGGTGAACCGTTCCAGGTCGGACTCGATCAGCAGCACCCCGTCGAGCACCTCCAGCGTGTGGCCGTACACGTCGAGGTGGTGGTTCGGGCCCTGAACCACTCCGTGCAGGGCGGTCAACTCCGGCAGGACCGCGTCCAGTACCCCGAGCGCGTCGAGCGTCTCGATCCCGGCTACCGGATGCGGTGCGGCAGCCAGCAGGCAGAACTCGGCCAGGATGCGCTCGCCGGCCGGCTCGGCGGCCCGGCCCGCGGCGGCCCGCGCCAGTCCGGCCGTTTCGCCGTCGACTGTCCAGTCGAACTGGGCGACCAGCCTGCCCACCCGCATCAGGCGGAGCGGATCGTCGGCGAAGCTACCGGGCGCGACTGCCCGGACGACGCCCGATTCGATGTCGGCCAGCCCGTTGGTCGGGTCGATCCCGGCCCCCGTCGCCAGGTCGACCGCGATCGCGCCCACGGTGAAGTCCCGCCGCCGGAGGTCATCCTCGATGCCCGGCCCGCGCAGCGCAGTCAGGTCGACCTGCCACTCGCCGCCACGGTCCCGGACCCGCCAGGTCGCGAACTCGGCCGATAGCTCGAACGCGTTGCCACCGAGTCCGGCGGCGACCGCCCGGGCCGCATCTTCCGGCGATCCCGCGATGGCCAGATCGAGATCCCTGACCTCCCGGCCCAGAGCCGCGTCACGAACCGCCCCGCCGACCAGCCAGGCCGGCTCCCCCGCGATCGCGACCCGGGCCCGGCCGACCAGGTCCTCGGCGATCGCCCGGGATGCGACCTCGGCCAGCCTCAAGCGGTCTCCCCCGGCACCGGCGCGGTCGGAACCTCGGCCGTCCCGGGATCTCCGGTCCCCTGCCTCGGGACCCTTGGGGAGATGCCGCAGGTGACCTCGTAGTTGATCGTCTCGAGCGTCCGGGCGACTTCCTCGGCGGTGATCCGGCCGTCTCGCTGGGTGCCGATCAGGGTCACGTCGTCGCCGACCGCGACCTCCGGGTCGAGGCCGATCTCGACCGCCAGGTTGTCCATCGAGATGGTCCCGGCCACCGGGTACCGCCGCCCCGAGATCAGCACCTCACCCCGGTTGGACAGGGCGCGGCGCACACCGTCTCCGTAGCCGACCGGAATCGTCGCGATCGAAGTGGGCCGATCCGCTTTCCAGGTGCGACCGTAGCCGACGCTCATGCCGGGCTCGAGCCGCTTGACCGAGGCCACGTAGGAGTGGAGCGAGAGGACCGGAACCAGGTCGTGCTCCAGCGGGTCGACGCCGAACGGATCCATCCCGTACACCGCGACCCCGGGTCGGACCAGGTCGAAATGGGTCTCCGGGTCGGCGATCAGGGCGGCCGAGTTGGCCGCGTGGAGCATCACCCGGGGATGCTCCTGCCTGATCCGGGAGCCGAGCTCGCGCAGGCGGTCCCGCTGAATGTCCCGGAACCCGGGATCCGGCTCATCGGCCGTCGCGAAATGGGTCCAGACCGCCTCCAGGCTCAGGCTCCGGCTTGCCGCGATCGACCGGGCCATCTCGATCACCGCCTCCGGATCGGAACAGCCGAGCCTGCCCATGCCGGTGTCGTACTTGAGGTGGACCCCCACGGTCAGCCCGGTCGCTGCGGCCCGGTCGGCCAGCGCCTCGATGAACCCCGGTTCCCAGACCGCGATATCGGTTCCGGTGCCGACCGCCAGCTCGACCTCGCCCGGGGCCAGCGCCCCCAGCACGAGCAAGGGGATGTCGGGCACCAGGGCCCTGATCCGAACCGCCTCGCGCGCCGTGGCTACCGCGATGCGATCCGCACCCGAGGCGGCCACGACCGGCGCGCAGTGGGCGGCACCGTGGCCGTACCCGTCGGCCTTGAGCACCGGGCAGAGCTCGACCCCGGGTCCGAGCCGCGCCCGCAGGTTGGCGCAGTTGTGCCGAAGCGCGCCGAGATCGATGCGGGCCTCGGCCCGTTCGTACATCAGCTGCCGGTCAGCGCGGCCAGCACGTCGACCCTGGTGACGACGCCTACCAGCCGGCCCTCGTGGTCGACCACCGGAAGCCGGTTGTGATGCCTCTCGGAGATCAGCCGGGCCGCATGCTCGGCCGGTTCGTCGGGACCGACGGTCACCGGATCGGCGGTCATCATGTCGGAGGCCCGGTCGGCGAACGCCTTCTTCGCCCGCTCCTCGAAATGCTTGGTCGACTCGAGGAAGACGATCCCGCCCATGATGTTCACGTAGTGCGGCAGGTGGAAGTCCGATTCCTCGTCGGATATGACCAGGTCCGACTCGGTGATGATCCCGACCACCTTCCTGACCTCGTCGACCACCGGCACCCCCGGCAGGTCGTGGGTCTGCATGACTTCGATCACGGTGCGGACCTGGTCGTCGGGAGATACCGCAACGGGTTCGCGATCCATGATGTCGGCAACGGTGGGCACGGTCAGGCGATTATCCCCTATCCACGGTCATCCGGTGGCGCGATGCTCATCGCCCGGGGCAGCGAGGCGATCACGTCGGTCGCGACCACCCCTTCCGCGGACCCGATCCCGGAGGCCGCCAGCCGACCGGCCCTGGCGTGGCATATGACCGCGGCCGCAGCCGCCTCGAACGGCTCGAGACCCCGGCCGAGGAACGCACCGCAGACCCCGGCCAGGACGTCGCCGGTACCGGCGGTGGCCAGCGAGGGCGCCGGCAGGGCGTTGACCGCGACCCGGTCGCCGTCGCTGACGATCGTGTCGTCGCCCTTCAGCACCACGATCGCACCGCACTCCCGGGCCAGCTTCAGCGCCGCGTCGAGCCGGTGAGCCTCCACCTCTGCAGCTTCGATGCCGAGCAAACGTCCCATCTCGCCGGCATGCGGCGTCAGCACGGTCGGAGCGCGGCGCGAAGCGACCGGCTCGAGATCGGCGCCGAGCGAGCCGAGACCGTCGGCATCGACGACCAGCGGGGCCTCCAGCCGGGGGACCAGCGACCGGACCAGCTCGGCCACCCCGTCGGCCCGCCCGATCCCGGATCCCAGGACCACCGACGCGGCATTTGCGGCGTGCTCGAGAATGGCCGGTTCGGCCCACGGCCCGAGATGCCCGCGGATGCCGCCCGGACCGTCCGGCTCGCTCAGGCCGAGTGACATCACCTCGGTCAGCTTCTGCTCGAACACCGGCTCGAGCCCGGCCGGCACGGCTACCGTGGCGTAGCCGGCACCGCTCCTGATCGCCCCCTCGGCGGCCAGGCAGACCGCCCCGGTCAGACCCGGCGAGCCGCCGACCACAGTCACCCGGCCGGAGCTGAACTTGGTCGAGGCCGCACCCCGGGCGGGCAGCAGATCCAGGACGGCCGGACGAATCACCCCGGCGGCCTCGCCCGCCGGCGCGTCCGGCGGGATGCCGATCGCGGCGGTCCGGACCCGTCCCGTCAGCCGCTTTCCGGGTGCGATCAGGTGCCCGACCTTCAGCCCGTGGAAGGTTACGGTCCGGTCACCGGATACGGCCAGGCCGGCTTCGCCCGTGGTCGCGTTCACGCCGGAAGGCACGTCGCAACAGACCACCGGCGCGCCGCAGGCGTTGATCGCCTCGATCGCCGCGTCGACCGGGGCCTCCGGTGTACCGGAAAAGCCGGTACCCAGCACCGCGTCGATGACCGCCCCCGAACCGCTCAGTGAGTCGCTGGCGAGGCTGCCGGCACCACTCCCCGCCCCGGTCACCACACCGGCCGGAAGCCGCTTGAAGTTTTCGGTCGAGTCCGGGCTGAGCTGATCGGCCGGCCAGAGCAGCACCACCTCGACCTGGTGACCCGAGCCGATCAGATGCCGGGCGGCGACCAGGCCGTCTCCACCGTTGTTGCCCTTGCCGCAAACCACGCGGACCGGGTCCGGACCGGCGATCGAGGCCGTCTCGTCGGCCAGGGCCCGGCCGGCGTTTTCCATCAGTTCGAGCGAGGGCACACCGTCCCGTTCGATCGCCCAGCGGTCGGCCCGGCCCATTCCGGCCGCGTCGTAGACGGGATCCAGCCAGGGCTCCAAGTCAGACGACCTCGGCGACGGCGACCGCGGCCGCCGTTTCACGGTTGTGCGTCAGGCTGACCCTGACCGAAAGCCCCTGCTCGGCGGCGGCGGCTGCCACGTCCCGGTGGAACCGGAACTCCGGGGGGGTCCCGGCGACCACCTCGATGTCGCTCAGGCGCACGCCGGGCGACAGGCGCATCGCCTTCACCGCGGCCTCCTTGGCGGCGAACCTGGCGGCCAGGTGCCGCCCGGGCCGGCCTTTGGCGGTCGAATATTCGACCTCGGCTTCGGTGAACAGCCGCTCTACAAGGCGCGGGTGCCGCTCCAGTGCCCGCTCGACCCGGGCGATCTCGATCAGGTCGACGCCGACCCCGACGGTGGCCAAGCGATCAGCTCTCCGGTCGATCGGACGACACCGGCTCAGTTCCCGAGTCCGAGGTTGAGCTCGAAAGTGCCGTCGCCGTCACCACCACCGGCACCCACGTACTCGAACTTGTCCATCACGTCGGCCGCCTCTTTCGCCTCCGGCTGCCCGTCCGCCGCGTCCCTGATCAGCTTGCCGATGCCGGGGGGATCGACGAAAAGGTCGATCTGTTCTCCCGACAGTGAACCGACCGCCGCCTGGTAGGCATCGGATCCCGCCAGCGTCGCTCCGCCGCCGCCCAGAGCCTGCCGGGCCTGCCTCGTCCCGATTGCGATCACGAAGCGGTCGCCCTTTATCGCCACCACCACCGGCCGTCCGGGCAGCTCCGGCGTCCGCGCGCTGAAGCCGGTCACGTTGCCGCCGAGCGGACGTACCTGGGCGTCTCCGGACTGCCCGATCAGGCTCGAAATCAGGGCCAGCGAGTTCTCCAGCGGCTTCAGGTCGGATGAGGTGACGACCAGGGCGCCGCCGAGCGAATCGACCGATTGGCCGCTCACGAACATGCCGGCCGTCTCCAGCGAATCGATCAGGGCATTCAGGTCAACCCCGCTACCGGAGAATTCGTCGATCATCCCCTGCAGCTCGCCGGGCTTGACCAGGCCCTCGATGCCCTGCTCGTCCACCGCGTCGATCACTTTCCTCAGGTTGGTTCCGACGTCGGCCGAACCGGTCGCGAACACGGCGTCGGCCGGGAACGTCTCGATCAGCGGACCGGGATCCCCGTTCACGAACTCGTCGCCGGCATTCGACACTCCCTTGATCGAGATCTCGTCGTCACCGGGCACCAGGCTCATCAGTACACCCGTGTTCTCGGGATCCACGCCCAGGGCTTCGTAGAGCGAGTCCATGCCGGATCCGCCCTGGTCGCCGGAATCGCCTCCGGACCCGGAATCATCGGTCGTTCCCGAATCGGCGACGGCCGCGGTCACCGGCGCGCTGGTCGCGAACAGGTTGGCCACGCTGCCGTCGGCGGCCTTGTCGGCCACGTCCGAGAAGGCCTCGGTATCGGCCAGCGAGTCACCGTCGTGAGCATCGATCATCGCCTCGAAGCGAGCCACCGAACTGGCCGCGATCAGCTGGTCGTCACTCACCCCGAGGACGCTGTCCCCATCGCCGCCGACCGTGTATTCGACGCCCTCGTACTCGCCCTGGGTCGGATCGCCGCTCTGACCGGCGGCGCTCTTCTCGATGAAGCTGCGGGTGGCGTCGGGATCGGTCGTCTCGACGACCACGCTCACCTGTTCGGCCGAATCATTCGTTCCGCTGCCGGAGACGTCAAGCGAACCGGAGGCGGGGACCGACGCCGGAACCACCGAGAACGCGTCTTCGGCCGAGTAGTTGCTGAGGTCGGCTGCTACGGCCAGCGCTGCCGACTCGCCCAGCCAGGGCTCGACGTCGGTCTTGAAGTCGACCTCCGAGTCGTCGGAGCTCTCGGCCAGCGCCCTGTCCAGCGAATCCGACAGCGACTCACCGGTGAGCTTGGTCGCGATCCGGTCGACCCTGTCGGCCACGTCGCCCTCGGGCCTGATTACCGCCTCGATATAGACGACCGAATCGGCCGGCATCCATTCGGCCGGCCCCGAAACCGCCGACTCCCCGCCGCCGTCGCCGCCGCAACCCGAGATCGCGGCCGGGCAGAGCAGCAACGCGGCAACCGCAATGGACAGGGCCTTCGGACGCAACCGGGGATCGAACATTTGGCGGCATCGTAGCGAGTCACCCGATGCCCGGGCGGCTATTCGACGGTGACCGTCTTGGCCAGATTGCGCGGCTGATCGACGTTGAGTCCGTTCAGCCTGGCGACGTGGTAGGCCAGCAGCTGGAGCGGAAGGATCGCCAGCAACGGCTGGAGCACCCAATCCGTCCGGGGAACCAGGATCGTCTCCTCGGCCACCTTCTCAACCCGGCTGTCGCCTTCGGTCGCCACCGCGATCGTGTCGGCGCCACGGGCCCGGACCTCCTCGATGTTCGACAGGACCTTGTCGAGGATCGGGCTGTCGGTGGCCACGCAGACAACAGGGGTCGACTCGTCCAGCAGGGCGATCGGGCCGTGCTTCATCTCTCCCGCGGCGTAGGCGTCGGTCGGGATGTACGACACCTCCTTCAACTTGAGTGCCCCCTCGAGGCAGATCGGCAGGCCGATGTGGCGGCCGAGATAGAGGAAGAACTTCTGGTCCTTGTGGCGTTCGGCGACGGTCAGGACCCGGGCCGACTCGGCATCGATCGTCCGCTCCATCTTGTCCGGGATCTGCCTCAATTCGGTGACCAGATCGACGATCTCGTCGTGGGGAAGGGTCTGGCGGAGCTCGGCCAGCCTGAGCGCGAACAGGTACATCGCGGCCACCTGGGCGACGAAGGTCTTGGTCGCGGCGACCCCGATCTCCAGGCCGGCCCTGGTGTAGAGCACCGCATCACTGTCGCGGGTTGCCTGACTGCCCATGATGTTGGTCACCGCGAGCACCGTGGCCCCGGCCTCGCGGGCGAGCCGCATCGCGGCCAGGGTGTCGGCGGTCTCGCCCGACTGGGTTATCCCGATAACCAGGTCGCCGGGCCCGATCACCGGGTCGCGGTAGCGGTATTCGGAAGCGATGTCCATCTCGACCGGGACGCGGGCCCAGCGCTCGATCGCATACCGGCCGACCAGGCCGGCGTGGTACGAGGTCCCGCAGGCGACGATGACCACCCGCTTGACCCCGGCGAGGAACTCGTCGGACAGGTTGACGTCGGACAGGTCGACTCCGTCGGAATGCGGCAGACGATCGAGGATCGTTTCGGCAATCGCCTCGGGCTGCTCGTGGATCTCCTTCATCATGAAGGTGTCGTAGCCGCCCTTCTCGGCCGCCTCCTCGTCCCAGGTGACCTTTTCCGGCTCGCGTGACACCGGATCCCCGCCCGATGTCTCGACCGTGACCGAATCGGCGGTCACGGTCACGATCTCGTCGTTCTCGATCGACATGACCTGCCGGGTCTCGGCCATGAAGGCCGGGATCGCCGAGGCGATGAAGTTCTCGGAATCGCCAACGCCGACCACCAGCGGGCACTCTTTGCGGGCCCCGACCAGGACGCCGGGAGCTTCGGAATGCATGGCCACGAACGAGAAGTGGCCCCGCATCAGGTGGAAGGCCGCCCGTGCGGCGGCGGTCAGGTCGCCGTGGTACTCCCGGGCGATCAGGTGGGCCAGGACTTCGGCGTCGGTCTCGGAGCTGAACTCGCTGCCGGCGGCCTCGAGCTCGTCACGCAGGTCGGCATGGTTCTCGATGATCCCGTTCAGCACGATCTGGACCTTTCCGCTGCCATCCGAGTGGGGATGGGCGTTGGCCTCGGTCACCCTTCCGTGGGTGGCCCACCTGGTGTGGGCGACGCCGGTGAAGTTGCCGGCCTCATCGGGGGCCTCGGCCAGCCCCGACAGCTCGGTTTCTTCGAGTGCGTTGCGGAGCTTGGCCAGGTTGCCGACCGCCCTGACCTTCTCCACCCCTCCGGGGACCAGCATCGCGACCCCGGCCGAGTCGTAGCCGCGGTACTCGAGCTTCTCGAGGCCCTCGACCAGGATCTCCTCGCAGGGGCGAGTGCCTACGTATCCGATGATTCCGCACATGAGCTGGCCGTAAGGCTACGCGGTCGGCGGGGATCGAACCGGGACGGGTCAGCCGAGTTCGGCCCGGACCAGGTCGGCCAGCTCGGCACAGACCCGCTCCGCTTCTTCGGCGGTCGGCGCCTCGACCATGACCCGGACCAGCGGCTCGGTGCCGGACGGGCGCAGCAGCACCCTCCCCTTGCCGGCCAGCGCCCGCTCCGCCCGCTCTACCGCTTCGTGGACCACCGTGGCGCGCTCGATCGCCCCGCGGTCGGCCACAGTAACGTTGACCAGGGTCTGCGGAAGCTTCTCCATCACGCTTACCTCGGCCAGTTCCCGCCCCCCGAGCGAGCCCAGCAGCATCAGCGCTGCCGCGATGCCGTCCCCGGTCGGCGCGTAGTCGGTCGAGATGATGTGGCCGGACTGCTCGCCGCCGAGTTCCCACCCCTTCTCCCGCAGAGCTTCCAGCACGTAGCGGTCCCCGACCTTGGTCACCTCGACCTCCACCCCGGCCTCCTGCATCGCCAGGTGGAAGCCGTAGTTGCTCATCACGGTAACCGCGATCCCGCCGTTCAGACGGCCGGCCGCGTGGCGCTCACCGGCGATCACGGCGATCATCTCGTCGCCGTCGTAGATCCGGCCCGATCCGTCCACCGCGAGGACCCGGTCGCCGTCGCCGTCGAACGCGAAGCCGAGCGTCGCCTCCGAGCCGGCCACGTGTTCGGCCAGCATCCCGGTCGAGGTCGATCCGCAGTCGCGGTTTATGTTGCGCCCGTCGGGTTCGGCGGCGAGCAGTTCCACCTCGGCGCCCAGCCGGGTGAAGATCTCCCCGGCCACCCTGTATGTCGCACCGTTGGCGCAATCGAGCGCGATCCTCTGGCCGGAAAGGTCGATCCGGAAGGCCGACCGGAGGGCCCGCAGGTAGTCCTGCTCGGCCGAGCGCAGCTCGGCGATCCGGCCCGGCTTCCCGGCCGGTGGGGGCGCCTCGTGGATCAGCCGCTCGATTCCGGCCTCGGTGCTGTCGTCGAGCTTGCCGCTGCCCCCGGCGAACAACTTGATCCCGTTGTCCTGGTACGGGTTGTGCGAAGCCGAGACGACCGCGGCGAGGTCAAAGCCGTACCGGCGCGAAAGCAGCGCGGCGGCCGGGGTCGGCAGCACTCCGGCCAGGTGCACGTCGCCGCCGGCTTCGGCTATGCCGGCTGCCAGCGCCGACTCGAGCATCGGTCCCGATTCCCGCGTGTCGCGGACGATCAGGACCTGTGGCCGCTCGACCTCCAGGGCCGCGGTACCGGCACGGCCGACCGCCAGGGCGAGCTCGGCGTCGAGCAACTCGCCGACCCGGCCGCGGACCCCGTCCGTGCCAAACAGTCTGCGGTCCGGGATAGACAGGGCTCTAGCGCTTGGAGAACTGGGGCCGTTTGCGGGCCTTCTTCAGGCCGGCCTTGCGCCGCTCCTTGGCCCTCGCATCGCGGGTCAGGAAGCCGCGGCGCTTGAGTTCGGAACGCAGCTCGGGATCGACCTCGGTCAGGGCCCGGGCGATGCCGTGCCTGACCGCACCGGCCTGGCCGCTGATACCGCCACCGTGGACCCGGATCCGGAGATCGACGTTCGATTCGTAGCCGGTGGCCACCAGCGGTGAGCTGACGATGGTGCGATGCCGGGGGCGCGGGAAGTATTCGTCGATCTCCCGGTCGTTGACCGTGATCTTTCCTTCGCCGGCCAGCACGATCACCCTGGCGACCGACCGCTTGCGTTTTCCGGTCGCGGTGAACCTGGCGTCCTTGGCGATCCTGGCAGGAGCCGGCCGGGGCGGTTCGGCATCTTCGTCGCCCTGTTCGGCGTCGGCCGCCTCGCGCTCGGCGCGCTCCTCCTCTTCCGCCTCCAGACGCGCCCTCTGCTCGGTGCTGAGCTCGGCCTCCGGCTCTACCGAGATCGGCTCCAGGTCCGCACCGGGCGGTAGGTCGGACCCGCCGGTTTCCGGCACTTCGGACTCGGAGATCTCGACCTCCGCATCCTCGCCGGCGGAAACCTCTACTTCGACGTCCTGGTCGGCGGAGACCTCTACTTCGACGTCCTGGTCGGCGGAGATTTCCACCTCCACCGCTTCTCCGGCCGGGACTTCGACCTCGACCTCTTCCGCGACCGCCTCGGGGTCGGCCGCCGGAGCCTCTTCGTCGCGCTCGGTTTCTGCGTTCTGGTCGAGTTCTTCGTCGCTCACTTCTCGATCTCCATCGGCTCGGGCTGCTGGGCCTGGTGGGGGTGGTCCGGTCCGGCGTACACCTTGAGTTTGAGCAGCTGCTGGCGCGAGAGCCGGTTGCGGGGCAGCATGCCCCTGACCGCCTTGCGGATCACTTCCTCGGGCTGGCGCTCCAGCATCTCGCCCAGGGTGCGCGAACGGATGCCGCCGGGATAACCGCTGTGGCGCCAGTAGGTCTTGGAGTTCAGCTTGTCCCCGGTCACCCGGACCTTTTCGGCGTTAACCACGACCACGAAGTCGCCGGTGTCGATGTGGGGCGTGTAATCGGGCTTTCGCTTGCCACGCAGGACATCGGCCAGCTGGGTCGCCATGCGACCGAGGGTCTGCCCTTCGGCGTCGACGACGTACCAGTCTCTCTGGCGATTGGCGGGGGTGGCTACGAATGTCTTCATGGGAAACGGGCGCGGGCAGCCGGACGCTGCGGGCGCGGCCTGCGCATGATAGGGAACCGGCCGGGCCAGCGCCTTTCGGGGCCCGGTCCGGTGCTCCGCCCAGGTCAACACCTGGCCGGCCGACCCCCTATACTGCCGCAGTCGATACGCCTAACCCGGGCCGGGACAACGGACGGGGCGGAGGAACCAACGGGGAAAATTTTCCCCAAGGGGCGAATCGGAGGCAGTCACTGCTCCGTAGCGCGACTCTTTCAGCGCGAGCCCGCCAGCTAACTCCGCAGGCAGCAGAGAAAGAGCACTTGATCGCCAGCCATGCAAAAACAGTCTTCGCCGTCGCCCTGACGGCGTTTCTCACCGCCTCGGTGCCGGCGTTCGCGGCGACCACGGCCGGGGGCGGACTGCAGGTTCCCGGCGTCCCCGAGATCAAGAACGTGGTCTGTCTCTCAGGCTGCACCAAGGTCCGGGCGACCACTCCCGGCGGCACGATCCAGCTCACCGGCACCGAGATGGACTCGACCAGGCTGGTCAGGTTCGCCGGCAAGACGGGCGCGGTCAAGGTCAAGCCCGACCTGACCAGTTCGACCAGGGTCGAGGCCACCGTCCCACCGCAGGCGGTCACCGGCAGGGTCCGCGTGGCCACGGTCAGCGGCACGTTCTCGGCCCCGTCGCCCCAGACCCTCTACGTCGGCCCGGCCGGAAAGGTCACGACCGGCAAGCTCAGCGTGACCGACGCCGCGATCAGCGCGTCCAGGACCTTTCAGTTCGGGGTCAGGAAACCGACCCTCCGCTACGTGATCTCCGGGGCCCGGCCCTCGTTCGACCTGCGGATCGACGTCGCCAGCAAGTCGGGTGAGGTCGTGCGCAGCCTGTTTCGCCGGGACGTGGAGTCGGGCTCATCCCAGACGGTGACCTGGAACGGCAAGACCACCGACAAGAAGCCGGCCCCCAATGGCGCCTACAGCTACGTGATCCGGGGCGCCGATGGAACTCCCGCTTCGATCTCGGCCCGGATCAGCAGGATCCGCAAGCGGGCCGCCCGGTCGAAAAAGGTCGCCGACCCGTTCAGCTTCAAGATCTTCGGCTACTCGTTCCCGCTCAGGGGCCCCCACTCCTATGGAGACGGGATCGGCGCCGGCCGCGGTCACCAGGGGGTGGACCTGCTCGCCGACTGTGGCACGCCGATTGTCGCTGCGCGCGGGGGCACGGTCTACTACAACGACTACCAGGCCGGTGGTGCGGGCAACTACCTGGTGATCAACCTGCGCGGAGCCGGCAAGCGGAGCCAGGTCTACATGCACATGCCGGTCAGGTCCCGGTTCAAGGTCGGCCAGAAGGTCAAGACCGGACAGCGGATCGGATCGGTCGGCACCACGGGACGCAGCACCGCCTGCCACCTTCACTTCGAACAGTGGACCGGGCCCGGCTGGTACCAGGGCGGAACCTTCATGGATCCGCTCGGCGCGCTCAAGCGCTGGGACCGCTACAGCTGACCCGGCGATCGTAGTTGAGCCGGAGCCGGACCGGGCCGGTTCCGACCCGGGAGACTATGATCGCGGACCATGCGCGTCGGCGAGCTCGGCTTCTGGCACCGTTCGACCGGGGGACCGCCCCGGCCCCGGCCGCCGCTCGACGAATCGATCCGGGCCGACGTAGCGATCGTCGGCGCCGGGTTCACCGGTCTCTGGACCGCCTACTACCTGAAGCGGGCCGACCCGTCGCTGAACGTGGTGATCCTGGAAAGCGAGTTCGCCGGTTACGGCGCTTCCGGCAGGAACGGTGGCTGGGTAATGGGCTTCTGCGAGGGTTCGCCGAAGCGGTACGCCAAACGCGGAGGCAGGGCCGGGGTGTTCGCGCTCCAGCAGGAACTGATCGGCACGGTCGACGAAATCGGCGCGGTAGTCGAACGCGAACACATCGAGGCCGACTTTCACAAGGGGGGTGGGCTGTCGGTCGCGGTGAACCCCGCCCAGGAAGGGAGGCTCCGGTCGAGGGTAGAGCGGGCCCGCCGGGAGTGGGGTCTCGGGGAAGCCGACCTCTACCTGCTCGATCGCCGGGAACTGGAGACCCGGATCCGGGTTGCCGGGGGCCGGTGCGCCTCCTACACACCGCACATGGCCAGGGTCAACCCCGGAAAACTGGTAAACGGTCTCGCCGATCTGGTGGAGAGCCTGGGGGTGTCCATCCATGAGTCCACCCGGGTCGGAGAGATCCGGCCGCACGAGGCGATCGCCGAGCGGGGCACGGTGAGCGCCGAATGGGTGGTCAGGGCGACCGAGGGCTACACCGCGAGCCTGCGCGGTCAGGGTCGGGAACTGGTGGCGCTGAACAGCTCGATGATCGTGACCGAGCCGCTCACCGAGGCCGCCTGGGAAGAGATCGGCTGGAACGGCTACGAAACGGTCGGCGACAACGCCAACGTCTACATCTACTCACAGCGCACCGCCGACGGCCGGATCGCGATCGGCGGCCGCGGCGTTCCGTACCGGTTCGGCTCGCAGCCCGACTTCGGCGCCAAAACCGCCGACGTGACCGTGAAGTCGCTCAAGGCAAAACTGGATTCGCTGTTCCCGGCGGCCACCCGGGCCGGGGTCGACCATGCCTGGTCCGGAGTGCTGGGGGTACCGCGCGACTGGTGCGTCAGCGTGGACGCCGACCCCGCGACCGGGCTGGCCCGCGCCGGGGGATACACCGGCCAGGGGGTGGCCGCCGCCAACCTGGCCGCAAGGATCCTGCGTGACCTGCTGCTCGGGCGGAAGACGGAGCTGACCGGGCTCCCCTGGGTCGGGCACCGTCCTCCCCGGTGGGAAGTGGAACCGCTCCGTTTTGCCGCGATCCACTCGATCCACGCGCTGTACGGCCAGGCCGACAGGATCGAGGCCCACACCGGCAGGCCGTCGCTGCTGGCCCGGACCGTCGATTCAGTCTCCGGCCGCCACTAGTAACCCGGGCCGGGCCGGTTCTGGGCCGGCCTACTCCCACTCGATCGTCGATGGCGGCTTCGAAGAGATGTCGAGCGCGACCCGGTTGACCCCGGACACCTCGTTGATGATCCGGTTCGAGACCTTCTCCAGCAGGTCATACGGCAGCCGGGCCCAGTCGGCGGTCATCGCGTCTTCGGAGGTGACCGCCCTGATCACGATCGGGTAGGCATAGGTGCGGCCGTCCCCCTGGACCCCGACCGAGCGGATCGCCGGCAGAACGCAGAACGACTGCCAGAGCGAACGGTAGAGGTTGCCGGCCCTGATCTCCTCCTGGAGGATGTGGTCGGCGGCACGCAGGATGTCGAGCCGCTCGCGGTTGACCTCGCCACCGACGATCCGGATCCCGAGCCCAGGGCCCGGGAACGGCTGGCGCCAGACCATGCGGTCGGGTAGGCCCAGCTCGGTGCCTACCGCGCGCACCTCGTCCTTGAACAGCATCCGTAAGGGCTCGACCAGCTCGAAATCGAGGTCCTCGGGCAGCCCGCCGACGTTGTGGTGAGACTTGATCGTGGCGGCGTGGTCGCTGCCGCCGGACTCGATCACGTCCGAGTAGAGCGTGCCCTGGACCAGGTAGTCGACGTCGGTGAGCTTGGTCGCCTCCTCCTCGAAGACCCGGATGAATTCCTCGCCGATGATCTTGCGTTTGGTCTCGGGTTCGGTCACTCCGGCCAGGCGCTCCAGAAACCGCTGCTCGGCGTCGACGTGGACCAGCGGGATGCCGAACTGGCCGAACGCCTCGACCACCTGCTCGGCCTCGTTCGAACGCATCAACCCGTGATCGACGAATACGCAGGTCAGGTTCTCGCCGATCGCCTCGTGCACTAGCTTTGCCGCGACCGACGAATCGACTCCACCCGACAGACCGCAGATCACCTTGCCGTCGCCGACTTGGTCCCTGATCGCCTCGACCTGCTCGGCGACGACCGAAGCAGGGTTCCACTGCTGCTCACAACCGGCGACCTCACGCAGGAACCGGTTGAGCACCTCGGTGCCGTACGGGGTGTGGACGACCTCCGGGTGGAACTGGATGCCGTAGAGGCCCTGCTCCGACGATTCCAGGGCGGCCACCGGCGAGCCGGGTGAGGCCGCGATCGGGCTGAAGC
Organism: Solirubrobacterales bacterium; assembly: GCA_020438295.1. Lineage (GTDB taxonomy): Bacteria > Actinomycetota > Thermoleophilia > Solirubrobacterales > 70-9 > 67-14. The sequence goes on from JAGQUV010000004.1 coordinate 28,915, forward strand.
CCGGAGGGGCCTCGGTGACCGAATCGCGATGGCTCATCCAGCAATGCTGTTCGGTCGGCAGGCCTCCGAGCAACATTCCGCCGTCACCGATCACGGTCAGGTCGGTCCTCCCGAACTCCCCCGATTCGGCCGCCTCGACCTTCCCGCCGAGCGCTTTCGCCATGGCCTGCATGCCGTAGCAGATCCCCAGGACGGGGACCCCCAGTTCGATCAGCTGCTCCGGGAAGGCCGGGGCCCCGGGGTCGTGGACCGAGGCCGGGCCGCCGGAAAGGACCAGGGCCTTCGGGCTACGCCGGACAATCGTCTCGATCGGGGCCGTGGCCGGGAGGAGCTCGGCAAAAACGCCGCATTCACGGATGCGGCGGGCGATCAGCTGGGAGTACTGACCCCCGAAATCGAGGACCAGGACCTCTTCGATTGTGGCGACCGACATCAGTCGTCGGCCACCCCGACTCCCGCAGATACGGCCGCCCGGCCATTCGACCCCATTCCCACCGACTGCTCGTTCTGAAGCTTCTTGCCCTCGCTCATCAGGGCCGGGGCGACCATCACCTCGGCCCGCTGGAACGAGCGGATGTCCTCGTAGCCGCAGGTGGCCATCGAGGTCTTCAACGCGCCCATCAGGTTGAAGGTGCCGTCGTTCTCATGCGCCGGACCGAGCAGGATCTCTTCCATCGTGCCGTCCTGAACGGTCGCAACCCGGGTCCCCCGCGGCAGCGACGAATGGAAGGTCGCCATGCCCCAGTGGTATCCGCGACCCGGTGCCTCCTTGGCCCGGGCCAGCGGCGAGCCGATCATCACCGCGTCGGCTCCGCAGGCGATCGCCTTCGAGATGTCGCCGCCGGTGCGCATGCCGCCGTCGCCGATCACGTTCACGTACTCGCCGGTCTCCAGCATGTGCTGCGAGCGCGCCGCGGCCACGTCGGCGATCGCGGTCGCCTGCGGGACGCCGATGCCGAGTACGCCGCGGGTCGTGCAGGCGGCTCCCGGGCCGACCCCGACCAGCACGCCGACCGCGCCGGTCCGCATCAGGTGCAGCCCGGTCGAGTACGAGGCGCAGCCACCGACCACGGTCGGCACCGGCACCTCGGCGATGAACTCCTTCAGGTTGAGCGGTTCGACCGTGGTCGAAACGTGCTCGGCCGAGATCACGGTGCCCTGGATCACCAGGATGTCGAGTCCGGCCTCTACCGCCACTTCGTACTGCTCGCGAACTTTCTGCGGCGTGAGCGAGCCGCAGACCACCGCTCCTTCGGACTTGATCTCGGCCACCCGCTGGGCGATCAGCTCCGGCTTGACCGGGGTCTCGTAGATCTCCTGCATCAGCTTGGTCGCTACCTCGCGCGGCGATTTCGAGATCTTCTCGAGCTGGGCTTCGGCATCCTCGAAGCGGGTCCAGATGCCCTCGAGGTTGAGAACGCCGAGGCCGCCGAGCCGGTGCGCCAGGACGGCCGTCTCCGGACTGACCACGCCGTCCATGGCGGCCGCCAGCAGCGGAAGGTCGAAGCGGTACGGACCCAGCGTCCAGCTGATGTCGATGTCGTCGGGATCCCGGGTACGACGAGACGGCACGATCGCTACATCATCGAACCCGTAAGCGCGTCGGCCCTTCTTGCCTCGGCCGATCTCAATTTCCAATTAGGTCCTCCAGGGCTGCGGTTGAAAGGGGCAGGCTACTCACGCCGTCGGACGATTCTAGTAGGGCTGCGCCTTCGGCAGCCTGCCCGGACTCAGACCCCGGCCGGGGTCTCGACGCGGCGCACTTCGACGCTGTCGAGCAGGCTTTCCGCCCGTGCGCGATCCAGCCGGCCGGCGCCGAGATGCTGGGTCGACTCGGCCCCGCACGCCACCGCGTAGGCCAGGCAGCGCTCCGGGCTGAGCCCGTCGAACAGCGCCGCCGTGTAACCGGCGACGAACGCGTCGCCGGACCCCACCGTCGAGATCGGCTCGAGAGGATCGATCGTCACTTCCAGCATCCGCTGCTCGACGCCCTCGCCGACTATCGCGACGCAACCGTCGGGCAGGGTGATGGCCGCCTCCGCGGGGCCCAGTGCTACCAGCTCCCTGAGAACCGAGAACAGTTCCTCGCGCGACTCGAACTCGTGCCCGACCAGCTCCTCGGCCTCCGACTTGTTGGGCGTGATCATCTGCGGTCCGGCACGCATGCCGGCCGACATCGGCTCTCCTTCGGAGTCGAGCAGCACCGGTATCCCGCGGCTGCGCATGGTCGCCACCAGCTGCGCGTAGAACTCGTTCTCCACCCCGGGCGGCAGGCTCCCGGCCAGCACACAGAGCCTGGCTCCCCCGGCCAGGTATTCGATCCGCTCGATGAACCGCTCGACCTCCTCGGGGTAGACGGTCGGCCCGCGCTCGTTGATCTCGGTCTGCTCGCCCGATGTCGGATCGATCACCGCCAGGTTGTTCCGGGTCTCGCCGGAGATCCGGATGAAGTCGGTCAACAGCGACTCCTCCGAGAGCTGGTCCAGCACCCGTTCCCCGGTCGGGCCGCCGACCAGCCCGGTAGCGATCACCGGCCGGCCGAGCAACCCGAGGGCCCTCGCCACGTTGATCCCCTTGCCGCCCGGCACGGTGCGGCTCTCGACCGAGCGGTGGCGGTATCCCCGGTTGAAATTGGGTACCGCGACGGTCCGGTCGATCGCTGCGTTCAGCGTGACCGAAATGATCATCCCTGTCTCCGTGGCAAGCGCTCCAACCTCTTCTGCATCTCCTTCGACTGGTGACGTCTGAGCACCAGGTACAGCCCGATTATTACCGACAGCAGCACCGCGAGCGAGGCCAGGGCGACCGGCAGCCGGCTCCGGGCCTTTTCCAGCAGGGTCGGCTCGGCGACCCGACGCGCCGCCACCAGCCGTACGACCGCGATCCGTTCACCGTCCAGCGTGGTCACCGCCCGGCCGACCGGGGCCCCCTTGCGGATCGGCCCCGTCACCTGATCCGGGACCAGGAACCGGGTGACCAGCCTCTCCCCCTTCCGGACCCCGATCCGGACCGGCCGTCGCGAGACCAGGCCGAGATCGTCGTCGCTGTACCTGACCGGAACCCGGGCCACCTTGGTACCCGGGCGGATCGGAACCCGTTTGGTGTATAGCGAGAACCCGTAGTCGAGCAGCCGGACCGACTCACCGTCGCGCGCTGCCTCGCTGGCGGTCCCCATCACCGCCCCGATCAGCTCGGTCGCCTTCCGGCGCCCGTCGGAAGCCAGCACGTAACCGGCTCCGAACGTATGGCCCGTCTTGATCCCTTTCGCCCACTCGTTGTCGAGCACGAAGTCGTTGGTCGACTCGATCTCGACCGGCGGGCTGTAACTGTTCAGTTTCGCCGACCTCGCCGATGCGATCGGCCGGAACCGGGGGATCTGCATCAGGGCCCGGCCCAGCTTGGTCAGGTCGTGTGCGCTCGAATACTGGGCCGCCCCGTCGAGCCCGACCGGGTCCCGGTAGTGCGTGTCCTTCAGACCGAGCCGGCGGGCGGTGCGATTCATCTTGTTCACGAATGAATCGACCGAGCCCGAGTCGGCGACGGCCAGGGTAACGGCGGCGTCGTTGCCGCTCAACAGGATCAACCCGTACAGCAGGTCCCGGACCGAGACCTTCTGGCCGGCCTCGAGACCCATCAGCGACTCACCCGGGATCGGCTGGTACGGAGCGGCCTTGACCATCATCCGCGGCGGCAGGTCGCGGATCGCGAGGTACGCGGTCATCATCTTCGTCGTGCTGGCCATCGGCAGGCGCCGCTTCTGCGCCCGACCGGCGAGCGTCTCACCGGTCCGCGCGTCGATCAGCGCCCAGGCCCTGGCCTCAAGCTTCGGCGGCGCCGCGGCCGCGGCCGGGACCGCGGAGAGGCCGCAGCAACAGAGCGCGAGCAGGGCAGAGACGAGCCCCAGAGACCAGATCCGGGCCCGCCTCGACCGGCCGTCGGCGAATCCGGGCGCCGCCGGGGTCAACGAAGCTTCAGCTCTTGACCGGCCTGAAGGGCCTGAGGGTCGATGCTGGGGTTGAGCCGCACGATCTGTTCGATCGGCACCCCGGTCTTCTCCGAGATCCCGGTCAGTGTGTCGCCGGCCTTGACTTCATAGCTCTTCTGGCGGTTGCGGGTCGCCTTGTTGCTCTTCTTCTGTTTCGCCTTTGCCGACTGGGTGGTCCCCGAGTCGGAGCCGTCTCCGCCATCGGAAACCGACCCGGCCAGCACGATGACCGCGACCACGGCCGCCGCCAGCGCTAGCACGGCGGCTATTCGGGATATGGTCGATCGTTTCCGGTTCATCCTCAACCTCTACCTCTGGCGGCCGGGCAATGGTACAGAGCGGGCCGACCGACGCCGTCCCGGCAACGACCCCCGGGCCGCTGTCATCCCGATACGTCCCAGACTGCCCGACGGAGTTCGTCGGCCGCGGCCGCCGGATCGGCCGCGCCGACGATCGAGCGCGAGGCGGCGATGATCGCGGCCGCCCGCCCCGGACCGAAAGCCGGCCCGAGCTCCTCCGGCCTGCCGCCCTGGGCCCCGACCCCCGGTACCAGGAAAACCGAGTCGGGCATCAGCGAACGCAGCCGCTCGATGTGACCCGGAGCCGTGGCCCCGACCACGGCTCCGGCCCCGCTCAGGCCCGACTCCGTTCCGGCCAGCTCTGGTCCGAAGCCGGCGACCATGCGGGCAAGCTGTTCGTGCAACGGTCGATCGCCGGCCGACAGGTCCTGGACGTCCGCGGCGCCCGGATTGCTGGTACGGACCAGGAAGAAGACGCCCGCGCCGGCCTGCTCGGCGGCCGACACCAACGGCTCCATCGCATCTTCGCCGAGCAGGGGGTTGGCCGTGAACGCATCGGCCCCTAGCCCGGGAACTTCCCCCCACGGTGTACCGGTGCGGCCGACCATCGCCTGGCCGTACGCCGTGGCGGACACGGGTACGTCTCCGCGTTTGCCGTCGGCGATGACCAGTAGCCCGGCGTCCCGGGCCACCTCGCAGACCTCCTCCAGCGCCCGCCAGCCCGGCCACCCCAGGCGCTCGAAGCAGGCCAGCTGCGGCTTGACCGCGATGCAGAATGCCCCGGCTCGCTCGATCAGGATCCGGCAGTGGGCGGAGACGGCCGCCGCCGCCTGCTCGGCGGTCGTACCGGTGTAGTCGCCGGACGCCGCTTCCCGGCTCAGATCGGCGGGGTCCGGGTCGAGCCCGAGGCAGATCTGGCTGCGGCGCTCTTCAACGAGCGCCGCAGCTCGATCGATGAAACGACTCAGCCCTTGACCGCCTTCTTCAGCGCCGATCCGGCCGAGAAACGCGGGACCTTGCCGCCGGCGATGGTGATCCTCTCACCGGTTCGGGGGTTCACGCCCTGACGAGCACTCCGCTCGGCCACATGGAACTTGCCGAAGCCGGTGAAGTTCACCTCGCCTCCGCCAACCAGGGTGTCGGTGATCGCATCGAGGACCGCGTCAACCGCTTCGGCGGCGGCCTTCTTGCTCTCGATCCGATCGTCTCCGGCAACCTTCTCTAGGAACTCAGCTTTGGTCACGTCAGTAGTCCTCCTCGGTGATTAGGGAATGGCGGTAACGTAACACCGCATTCGGATGCCGTTTCTGCCACTTCGAGCAAGTTCCCGCAAAGAGCGGAGTGCGTAAGTCCGCGAACCCGGCTCAGCTGCGCTCGATCAGTGAATCGGCCGCCGCGTTGATCGCCTCGGCCGCACTGCCGTCCATCGGCAGATCGACCCCTTCTCCGCTCTGGTACTGGATTCGGATGTAGGACCTGCGGAGGTGCCGGCGGCGGCGGCGGTACGCCGAAGCCTCGTTGGTGTACGCGCCGACCTTGTCCAGGAGCACCCGGTGCGGCTTAAGCATCGGGGGCCTCCGCGGCCAGGTCGCGCAGCGACATCCGCATGTCGAAGCCGGTCAGCGAGGCGAGGACGAACCGCCCGGTCACCGCCACCAGGGCCAGGCCGCCCTCCCGGACCACGAACACCTCGGCTTTGTCGGTAGCGATGTGGGCACTGTCGACCTCCCGGTCGCCGGCCGCATCGACCGCGCCGAGCAGAGCGACCGCGTCACCCGCCCAGCCGGGGTCCTCGGACCGGACCGCCAGAGCGGTGCCGCCCGCCTCGATGATCGCGGCCCCCCGCAATTCCGGTTCGAGCTCGGCCAGCTCGTCCAGCACGCGGACCGCCGGTTCGGGCCGGTCGGACCCGCCCGCCGGCCCGGTCTTGTTGCTTTCATCCGCCACGGTGTAGCAACATACCGACCATGCCGATCGAGAGAGCCTCCTGGATCGCCGTGGTGGTCGTCTGCGCGCTAGCGGCGCTGGGCACGTTCATTGCCGGGTATGCCGGCTACGGCCTGACCATCGTCGCGGTCGGCCTGGCCGCTTCGGTCAACCTCTGGCCGCACTCGACCTAAACCGCGCACGGCGCGCCGTCCCGGCCGACCCCGCCGTGCACCGGGCCAATCCGCAAACGGACCGTCAGCCGGCCCGGAACGGGTCGGGGCTGTCGGCCGGGTCGCGCAGCGAGGTTTCGGGCTCGACGTGTATCAGGACCTCGGCCGCCGGCAGTGCGCCGGCGATCGCGTCCCGCATCCCGTGGGCCACCTCGTGGGCCCGCTCCAGGCTGGTCCCCTCCGAGAACTGGACGTGAAGGTCGACGTGGCGGAGGTGGCCCGAGCGGCGGGCCCTCAGCTTGTGGTACCCGGCGACTTCTCCGGTGCGCGAGGCGGCGATCGCGCCCTCGATCAGATCCATCTCATCCGGTGGCAGCGCTTCATCGACCAACACTCCCGACGAGCGCCGGATGATGTTGATCCCGGCCCCGACGATCACCACCGCGACCAGGATCGCGGTGATCGAGTCGAGCGCGACGACCCCGGTCAGTTCCACGATCAGCAGCCCGACCAGGACCGCGCCGGACGTGGCCGCATCGGTGCGAAGGTGCGCCGCGTCGCCTTCGAGGGCTAGCGACTCCTCTTCCCGAGCCTTGCGATAGAGGATGGCCGAGACGACCAGGTTGGCGACCGTCGAGAACCCCATCACCGCGATGCCGACCCAGAGCAGCTCGACCTCTGCCCCGGTCACCAGCCGGCGCGTGGCCTCGAAGATGATGATCCCGGCCCCGACCAGGATCAGGATGCCCTCGATCGTGGCGGCCAGGCTCTCGACCTTCTCGTGGCCATAGGGATGGTCGACGTCGGCCGGCTCGACCGACTTGCGTACCGAGACATAGGCGATCACCGAAGCGATCAGGTCGATCCCGGAGTGGATCGCCTCGGTGATGATCGCGATCGAGCCGGTGATCGCCCCGGCCGCCAGTTTTATTGCGATCAACAGCGAGTTGGAGGCGATCGAGAGCGCGGCTGCGCCCGATTTCGTCGCCGGCTGCTTCATCGCCCGAGGTACTCGGCCAGCTCCCGGGCCACCCGGCCGCGATGGCTCAACGAGTGCTTCTCGTCCGGATCGATCTCGGCCATGGTCCGGTTGTCGTCGGGGCCGGTGTCGTCGGGAACGAATGCCGGGTCGTAGCCGAAGCCGCCCGACCCCCTCGGTTCCGGTATCAGGTGGCCGGTGCATTCCCCCTCGAACAGGTGCTCTTCCCCCGCTTCATCGATCAAGGCCAGCGCGCAAACGTACCTCGCCCCGGTTCCCTGCCCAGTGGCGGCCACCTCCTGGAGGACCTTCGCCAGATTCTCACCGTCGGTCGCTGCCTCGCCCGCGTACCGGGCCGACCTCACCCCCGGGCGCCCGCCCAGCACCTCGACCTCGATCCCGGAGTCGTCGGCCACCACGACCTCGCCGGTCGCTTCCCGCGCGGCCCGGGCCTTGATCAATGCGTTCTCGGCGAAGGTCTCGCCATGTTCCACCGGTGACTGGACCCGGTCGGGCAACGGCTGCAGATCGAGGCCGGGCAGCAGCTCGGCGAACTCCCTGAGCTTGTGGGAATTGCGGCTGGCCAGGATCAACAGGCCGTCGCCGTTTCCTGGGCCTGCCGGAGTTCGTCAATCCCGGCCTCGGCCAGGCCGAGCAGCTCGTCGAGCGAAGCCCGCGACAGCGGCGTCTGTTCGGCCGTCGCCTGCACCTCGACCAGACCGCCATCACCGGTCATGACCACGTTGGCGTCTACCTCGGCGGCCGAATCCTCCGCGTAGTCGAGGTCGCAAAGGGCCCGTCCCGCGACCATTCCGACGCTCACCGCCGCGACCGAAGTGGTCAGCGGCAGGCCCTCGATCTCGCCCCGCTCCACCAGGTCGGCCAGGGCCAGGTGGAGCGCCACGTAGCCACCGGTGATCGAGGCACATCGGGTCCCGCCGTCGGCCTCCAGTACGTCGCAGTCGACATAGACGCTGCGTTCTCCGAGCGCCCCGAAGTCGACGCCGACCCGCAGCGACCTGCCGATCAGGCGCTGGATCTCGACTCCGCGACCGTCCTGCCGGCCCCGGCTGATGTCACGGGACTTCCGGTCGCCGGTGGACGCGGGCAGCATCGCGTATTCGGCGGTCACCCACCCCCTGCCGCGACCCTCCATCCACTTCGGAACCCGGTCCGACACCGATGCCGTGCAGATCACCCGCGTCCCGCCGATCGAGATCAACGCCGAGCCGTCGGCGCTGCCGACGAAACCGGGCTCGATGGTTACCGGCCGGAGCTCGGCCGGGGTGCGGTCATAGCTGCGTACGACGGTGGATCCTGACATTGGCCACAGTCTCCCAGAGTGGGTCGCCTCCTTCCGCTCAGGGCCCGTGCCCGGTCCCGGGCCGGCGGTCACTCCGTGGGGCCGGCGGTCGCTCCGCTGCCGGGCCGACCCGGTTCCGGCACCGCAGGACCGGACCGGCGGCAAGACGGTATGGCAGCCGGTAAGGGAGGAGCGGGCCGGAGCCCGCTCCTCTTCCCGGTCAGCGGAACGCGACCTTGTCGACCGCCGACTGGATCTTGTCGACGATCAGCTCGGCCAGCTCCGTCCCCTGCTTCCCGGAAAAGCCCTTCATCGCAGCGACCATGCCTACCATCAGCAGGGAAACCAGGAGGATCAGGCCGACGTACTCGACCGTCCCCTGTCCACCCTGCGAGCCGAGCACTCTGCGCGCCGACCGTGCACCGGCATGGGTTGCCGCGTGCGCGTAGCCCATCGCTTTGTAAACCATCACTCCTCCTCACTGTTTGAGATCCGATGTCCGGGATCCTCCGATCGGGGCCCGGACAGGACAAGGCGATTGCGTGACGGATCCCGGTCATCCGGGTAACGGACCGCGCAACATCCCGAAGCCGCAGCCGTACGGCCCGGCAATCGAGGCGATGCCCGCCGCGGCGGATAACCTCACCCGATGCGAGTCCTGGTGGTCATGAACTTCGGCCCCGACCCGGCCACCCCCCAGCGCGGGCGCTGGGTGGTCGACCAGGTCGAAGCCCTGAAGCACGGCGGACTCGAAGTCGAACTGTTCACCTTCCAGCCCGGCCGGAACAACTACCTTCCGGCGATCCGGGCGATCCGGCGGCGTCTTCGATCGACCGAATACGACCTGGTCCACGCCCACTACGGCCTGGCCGGCTGGTGCGCGCTGCTGGCCGGAGCAAGTCCGCTGATCGTCACCTTCCACGGAACCGACGTTCGCCACCGGATCGTCGGCCCGCTTTCGCGCCGGCTTTCGCGGCACATAGCGCTCACCGCCGGCGCGTCGCGGGCGCTGTTCACGAGCGAGGCCGGCCGGCCGGGCCTGCCCCTCGAGCCCGGCCACAACGCCGTCCTGCCCTGCGGCGCCGACCTCTCGCGCTTCGGCCCGCTCGACCGGGGCGAGGCGAGGAGGCGACTGGGCCTCGACCCCGGGTCACCCTGTCTCTTCTTCCCGGCCGATCCCGGACGACCGGAGAAGAGATTCGACCGGGCCGGCGAGGTCGCCGACCGGACCGGGGCCACCCTGCTCACCGGCGGGGGGATCGACCCGGGCGAGATGTCGCTCTGGATCAATGCCGCCAACGCGGTGCTGGTCACCTCCGACTACGAGGGTTTCGGCCTGGCCTGCCTCGAATCGCTGGCCTGCGACGTGCCGGTCATCTCGACCCCGGTCGGCATCGCGCCGCACGTGCTGGGTGGTCTCCGCAATTCGCTGTGCGCCGATTTCGATCCCCTGGAGTGGTCCGATTTCGCCGCCGGGCTGCTGGCCGATGACAACCCGCGGACCCCCGGCAGAGCCCGGGCCGAGAGGCTCTCGGCCCGCCGGATGGCCGACCGGGTGGCGCTCGCCTACGGTGAAATGCTCGACCGCGCAGAAGGGTGAACCTTGTCAACTGCCGAGTTCGGTAATGATGGGGACTGCAGATGAGGAAGGGTGCCCTTAAGAAGAGGAAGAGGCAGCTCGAAGAGCTCCTCCTCGACCGTCGCGAGGCGCTCGGGGAGCTGGTCCTCGGGATGTACGTCCAGAACTCCTGGGATGACGACCTGCTCGCCCGCGGGTCGGCCGAAGTGGCAGAGGTGGACAACGAGCTGAGCCAATTGACGGCCGAGGCCCCGGCCAAGCAGGCGGCGGCCGCACCGGCACCCGTCGAACCGGAAACGGCCGAACACACCGGTGAACACGAGTTCCCCGAAACAGGCGAGCACACCGGCGAGCACGATTACCCGGCGACCGGAGAGCACACCGCGGAACAGGACTTGGCGACCGGGGAGTACACCGGGGAGCACGACCTCCCCACCGGTGACCACCTGGCCGGAGGCACCGGGTCCCAGGACGAACGGGATACCCCGGGGGAACCGGTAAAGCCACCGGTGAAGGCTGAGGCGGCCGGAGCGGCCCCGCCCCCAGCGGCGACCGCCGCCCCCACGCCATCGGCGACCGCCCCCACGCCATCCGCGACCTCCGCACCGCCGGCAACCGCTCCCGGCACCGGGGCTGAGCCTCCCGTCGCGGCCTCGACCGGCCCGGCCGTTCCCGCGACCGCGAAGCCACAGGAGGGGGCCGCGAAACCACAGGAGGCGACGGACGCCACACCGGACAACCGGCTCGACCGGACGGCGAAAGACGTGGAAGAGCGGGAACGCCGGGCCCGCACCGCCGCGGAGGCCGCGAGGGCTTCGCTGGCGGCCGACTCGCAGACCGAACTGACCGCGATCATCGGCGAGGTCGAGTCGGAGCGAAAGCAGCTCGACCAGGCCCTGGCCACGGCGGCCGCAAGCATCACCGCCTCGGAAAAGCGGGCGACCGAAGCCGAGGAGAGTGCGAAGAAGCGGATCGGCGAAGCGGAGGAGGCCTCGAAGAAGAAGATCGCCGAAGCCGAAGCCCGCATGGCAAGCGAGGCGGCCGCGAACCGCGAGGCCGCTACCGAATGGGTCCGGAGCCAGTCGGCCGAAATCGAAGCCGACGCAGCCCTGGCCGCGGAAATCGCCGCCGGCGAGGCGGGCGAGCAGGGCGCACCGCCACCGCCGCCTCCACCGGGCGCGGCCGCGGCCGTCGACTCGCCCGAGGCGAACCGGAAGATCACCGCCCTTCAGGCCGAACTCGCGGCCGAGAAGGCGGCGAAGGCCGAGGCCCTGGCCAACGCCGAAGCCCGGCTCAAGTCGATCGAGGACAGCGCCAGGGAGGCCGAAGAAAGAGTCGCGAAAGCCGAACAGGCGGCGAAGGCCGAAACGCCGGCCCACTCGGAGGCCGAGACCAGGGAGGCCGCGGTCGACTGGCTCAGGGGCCAGATCGCCGCACTCCGGCAGGAGATCCACAAGGGCGCGGCGGCCGGCCAGGAGGACGGTTCCTGATGGGTATCTTCGGGCGCGGCGGATCGGGCGGACGCGAACGCCGGGCGATGCGAAAGCACCTGGAGGAGCTCGACGACCTCAGGCGCAAGAACCTCGGTGAGCTCGGCCGCATGACTGTCGAGATGTCCAGGGAAGGGAGCTTCGACCGCCGCCTGCTGTCCGAAAAGGCCGGTGAGGTCGCCTCGATAGACCGCGAAGCGGATCTGGTCGCCAGGGGTATCGAAGAAGGCCTGTCTCTGGAGGAGCTGGAAGATCTGGCCCGCCGGGAAGACGGATCCTCCTCAGCCGCCGCCGAGTAGTGAACCACCCCAGCGCAGAGCCCCCCGAGGGGCGGTTCGATCTGACCATCGTCGGAGCCGGCGCGGCCGGGCTCTGGGCGGCGCTATGCGCGGCCGAGGCCGGCGGCTCGGTCTGCCTCGTCTCCCGCAAACCGCTCGCCGAAAGTGCCAGCTTTCACGCCCAGGGCGGCCTGGCCGCGGCGCTCGAACCGTCCGACAGCCCCGAGATCCACGCCGCCGACACGATCGCGGCCGGCCGCAGGCTCTGCCGCAAGCAGGCGGTCGATGTGCTGACCACGGAAGCGCCGGGCATCGTCCGGGACCTGATCGAGCGGGGGGTGGACTTCGACCGGGAGCCGGACGGCGAGCTTTCACTGGCGCTCGAGGGTGGGCATACCAGGCGCCGGATAATCCACTCCGGAGGCAGCAGGACGGGTCGGGAGCTGACCGGCGCGCTGGCCCGGATGGTCGCCGGCCAGGAGGGGATCGAAGTCCTGGAAGAGACGTCGGCCACCGCGCTATGGAGCGACGGGGACAGCTGCCACGGGTTGGTCACCGACCGCGGGACGATCGCCAGCCGGGCGACCCTGCTGGCCAGTGGCGGCGCCGCCGCCCTCTGGCGCCGGACCTCCAACCCCTGGGGAGCGATCGGAGCGGGCCCGGTGATGGCCGGCGCCGCCGGGGCCGAGCTGGCCGACCTCGAGTTCTGCCAGTTTCACCCAACCTGCGTTTCCGCTCCCGGAACGCGGGTGGACGGAGCGCTGGTCACCGAAGCGGTCCGCGGTGAAGGAGCCACGCTGCTCGACGATTCGGGCCGGCGCTTCACCGACGAACTCGCCCCGCGCGACGAGGTCACCGCCGCGATCCTGGCCCGGATCGATCAGCAGGACGGGCGTGAGATCAGACTCGACCTGGGAGCGGTTCCCCGGGACAAGTTCCCCAGCGTGTTCGCGATGCTCGAGTCGGCCGGGTTCGACCCCCGGAAGGAACCGGTGCCGGTATCACCGGGGGCCCACTACATGATGGGCGGCATCGCGGTGGACCTCGACGGGCGCACCAGCCTGGCCGGGCTCTACGCGGCCGGCGAGTGCGCCTGCACCGGAATCCACGGAGCCAACCGCCTGGCCTCGAATTCGCTCACCGAGTGCTTCGTGTTCGGGCGCCGTGCCGCGCTGGCCGGGCTCGAGGAGAAGCGATCCGCGCCGGTCGCGATACCCGACTGGCGCTTTGAGCCACCGACCGTCGAGACCCGGGAAGCCGTCTGGAAGCTGGCCGGTCCAGTGCGGACCGGGTCCGAGCTCCGGCGGCTGACCGAAGACCCGTACCCGCTCGCCGCGGCGATCGGCAAGAGCGCGCTGGCCCGGGAAGAGTCGCGGGGCGGTCACCGCCGGACCGACTATCGCGAGACTTCTGCCGCACTCGACCACCATCACCTGATCGTCCTCCCCGACGGCACGATCGAGTCCCGTCGGTGGGAGTAGGCGGGACGGGGCGCCGAGCGGTGAACTACGCCGACCCGATCGAGATCAGGATCGCGGCCGGTGCCGTCGCCTCGATCTGCGAGGAGATGGGCGCGGTCCTGATCCGCTCCGCCCACTCGGCGAACATCAAGGAGCGACGCGACTGCTCGGCGGCCGTATTCGACCGTGACGGGGTCATGGTCATGCAGGCCGAGCACATCCCGGTTCACCTCGGATCGATGCCGGCATCGGTCAGAGCGGTGATCGGCCATCGCCACCGCCCCGGCGTCTCCTGGTTTCTGAACGACCCCTACTCGGGAGGAACCCACCTCCCCGACATCACCGTGGTCACGCCCGCCTTCGACGACGCCGGCGAACTGGTCGGGTTCGCGGCGAACCGGGCCCACCATGCAGACGTCGGCGGCCGAATCCCTGGGTCGATGCCGGCCGACTCGACCGATCTGAGCGAGGAGGGAGTGGTGATCCCGCCCCGGGTCCTCGACGAGGACGCGATCGGCGAGGTGACCGCGGAGATGCGCCAGCCCGATCAGCGCCGAGCCGATCTGCGGGCCCAGCTTGCGGCGAACCGGGCCGGCACGAAACGACTGGCCGAACTCGCCCGGAAACGCGGTCCCGGGGGCCTCGGGAGCGCGATGGCCGCCGTGATCGACTATGCCGAGCGGCGGACCCGGGCCTGCATCGAGGGGATCGAGGACGGGGAGTACGCGGCACGCGATTTCCTCGAGGGACCCGACGCCGACATCGAGCTGAGGCTGACCGCCAGGGTCGAGGGATCGCGGATCGAATTCGATTTCAGCGGCTCGGCCGACCAGGTGGCCGGCAACCTGAACTGCCCGCTGGCGGTGACCGAATCGGCCTGCTACTTCGCGATCCGCGTTCTGACCGATCCCGACATCCCGGCCAGCGCCGGGGCCTACCGGCCGGTCACGGTGACCGCGCCGGGCGGCACTGTCCTGAACGCCGGGCCGCCGGCCGCGGTGGTGGCCGGCAACGTCGAGACCTCGTCCCGGGTGGCCGACCTCTGTCTCAAGGCGTTCGGCCTGGCCCTCGGCCAGGGCACGATGAACAACCTGACCCTGGGCAACGACCGGTTCACCTACTACGAGACCCTGGGCGGCGGCCAGGCCGCGGGCCCCGGTGACGACGGTCCGGACGGCGTTCACGTGGCGATGTCGAACACGCTGAACACCCCGATCGAGGCGCTCGAGATCGAGTTCCCGCTGCGCGCGGTCGAATACTCGATCCGGCGCGGCAGCGGCGGCAGCGGCCGGCAGCGCGGTGGCGACGGCCTGAACCGGGAGGTCGAGGCGCTCGAGACGATGGAATACGCCCTGCTGACCGAGCGGCGGCGGCTGGCCCCGGACGGCGCCGGCGGCGGCGCACCGGGCGCGAGGGGCCGCAACCTGCTGACCCGGGCCGGCGAATCGTCGCCGGTCGAGCTCGAGCCGAAGTCGACCGGCGAGCTCGGGCGAGGCGACCGGCTGCGGATCGAGACCCCGGGCGGAGGCGGATATGGCCGCCCCTGACCGCGGAGGAAGGGCCGCGATCCTCGGGGTCGACGTCGGCGGGACCTTCACCGATGCCGTGCTGATCGTCGACGGTGACGTGTTCGCGGGCAAGGCCCCGACCACACCCGCGGACCAGTCGCTGGGGGCGATCGCGGCCACCGAGGTCGTGCTGGACCGGGCCGGGATCGGGCCCGGGCAGGTGACCGACTTCGCCCACGGCATGACCGTGGCCACCAATGCCCTGCTTGAGGCCAAGGGCGCCCGGACCGCCCTGATCGCGACTCGCGGGTTCGCCGACCTGGTCGAGATCGGCCGCCAGAACCGGGCCGAGCTCTACCGGCTCCAGGCACGCCGTCCGGCCCCGCTCGTACCGCCGGAGCTGAGGATTGAAGCCGACGAACGAACCGGGCCGGAAGGCCCCGAGAGGCCGCTGGCCGAGGGCGAAGCGGAAAAGCTGGCCGGCCGCGTGGCCGAGCTCGGAGTCGAGTCGGTCGCGGTCTGCCTGCTGCACGCCGACCGCTACCCCGGACACGAGCAGGCAATCGGCGAAGCCCTCCGCGATCGGTTCGGTGACCAGCTCCATGTCTCGCTTTCGCACGAGGTGGTGGGAACCTTCCGCGAGTACGAACGCGCGGCGACGACCGAGGTCGACGCCTCGCTCTCTCCCCTGCTCGGCCGCTATCTGAGCCGCCTGGAAGGCCGGTGCGAACAACTCGGCCTGCCGTCCCCGCTGATCATGCAGTCGAGCGGGGGTCTGACCGAGCTCGAGACCGCCCGCAACCATGCCGCGCTGTCTGTGCTCTCGGGGCCGGCCGGCGGAGCGGCCGCATCGGCCCTGGTCGCTGCTCAGGCCGGCGAACCGGACCTGCTCTGCTTTGACATGGGAGGGACTTCCTGCGACGTGTGCGTGGTGAGCGGCGGGACGGTGGCCGAAACGGGATCGAAGACGATCGGCGGAAGGCCGCTGGCGCTCCCGATGGTCGACATCGACACGGTCGGAGCCGGAGGCGGCTCGATCGCCTGGCGGGACAGCGGTGGCGCGCTCAGGGTCGGCCCCGGTTCGGCCGGGGCGCTACCGGGGCCGGCCTGCTACGGCCAGGGCGGGACCGAACCGACCGTCACCGACGCCAACCTGGTCCTGGGCCGGCTCGACCCGGAAGCCGGCCTGGCCGGTGGAGTCGGACTCGACTCCGACCTGGCCCTGGACGCGGTGTCCCGGCTGGCGCGAGATCTCGGCGTCGAGCCGCTCGAGTGTGCCGAGGGGATCCTGGGCGTGGCCGTGTCGGAGATGGTCAGGGCACTGCGGGTGATGACCGTCGAACGCGGCCTCGATCCCCGCGACTTCGCCCTGCTGGCCTTCGGCGGGGCGGGGCCGCTGCACGCGGCGGCGGTGGCCGACCAGCTCGACATCGACCGCATCCTGATCCCGCGGACCGGCGGCGTGTTCAGCGCCCTCGGCCTGGCCGCCGCCGACCGGCGCAGCGACCGGGTCCGGACCGTGCTGCTGGACGAGGCCGAGCTGAGCGAGACCGTGCTCGCCGAACTGATCGGCGACGCGGATGAAGTCGCCTGGGACCTTCGCTACCGGGGACAGTCGTTCGAACTCACGGTGGCCGACCGGACCGGCGATCCGGCCGTGCTGCGGGAGAGGTTCGAGGCCGCCCACCTCGAACGTTACGGCTACGTCGATCCGGAGGCGCCGATCGAGCTGGTCACCGTGCGCCGCAGATCGCTTGAGGCCGGCCCCGAGATCCGGCTCGAAACGGGAACTTTCGACGACCGGAGCGGCCCGGCGGTCATCGATCTGGAGCAGGCGACCGTGTTCGTACCCCCGGGCTGGACCGTCACCGCCGGCCCCGCCGGACTGCTCCGGCTCCAGCGCCGATCGTCCGCGTGACGATCCACACAATGCTTGATTCTTTCGTAACCATTCTGTAAAGTCGGGCGTCCTTGCGGGGCCCCGGGGCCGAGTGCCCGACTGAACACGTCCCCCGCACGTGTCCGTGGCAACCTCTACCCCCGACTGAGATCCCTATGCCAATTGCGTTCAAGGAATGGGCCGTGACCGTACGAGCCCTGGCCGAAGGCGAACAGCTGCTTACCCTGCGTAAGGGCGGAATTCGCGAAGAAAACAAGCACTTCGAGCTGGAGCATGACCGCTTCTTCCTCTACCCCACGTTCGACCACCAGCGCAACGACCTGGTGCGTCCCTCCCACCACCCCGAACTCGACCGCGCGCTCGAAGAAGGCGTCTGGCCGGACGAAGAGCCGCCGGCCCGCGCCCTGCTGCAGGACGGCGGCATCCCCCAGCCCGATCGCGTCCGGATCAGGGCCTGGGCGGAAGTGGCAGAGCACATCACGATCGACAACCCGAAGGTCGTGGACGGGCTCTCCCCCTACTACATATGGACCACCGACTACGCGGCCAAGCGACTCAACTGGAAGCCGCGGCACCCGCTGCATTTGGTGCTGCTGCGGGTCCACCGCATCCCGAGGCCGGTCACGGTGAGGGTCCGCGAGGAATACCAGGGCTGCCGGTCCTGGGCCGAGATCGACCGTGACCTCCCGTTCGAAGGCACCCCGGTGATGGCCGACGAGGAGTTCGAACGGGCGAGCGCCGAGATTCGCGCGGTATGCGACGGAAGCCGCGAGCCGGCCTTCGCCTGATCCACCGCCCGAGCGAAACTGACTGACCCCCGGGCCGGGCGCTGCCCGGCCCCGGTGCTGCATCGGGCCCGATCGGGCCGGCCCCGGCCGACCGGGCCGCTGAGTAGGCTCCGGCCGCGCCGCATGACCTGGATCGAAACGACATCGCTCACCTTCAGTGCCCGGCACGAGGAGGACGACCGCAGCTACGCCGAGGAGCTGATTGACCGGCTCGAGGATTTGAGCCTGCGGCTGGAAGAGCGCTTCGAGATCGTGCCCAGCGGAGTCACGGTGATCATCCACCCTTCGCCGGCCTGGCTGACCATGGCCCATCCGTTCCTGCCGGCGGTCCGCTGGTCGGCGGCACCGGCCGGGCGGAGGTACCTGGCCGGATGGCCGATGGCCACCGAGGTTCACGTTCTCGGCGAGTCGGCGATGGTCCGGCGCGCCGCGGGTGAAGCCTCGCTGGAGGCCCTTCGCGGTACCGCCGAGCGGCTGTACACGCAGATCGTGGTCGCCGTCAACAACGGCGCCATACCTCCCCCCTGGACCCCCGGCCGCTTCCTGCGTTACCTGAACTGGGCCTGGCTGGTCGAGGGCGCCGGCCAGCACTTCGCCCGCCAGGTCGACCTCTACCGGGCGGCGGTCATCCGGCGGTTGCGCGAAGGCTCACGGCCCGCCTTCCCGCCCGGCCGGCGTGACGCGATCCTGCTGGGCGGCACGATCTTCGACCTGCTCGAGGACTACCGCGGCGGCGGGGCCTGCGAACTGCTGGTCGCCCGGTTGAGAAAAGACGGGCCGGAAGCCAACCTCGAAGCCGCGTTCGATCTCCCGATGCGCGATATCGAGCCGCTCTGGCGCCAGTACCTGCGCGACCTGGTCCGGCCCGACACCGGGCCGGTCGCTACCCCCCGGGACTGATTTTCGGCAGCCTCAGCCGGTGAACCGTCTTCACGGTCACCCCGGACCGGTCGGTCAGCCTGACCTGCAGCCGGGTCTTGCCCGGCCTGACCTTCGGGCCGACCTTGAACCTGACTCGCTTGGTGCCCGGGTTAATCTGGTCCAGCCGCTTGCCGGCGATCTTTTTGCCGCTCCTGACCAGCCGGGCGTCGAACCCGATCCGCTCCGCCGTCTCGATCCGGGCCTGGACGGTTCGCGCCCGCCGGCCCTGGCGCTTCACCTTCGGGTCGAGCGGCTTCGCAGCCACGTTGCTCGCGGCCAATGGCTGCTCCCCGGGCGACAGCTCATACATGCCCCACGGCGGATTGGCGTTGACCACACGGCCTGGGGCGCAGGTGGCCAGGAAGCTCGCGAACCTCGTGGTCGGATGCTGCCCGATCATGCGGAACGTCCCGGTCGGGACCACGTCCCAGACGATCCCACCGTCCGCTGACGAAGCCGTTTCCGAGCGATCGGGTATCACGTGCTCGTTGAAGTAGATCGGTCCGGGGACGGCCGGGGCGGCGAACGCGGTGGCCCCGGCGACCCCGTGAGGCGTGCGGTCCCAGAAGGTCTGATAGTCGACCCCGCGGACGTTGCGGGCCGACGAGGTGGTCACGACTACGCACTGGTCCGGCCGGCTCAACGGATCCGCCGGATCGGACGGAACCCCGAGGATCGCCTTCAACCCGATGTACTCGGCATCGGTCGGGGTCTGGAAGTTGGCGTTCTCGATGTCGTCGCCGCGGGGATGGAACGTCTGCAGGTCGATCTCGTTGTAGTGGTTCGACATCGGGTTGCCGCCCGGCTCGATATCGCCGGCAACCAGATAGGGCGTCACGTTGGCGTCGTCGGGCACTTCGAGTTCGTAGTCACCGACCGAATCGGAAACGGCCCGGAGCCCCGGGTACTCGCGCACCTTGATGACCGCACCCGGGATCGGCGTGTCCATGTGGTTGAACCGGTAGACCTTGCCGCTGATCCGGACTTCGTTCCCGGCTGCCCGCGATTCGGAGGGCAGCGCAACCATCGCCAGCGCAACTAACGCCCCGAGCGCAAGCAGGACCAGGGCCGCCGCCCCGATGCCTCCTGCCGGCTGATCCCCGACCTTCAACCCGTTCCCTGATCTCATGCCGGGAAGTTAGCAACCCCGGCCACGCCGGCTCAGTGCGAGAGGACCAGGCCGAGGAACTCCTTGGTCCGCTTCTCCTGGGGATTGCCCAGGACCTGGTCGGGGTCACCCTGCTCGACCACCACCCCGCCGTCCATGAAGATCACCCGGTCTCCGACCTCGCGGGCGAAGCCCATCTCATGGGTCACGCAGGCCATCGTCATCCCGCTCTCGGCCAGGTTCCGCATCACGTCTAGCACGCCCTTGACCAGCTCGGGGTCGAGCGCACTGGTCACCTCGTCGAACAGCATGACCTCCGGGTCCATCGCCAGCGCCCTGGCGATCGCGACCCGCTGCTGCTGCCCACCGGACATCCGGTCGGGGTACTCGTCGATCTTGTCCGCCAGCCCGACCTCGCTCAGCAGTTCGATCGAGCGCGCGTCGCAGTCCTTCTTCTTGCGGTTCCGGACCTTGTCCTGGGCGATCGTCACGTTGCCCTTTGCCGACATGTGCGGGAAAAGGTTGAACTGCTGGAAGACCATGCCGACCTCGCGCCTCAACACGTCGAGGTCTTTCGGCTTTCCACCACCGTAGATCTCGTTGCCGTGGAGCTCTATCCTGCCGGCGTCGGGCAGCTCGAGCATGTTGAGACAGCGCAGCAGTGTGCTCTTGCCGGAGCCGCTGGGCCCGATCACGCAGACCACCTCGCCCTTGTTCAGCTCGAAATCGATGCCGGCAAGCACGTGGAGATCGCCGTAGCTCTTCTTCAGGTCGCTCACCTTGAGGATCGTTTCGGTCACGGGATGCCTCTCTCAAACTTCGATTCCTGTCTCTTGATCAGCCAGTCCGTAAGCCTGGCCAGCGGGATCGTGAAGACCAGGAACATGATCGCACCGAGGGTCAGCGCGGACGGGTTGAAGGTCTCCGAGTAGACATCCTGGCCGACCTGCACCACCTCGACGAAGCCGAGCACGCTAACCAGCGAAGTGTCTTTCATCAGCGCGATGAAATCGTTGAGCAGCGGCGGGATCACCTTGCGCACCGCCTGGGGGACGATCACGTATCGCATCGCCTGGCCGTGGCTCATGCCGAGCGACCGGGCCGCCTCCATCTGCCCTCTGGGTACGGCCTCGATGCCGGCCCGGTAGACCTCGGCCATGTAGGCGCCGTAGGTCAGGGTCAGCGCCATCACCCCGTACCAGAAGGGATCGGGGTATCCCAGCCAGTTGGGAATGCCGATCTCCTTGGGGATCGCGTCCTGGGAGGCCAGCGTGCCGAGGCCCCCGGCGATCAGCAGCAGGGTGAGCAGCATCGGGATCCCGCGCAGCGCATCGATGTAGGCGATCGCCAGGATCCGGATCGGCGACAGCAGCCTGCCGGGGAGCTGGCGGAGCACCGAGAGGATCAGCCCCCAGATCAGGGCCAGAACGCCACCGAAGACCGACAGCCTGATCGTCCACCAGAAACCGTTGAGGACGTCACCGAAGTAGTCCCCCATGATGCCGAAGTCGAAATAGGTGTTGAAGAACTGCTCCACCGCTCAATCCTCTCCTGACCACCGGCGGCACCGTAGGGCCCGGCCCCGCGTCGCCCCGCACCGGGACCAACGGGCACATCGCGAAAGAGTAGAGGCGCCTTCCGGCGCCTCTACTCTCCCGTTGCTTCCTAGCTTGACTCCTCGTCCGGCGCAGCTGAGCCGGTCTTCTTGAGCACGCTCTCGGGCGCGTCGATCTTGAACCACTTCTGGTAGATGTCGTTCAGCGCGCCGTCGTCCTTCATGTCGTCGAGAGCGCCGTTGACCGCTTCCAGGATCGCCGGCGTGTTCTGGGCGAAAGCGAGCCCGTAGAGCTCACCGGTCGGGATCGTGGTGGCCAGCTCGAACCCGGACTGGCCCTTGTCGATCGCGTCCTGGGCGACCGGCTGGTCGATGATCGTCGCATCCACCTGACCGGCCTGGAGCGCCGAGATCGCGGCCGGGCCGTTGGGCAGGCCACGGACGCTGGCCGCGTTGGTCTCGTCGTTGGCGTATGCCTCACCGGTGGTGCCGTCCTGGGCGCCGACCGTCTTGCCGTCGAGGTCCTCGACGGTCTTGATGTCGGACCCGGTCGGAACCAGCAGGGCCTGCTCGGCCTCGTAGTAGGGGCTCGAGAAGCTCACCGTCTTCTCACGTTCGGGGGTGATCGTCGAGGCCGAGGCGACCACGTCGAACTTGCCCTGGGCGACGTCGGTGAAGATCGTGTCGAACGAGGTGTCCTGGATGTCGACGTCGAGCTCGAGCCGATTGGCGATCTCGTTGATCATGTCGATGTCGAATCCATCGTAGGCCGGCGGCTTGCCGAACTCGAACGGCGGAAACGGGATGTCGGAACCGACGGTCAGCGTGCCATCCGTGATCAGCTCCGACGAGATGTCATCCGAACTGCCCGAGCTGCTGTCGTCGTCACCGCCACAGCCGACTGCGAACGCCATCGCCGCGACCAGCATCAAAGCCGCCATCAGCGTCAGCAAACGAGACTTCTTCATAACCTCAAACCCTCCGAACCAGATTGTTGTCGAGAAGCACAGCTGCGGCGAGTATCGCACGAATTCCCGCTGCATCGCGAGCCGAACCGGCGAGCGACTACACTTTATGAAGTAGGCTTCGGCCCTAGGCACCTGATCGATGAGCCCCTATTACGACCTCCTGAACAAGCCCTGCGGGGGAACTTTCACCGACATCGTCGCTTCGATCGGCCATACGCCGCTGGTCGAGATGTCGACCCTGTCGCCGAACCCCGAGGTCAAGATCTTCGCCAAGCTCGAGTCGGCCAACCCCACCGGGTCGGTGAAGGACCGGATCGCCAGGAGCATGATCGAAGCGGCGGAGCAGTCCGGGGCGATCGGACCGGGCCAGACCATCCTCGAACCGACTTCCGGAAACACCGGGATTTCGCTGGCGATGATCTGCCGCCGGCGACGGTACCCGCTCAAGGTGGTGATGCCGGACAACGTCACTTCAGAGCGAGTCAAACTGCTGCAGATGTACGGCGCCGACATCGTCTTCTCCGAGGGCGCGAAAGGGTCCAACGGCTCGGTCGAGCTCGCCCTCGAGATGGCCGCCGATCCGCAGTACTACATGCCCTACCAGTACGGAAACGAGGCCAACCCGCAGGCCCATTACGACGGCACCGCGGTCGAGATACTCGAGGAGATCGACTCGGTAGACGCGTTCGTAGCCGGCCTCGGGACCGGCGGCACGCTGATGGGGAACGGCCGCCGCTTCAAGGAGGCCGACCCCGACACGATGATCGTCGCAGCCGAGCCGATGCAGGGTGAACTCGTACAGGGGCTCCGCTCGCTCGACGACGGCTTCATCCCGCCGATCATCGACCTCTCCCTGCTCGACCGGAAGATCATGGTGTCCAACCGCGACGCGATCGTCTGGACCAAGCGACTGCTCGAGGACGAGGGCGTGTTCGCCGGGGTCTCGTCCGGCGCGGTGGCCGCGATCGCGGCCCGGATCGCCGGCGAGATGGACAGCGGCAACGTGGTCTTCCTGATCCCCGACGGCGGCTGGAAGTACCTCTCGTCGGGGGTCTACACGAAGAGCCTCGACGAACTCGGCGACATCGACGCCACCAGCTGGTGGTAGGCCCGTGAAGATCGGCCAGACGCTGCTCAATCAGATGATCGAGCACGCCGAAGAGGACGCGCCGAACGAGTGCTGCGGCCTGGTCAGCGGGAACGACGGCGAGGCCCGGGTGGTCTTCCGGGCGACCAACGCCGAGGCCAGCCCTTTCCGGTACAGCATCGCCCCGTCGGAGCAGCTGGACCTGATGAACAAGATCGACGAGATGGGCGAGGAGGTGGTGGCGATCTACCATTCGCACACCCGCACCCCGGCCTACCCCTCCCAGACCGACATCAACCTGGCTTCCGGCTGGCCCGACGCGGTTTACCTGATCGTCTCGCTGGAGCGCCCCGGGGAGCCGGTGGTCAAGGGCTTTTCGATCCGGGACGGAGCGGTCGAGGATGTCGTTCTTCAAACGGCCTGAAAACGAACCGGTGCAGGTGGCCTACGCCACCAACCAGGCCGAAGCCGAGATGATCCAGGGCATCCTGAGCGGCGAAGGGATCCCCAGCATGGTCCGTCGCAACCGCGGCTTCGACGTGCCCGACTTCCTGGCCGCCGGCCCCCGCGACGTCGTCGTGCCACCGAGCGCGGCGGAGCAGGCCCGCCGGATCCTCGAAAGCCTGGCCCCCGAACCGGCCGGCCCCGAGCCGGAAGGTGAGCCCCGATCGGGCCGGTTTGCCGACCCGGGGGAACCGACCGACCCCGGCGAAGCCCCCCACTTCCCAGGCTAGGCACCGTGCGGCCGGCCGCCGGGCCGGACGATGTGACGATGCGGGGTTTCACCGCTGAAGCCGCCCCGGGTATGGTTCGGGCATGGACCCGGAACGCAGCATCATCGACAACTTCCGCCTCGACGACAGGGTCGTGATCGTCACCGGTGCGTCGTCCGGCCTCGGCGTGGCTTTCGCCACCGGGCTGGCCGAGGCCGGCGCCGACATCGCGATCTGCGCCCGCCGGGTCGAGAAGCTGGAGCAGACCCGCGAGGCGGTCGAAGCCCTGGGGCGGCGCTGCATCGCGGTGCCGGCCGACGTCGCCAAGCCCGAGGACTGCGATCACGTAGTTGCCGAGACGGTCGAACGGCTGGGCAAGGTCGACGTGCTGATCAACAACGCCGGGATCGGGACGGCCGCACCGGCCACCCGCGAGGACCCGGACGACTTCCGGAAGGTCATCGAGATCAACCTGAACGGCTCCTATTTCATGGCGCAGGCCTGCGGCCGCGTGATGGAGCCCGGCAGCAGCGTGGTCAACATCGGCAGCGTGCTCGGCTCGACCTCGGCCTTCCTGCCGCAGGCCGCCTACGCTTCGTCCAAGGCCGCGATCATCGGCCTGACCCGGGACCTCGCCCAGCAGTGGACCGGTCGCAAGGGGATCCGGGTCAACGCGCTGGCGCCCGGGTTCTTCGCGTCCGAGATGACCGACCAGTACCCGGACGGCTACCTGGACCAGATCATGCTCCGGGTTCCGGCCGGACGAAAGGGCGAGGCGCGCGAACTGGTCGCCGCCGCGCTGTTCCTGGCCAGCGACGCCGCTTCGTACGTGACCGGGATCGTGCTCCCGGTCGACGGCGGCACCCTGACCAGCTGACACCAACGTCAACCAGCGGAGTGGAGAAGAGATGAGCAATTTCGCAGAAGTACTTTCAGCCGCGGCGGCGGAGTCGCCCGACCGACCGGCCGTCAAGCTGGACGACACGGTCCTCAACTACGCCGCGCTCGACGGGGCGGCCGCGCTGGCCGCCGGGATGCTGCGCGCCCACGGTGTGGAGGCGGGCGACCGGGTCGCCATCCAGCTGCCCAACGTTCCCTACTTCCCGGTCGTCTACTACGGCGCCCTGCGCCTGGGGGCGGTCGTGGTCCCGCTCAACCCGCTGCTCAAGGCCGGAGAGGTCGAGTACCACCTGACCGACTCGGGCGCCAAGGTGCTGGTCTCGTGGCACGGGTTCTCCGACGAAGCGACCGCCGGCAGCGAAGCGGCCGGGGTCGACCTGGTCGTCGTGGTCCCGGGCGAGTTCGAGGGCATCCTGGGCGGCAGCGAACCGGTCGCCGAGGTGGCCGACCGGGCCGACGACGACCCGGCGGTGATCATCTACACGTCGGGTACGACCGGGACCCCCAA
Source organism: Solirubrobacterales bacterium (assembly GCA_020438295.1). Taxonomy (GTDB): domain Bacteria; phylum Actinomycetota; class Thermoleophilia; order Solirubrobacterales; family 70-9; genus 67-14. The sequence continues at coordinate 54,343 of JAGQUV010000004.1, forward strand.
GGGAGCGACCCTGACCCATTCCAACATCGCCACTTCGGCCCAGGTGGCGCTGGACCTGGTCGACGCCGGCCCGGACTCGGTGACCGTCGCGACCCTGCCGCTGTTCCACGTCTTCGGCATGAACTCGATCATGAACGTGTCGGTGGCCGCGCAGGGCCTGATGACCCTGGTCCCGCGCTTCGAGCCCGGCAAGGTGCTCGAGGTGATCGAGCGCGACGGGGCGACCGTGTTCGGCGGCGTGCCGACCATGTACACGGCGCTGCTCAACGACCCCGAGCGCGAGAACCGCGACGCGTCCAGCCTGGAGCTGTGCGTCAGCGGGGGCAGCGCGCTACCGGTCGAGATCCTGCGCGGATTCGACCAGGCGTTCGACTGCAAGGTGCTGGAGGGCTACGGGCTGTCGGAGACCAACGGGATGGGTACGTTCAACACCCCGGACCGGGAGCGCAAGCCGGGCTCGATCGGCACTCCGGTCGGCGACACCGAGATCCGGCTGGTCGACGACGACGACAACGAAGTACCGGACGGCGAGCCCGGGGAGATCGTGATGCGCGGCTCTCTGGTGATGAAGGGGTACTGGAACCGCGACGACGCCACCGAAGAGGTGATGAGGGGCGGCTGGTTCCACACCGGCGACATCGCCACGGCCGACGAGGACGGCTACCTGTTCATCGTCGACCGCAAGAAGGACCTGATCATTCGCGGCGGCTACAACGTCTACCCCCGCGAGCTGGAGGAGGTCCTGTACGAGCACCCCGCGGTACGCGAGGCGGCGGTGGTCGGCGTGCCCGACGAATCGCTAGGTGAGGAGGTCGGCGCCGCGGTCGCGCTCAAGGAAGGCGCCGACGCCGACGAGGACGAACTGCGCGCCTATATGAAGTCCAAGGTCGCCGCCTACAAGTACCCCCGCACGATCTGGTTCGTCGACGAGCTGCCAAAAGGCCCCACCGGCAAGATCCTCAAGCGCGAGGTCGAGCTGCCCGAGGACTGACCGCCGGCGAGCGGAGCGGCCCCGGCCGCCGTTAGCCCGATCGGGCCACCCGCAGCCGGATCCGGACCTTCCTGGTCTTGAACCCCCAAGACCTGAGCACCGCCCTGGTGAAGTACGTGCCAGGCCGAGCCGCCTTTCTCATCCTGAACGAAAGGAGACGAACCACTGCCAGAGTTCCGCCCATGGTCCCCAGCCGGTCGCAGCGATGCCCGCTCAGGCGGATCGCCTTTTGCCAAGAGCCCCGCCTGAGGCACAAGCTCACCTGACGTGCCATGGGTGCACCGGAATGCGAGACCTCGAGCTCGCCCTTGGCGACCTGGTTCCGGTTTCTCAGCACCGGAACTCGTTGGGTCAGCTCGAGCCGCAGATAGCCGGGCTCGAAGTCCTCGGGGGGCAGCGATCCCGCGGCGCGAGACGGAGAACCGGCCGCAGCTTCCCCACGGGCCACCGTGGTCCAACCGGTCTGACCGAGCAGGACAACTACCAGCAGCGCGAAGAACAGCGACCCCGGAATCAGCGCTCCTTTTCCGATTCGCAATCCAGGCATCATGCTCGCGGCTCTCCTTGGCGTGGCACCGGATCCGAATGGTCCGGACCGGCCCAGCATAGCCCGTCCCGCCTGCCCGGCACGGACCGGCCGCGTCTCAGCTCACGAACGGGTTCCGGTTCCGGGTCAGCGACCGCCGGCCATCGCCGGCAGGATCATCACCGTGTCGGAGCCGGAGACCCCGGTTTCGAGCCCGTCGAGCACGCGGACGTCTTCATCATTGAGGTAGACGTTGACGAAGCGGTTCAGCCCGCCGTCCTCGGCGAAGAGCTGCTCTCCCGTCTCCGGGTACTCGCCCACCAGACCGCTCAGGACCTCGCCCACGGTCGTTCCGTCGACCTCCACCTCGGTCGCACCGGAAGTGTGTTGGCGGAGCACAGGGGGAACCTTGACGGTCGGCATGGCGTGATCCTAGCGGTTCGGCGGACCGGTTCAGGCGCCGCAGAAAGCCTGGTAGTCGGGGAACTGGCCCAGCTCCGACTCCGGCAGCTCGGCTGCATCCGGCCCGCAGATCGGGCACTCGGGATCGCGCCGGACCTTCAGTTCGGTGAAGCGGGTGCCGAGCGCTTCGTAGAGCAACAGGCGCCCGACCAGCGGCTCGCCGATCCCGAGCACCAGTTTGATCACCTCGTTGGCCTGCAGCAACCCCATCACGCCGGCCATCACCCCGAGCACGCCGTTGGCCGAGCAGCTCGGTGCAAGTTCCGGCGGCGGCGGGGTCGGGTAGAGGCAGCGGTAGCAGGGACCCTCGAACGGCACGAAGGTTGAGATCTGGCCGTCGAACGAAAGGATCGAGGCCGAAACGACCGGCTTGTTCAACCGGACCGACGCGTCGTTCAACAGGTAGCGCGTCGGGAAGTTGTCGGCACCGTCGACGATGATGTCGTATTCGGCGATCGTCTCGAGGATGTTGCCGGCATCCAGCCGGAAGTTGTACTCGACCACCTCGACGTCCGGGTTGAGCGCCTCGATCGTCTTCCGGGCGGAGCCGGTCTTCGACTCTCCGACCCGCTCGGTGTTGTGGATCACCTGCCGCTGCAGGTTCGAGGAATCGACCACGTCATCGTCGACCAGGCCGATCCTGCCGATGCCGGCCGCGGCCAGGTAGAGCGCGGTCGGGGCACCGAGGCCTCCGGCGCCGAGCAGCAGCACCTTGGCGTCGAGCAGTTTAGCCTGGCCTTCCACGCCGACTTCGGGCAGCAGGGTGTGGCGCGAGTACCGGTCGCGCTGCTCCGGCGTCAGCGCCGCAGCAGCCACGACCGGCAACCCCTGCTCCTGCCATTCGATGATTCCACCGCCCACCGAGGCGACGTCTTCGTAGCCCATCTCGGCGAGCTGCTGCGCCGCTACCATCGAGCGTGCCCCGACCCGGCAGTAGACGATGGTCCGAGCCGAGCGGTCGGGCGCCTTCTCTGTGATCTGGTCGGCGATCGTGGCCGGCGGGACGAGGATGCCCCCCTCGAGGTGCGCCTCGGCGTACTCGTGCGGCTCGCGCGAATCGATCAGCACGACGTCGGAATCCTGGATCTCTCCGAAGGCCTCCTGGGGCGTGATCTCCTGAACTGAAGCTGTTTTGGTCGCGTGCGCCGGCATCTAGGTCAATCCCCTAAATCTCTATCAGGTTTCCAGTACTTCACAAACTATAGCGGGTAAGCGGGTTCGGCGCCGAAAGTCCTCGTGGCGCCGTTCATCACGGTGAGGATTGCCGATACCGGCTAGAGTGCCGGCCACGCCGGACCGGGACCCCGAACGGGTTGCCGGCCGGAACGACCCCGAGACGGAGGACGTTGTGCCAGGCCCCAGCAACCAGGATCCCGACCAGCACGTTTCGATCAGCGGCAACGCCTATGCGTTCATTTTCGGCGGGAATACGGACCGGCTGGAGGGCGCCGAGATCGGGATCGCCGAGCTGCCGGAGATCAAGGCGGTGGCCGGACCCAACGGCGCCTACCGGCTGCGGGTGCCCGACCGGACCCGGGTCACTCCATATGTCTCGATGCCCGGCTACCACCGGATCTACCTGCAGACGTTCTTCACCTGCGGGCGGGACCTCGAGCGGGTCAACTTCCAGGTACCCGAGGAGGGCGTCTACAACGCGCTGGCCGAAATCGTCGGCGCCGAGCGGGACCCCGAGACGAACGAGCTGGTGGCCAGCGGGGTGGTCTCGACCTTCTTCAAGAAAGAGGGACGCGGCTTCGGTGAATTCGACGACTTCCACGACTTCCGCCCGCACGGCATCGCCGATGCGCAGGCAACGCTGGTCGACCGGGACGGAAACTCGCCGGCCGAACCGGTCTACTTCAACGCCGACGTCATCCCCACTCCCGGGCTGGACCGCTCGACCGGCGATGGCGGGGTGCTCTGGGTGAACCTGCCGGAAGGTGATTACACGGTCACCGGCAGCCACCCCGACCTGGGCTTCGCCAGCTTCCGGGCCAGCTGCCGGCCCGGCCGCCTGATCAACGCCAACCCGCCCTGGGGGCTGTTCGAGCTGGCCCCGGGCGAAGACGAACCCGCTTCGGTCGCGGCCTGAGAGGCCGTCCCGGCAGGGCAGCTGCCCGACCGCGATGGGCGCTAGAGCGAGGGCCGCATCTGGCGCAGCCGCTTGACCCGCTCGTCGATCGGGGGATGGGTCGAGAACAGGCCGGCCAGGCCTTTCGCCTTGAACGGCTTAACTATGTAGAGCGGCTCCGAGGCCTCGCTGACATGGCCTTTCATCGGGATCTCGTTGGCCCCCTGCTCCAGCCTCAGAAGCGCGCTGGCCAGCGACTCGGGGTTGCCGCAGATCGCCGCGCCGCCGGCGTCGGCCGCGAACTCACGCTGCCGGGAGACCGCCATCTGGATGATCGATGCGGCCAGCGGGGCCAGCAGCACCATCGCCAGCGAGCCGATCAGGCCGAGCGGCGAGTTGTTGTCGTTGCCGAACCAGAGCAGCATGTAGCCGATGTAGGTGATCGCGGCGCCGATCGTCGCGGCGACCGACTGGATCAGGATGTCGCGGTGCTTGATGTGGGCCAGCTCGTGGGCGATCACGCCGCGCAGCTCGTCGGTCGAAAGCAGCCGGGTGATGCCGTCGGTCACGGCCACCGCCGAATGGTTGTAGTTGCGGCCGGTGGCAAACGCGTTGGGCTGGTCCTGGGGGATCACATATAGCCGTGGCATCGGGATCTCGGCCCGCTGGCAGAGCTCGCGCACCATCTGGAAGTACTGCGGGTTGTCCGACTCCTCCATCGGCTGGGCCCGGCTCATCTTCAATGCGATCCGGTCGCTGAAGAAGTAGGAGAAGAAGTTCATCGCCACCGCGAATCCGAGGAACATCAGGGTGGTGCTCGGATTGCCGCCGCTGACCAGATAGCCGATCGCGACCAGCAGCCCGGAAAGGGTGGCCAGGAGGATCGTGGTCCTCAGGGTCGCGCCGAAGGTGGACTGCCGGGTGGTGGTCATTCGAACTCCTTGGAATTGGTGGTGCGGACGGTTGCCCGCGACTCGAAACCCAGATTCTGCAGCAATGCCGCGGCCATGTCCATAGGGGCTGGCCCCCTGATCCGTTCCTGCGCCCCCTAACGCCGGCCGGGCCGATCAGGAAGACTGGGGAGCGATGAAGCGACGCCCGATCTTCACCGAGGTCCTGATCCTGAACGCGGCCATGGTCACCCTGGCCACGATCGGCGCCGCAACGGTGGCCGGCCTCGGCTGGGGAGACACCGAGGCGCTGGTCCTGCTGGCCGCCGTCGCGGTCGGCCTGACCTGCCTGCTCAACGTGGCTCTGCTGCGGCGCCGGTTCAACCCGCTGGAGAGCCTGATCGACGAAATGGAGAAGGTCGACCTCAGCACCCCGGGGGCAAACCTGCCTCCGGAGATCGACGGCAAGGCGGAAACCGAAGAGGTAGAGCGGCTCGAGCTTGCCTTCCTGCGGATGATGCGCCGGCTCGAAGCCGAGCGCCGGCGCAGCTCGAGCGCCGCACTGGAGGCCCAGGAAGAAGAACGGGCCAGGGTCGCCCGCGACCTCCACGACCAGGTGAACCAGTCGTTGACCGGGGTCCTGCTCAGGCTGGAAGCGGCCAGGGCCACCGCCCCGCCCGAGCTCCGGGCAGAGATCGCCGAAACCAGGGAGCTGGCCCACCAGGCGATGGACGAGCTGCTGGCCGTGGCACGCCAGCTCCGGCCGACCGCGCTGGACGACCTCGGCCTGAAAGCGGCAATCGGCGGACAGATCGAGCAGCTCGGCCGGCGGGGAGTGGAGACCGCATTCAGCTGCGAGGGCGACCCGGGCGGGCTGGATCCCGAAACCCAGCTGGTGATCTACCGGGTCTCGCAGGAGGCACTCGGCAATGCGATCCGTCACAGCGGAGCCGGGCGGATCGAGGTGACGCTGAAGCGCGACGATGACCGGATGGTGCTGGAGGTCGGTGACGACGGATCGGGGTTCACGTTCGCCGAATCGAACACCGGGCTCGGCCTCGGCGGAATGCGCGAGCGGGCGCTGCTCGCGGGCGGTGACCTCGACATCGAGTCCCGCCCCGGCCGCGGCACCACCGTGCGGCTGACCGTTCCGGCCCGGGCCGATCGGGACGAAGGGCCCGGCCCGACGGGGCCGGACCCGCAGAACGCCTTGTCCGAGGAGGCCGGGCGGTGAAGATCGTGATCGCCGACGACCATGGAATCGTCCGGTCCGGGATCCGGCTGCTGCTCGAACGCCAGGAAGACCTCGAAGTGGTCGCCGAAGCGGCCGACGGGATCGAGGCACGCGACCTGGTGGTCCGGGAACGCCCCGACCTGGCGATCCTGGACGTGAAGATGCCGGGTCTGACCGGCCTCCAGGTGACCCGGGAGGTCAAGCGGCAGGCCCCTGAGGTCGCGGTCCTGATCCTTTCGATGCACGACGACGAGCGCTACCTGTTCGAGGCCCTCAAGGCCGGCGCCTCCGGGTACGTGCTCAAGTCGCAGGCCGACTCGGACCTGCTGGCGGCGATCGAATCGGTCCGGCGCGGCGAGCCGTTCCTCAGCCCGGGCGCCCAGCGTGCGCTGATCCGCGATGTGCTGGAACGGGGCAGCCAGGACGACTCGGGCCTGACCCCGCGCGAGGAGGAAATAGTCAAGCTGGTGGCCGAGGCGAATACGAGCCGCGAGATTGCCGAGATGCTCCACCTGTCCGAGAAGACGGTAGAGAACCACCGGGCCAGCGCGATGAAAAAGCTGGGAATGCGCGACCGGGTCGAGCTGGTCCGTTTCGCGATCCGCCAGGGACTGATCGAGCCGTGACTCCGGCACCGGCCAACCACTCCCGAGACGCCGGCGAAAAGGGGCGGGATACGCAGGCCAGCGAAACGGTGGCGCTCCGTCCCGGTATCGAGTTCCTGGTCCGGCCGATCCAGCCGGCAGACAAGCACCTGATGGTCGCCGCATTCGAGCAACTGACACCCGAAACAAGGTTCCAGCGGTTCTTCGCCCCGGTCCAGAGGCTGAGCGACAGCGACCTGGAGTATCTGACCGAGATCGATCACGTCAACCACGAAGCGCTGATCGCGGTCGACCCCGAAGACGGCTCGCTGATCGGCGTCGCCCGGTATGTCCGGACCCGCCCGAGCAACGAAGCGGAGGTCGCGATAATCGTGGTCGACGCCTGGCAGGGCCAGGGGCTCGGCACCGTCCTCTTGAAGAGGCTGGCCCGGCGGGCCGCAGATCAGGGGATCGAGTACTTCCTCGCCCTCGTCCTGGTCGAGAACCGCTCGGCCCGGGACCTGTTCCAGGGACTGGTCCCCGGGATGACCGAAACCTCCCATTCGAGCGCCGGTCAGGTCGAGATCCGGATCGAGCTGCCACGACCCGGCGAGTTCGAGGGCTCGGCCCTCGCCCGGACCTTCAGGTCCTCGGCCGGAGGGACGCTCAGGGTCTCCCCGTGGCGGCGACTCAGACGCCGTCTGATGCGGAATCGGCGGCGGTCTCCGGGGAAACCTGACTAATGCTCTAGGATTTGAATTCATGCTGTTTTCGACCAAAGCCGAGTACGGGGTCCGCCTGATGGTGGAGCTGGGCCGACAGCCCGACTCGGGGCCGGTTTCGCTGAGCGCGGTCGCCGAGGCAGAGCGCCTGCCGCTCTCCTATCTGGAGCACCTTGTGGCGAAGCTGCGCCGGGCCGACCTGGTGAGTTCGACCCGCGGGGCGAGGGGCGGCTACAGCCTGGCCCGGCCGGCCGAGAAGATCACGATGCTCGAAGTGGTCGAGGCCCTGGAGGGACAGATCGCCCCGATGGAATGCTTCCATGAAACCCCGGCCGGCAAAGTCCTCTGCTCCCACGAGGCCGACAGCGACCGGGCCTGCGCGACCAAGCTGCTGTGGACCAGGGTTCAGGGCGGAGTCAACAAGGCCCTGGCCGGGACCACCCTGGCCGAGCTGGTCGAGTTTTCCGGTCCGATCGAAGAAAGCCGGCAGGCCGTCGGCAGTGCCGTCTGACCGGCGCCAGAATTCAACCGCGAGCAAGAACGGAGCCACTCCCTTGGCAGAGCTAGAGATCAGGAACCTGCACGTAAGCGTCGACGACAAGGAGATCCTCCGCGGCCTCGACCTCTCCGTCGAAAAGGGTCAGATCCATGCCCTGATGGGTCCCAACGGATCCGGCAAGTCGACCCTGGCCAACGCGGTCATGGGTCACCCGGCACTGGAAGTAACCGAGGGCACGATCCATTTCAACGGCGAAGACATCACCGAAGCCGACCCGGACGAGCGCTCCAGGGCCGGCATATTCATGGCCTTCCAGTACCCGGTGGCGATCCCCGGGGTCGCGGTCAGCAAGTACCTTCGCATGATCCTCAACGCCCACCGCGAAGCCCAGGGCGAACCGCCGCTGAAGATCCGGGAGTTCGCCGCCCGCGCCCGCGAGGCGATGGAGCTGGCCGACATCCCCCAGGACTTCTCCAGCCGCTATCTCAACGACGGCTTTTCCGGTGGTGAGAAGAAGCGGATGGAACTGCTCCAGCTGGCGCTGCTCAGGCCCCAGATGGCGATCCTCGACGAAACCGACTCCGGGCTCGACATCGACGCCCTGCGAACGGTCGCCGACGGCATCAACAAGTTCTCGGGGCCCGACATGGGCGCCCTGGTGATCACCCACTACCAGCGACTCCTGCACATGGTCAAGCCGGATGCGGTCCACGTGATGTACGAGGGCCGGATCGTCAAAGAAGGCGGATTCGAGCTGGTCGACCAGCTCGAATCCGAAGGCTACGGCTGGATCAAGGAGGAGGTCGAGGCGGGGGCCGCATGAGCTCCCCGGGCCCGACCCCGGCGGCCCCCCCGCAGTCGGTCGGGAGCAGGTCGCTCGAGTCGCTCCGGGCCGGATTCCCGATCCTCGGCCGCGAGGTCAGGGGCCGGCCGCTCGTCTACCTCGACAACGGCGCGACCGTCCAGAAGCCGGCCACGGTGATCGAGGCGGTGGACCGCTTCTACCGCGAGCACAACGCCAACGTCCACCGCGGAGTCCACACGCTCTCGGAGGAGGCGACCGCCCTTTACGAAGGGGCCCGACGTACTGTCGCCGACCACATTGGCGCCGACGGCCGCGAGGTCGTGTTCACCCACAACGCGACCGCGGCGCTCAATCTGGTGGCGAACTCCTGGGGCCGGGCGAACCTCGCCCCCGGCGACCGCATCCTGCTGACCGAGATGGAGCACCACTCCAACATCGTGCCGTGGTACCTGGTCGCCGAGCAGACCGGGGCCGAACTCGACTGGGTGGGGATCGACGATGACGGCCGGCTCGACCGCGATTCGCTGGAAGCGGGCCTGGCCCGGGAGCCGAAGCTGCTCGCCCTGGCCCACGTCTCCAACGTGCTCGGCACGATCAATCCGGTCGCCCGGATCGTGGCCGAGGCAAAGGCGGCCGGAACGGTGACCGTCGTGGATGGAGCCCAGGCCGCGCCGAAGATGCCGCTCGACATGGCCACGATCGGGGCCGACTTCTACGCATTCACCGGCCACAAGCTGTACGGGCCGACCGGAATCGGCGTGCTCTACGGTCGCCGCGACCTGCTGGAACAGATGGGCCCGTTCGAAGGCGGCGGCTCGATGATCAGCAAGGTGACCAAAGAACAGATCAAGTGGGCCGCGGTGCCGGCCAGGTTCGAGGCCGGCACCCCTCCCATCGCGCAGGCGGTGGGCCTCGGAGCTGCGGTCGAGTGGGTCCGCGAGGTCGGGCCCGAGAACATCGGCGCGCACGAGCTCGAGCTGACCGCTTATGCGCTGCCCCGGCTGGCCCAGGTCCCCGGCCTGACCGTGTTCGGCCCGGACGGCACGACCGACCGCGCCGGGATCATCTCGTTCGGGCTCGACGGAGTACATCCCCACGACGTGGCCGAGATCCTCGACCGCCACGGGGTCGCGGTCCGGGCCGGCCACCACTGCGCCCAGGTCCTGATGAAGCGGCTCGACGTACCGGCCACCACCCGGGCCAGCTTCGCGGCCTACAACACGCCCGGCGAGATCGACGTCCTGGTCGAGGCCCTGCACGACGCCCGCCGGGTCTTCGGCCTCTGAACCGTCCCGTCCGCCCGGGCGAGCCGACCAATCCGGCGCGGTAGGATCGGACGGCGATGCGGAAGCTGCAGAGCCAGGGCGTCCACCACATCACCGTCGTCGGTGCCGACCGGGCGACCTCGGTCGACTTCTGGGAGGGGGTTCTCGGCATGCCGTTCGTCTTCGAGCAGCCGAACCTGGACAACGAGGACGAGAACCATCTCTACTTCGACCCGGGAGACGGACGGCTGATCACCGTGTTCACCGACGAGCGGCGGGCGCCGGACCCGGAGCGCACATCGACCGACCCCGGCTCGGTCCACCACCTCGCCTTCGCCCTCTCGGCGGCCACTTTCGACCAGGCCGTCGAGCGGCTCGACGAGCGCGGGATCCGGCACAGCGGGGTCAAAGACCGCGGCTTCATGGACTCGATCTACTTCACCGATCCGCTCGGCCTGCTGATCGAGCTCGCCTCCTATCGTTTCGAGCCGCCGGCGGGCCACACCCACGCCGACGTGCTGTTCCGGGCACACGCGATCCGGACCGGGCGCGGCGATCGCAACATCGACCAGGTCCACCTCGCCGACGCGATCGAGGAGCTGACCGCCGAGTCCAGCCCCACGCTTTCGGACGATCGCGCGGCCAAGGACCCGTACCGGTGAGCGAATCCCCTCCCGGATAACCGTCAGGGGCTGGGGTGACCGTCAGGGGCTGACCAGGGTCGGCTCATAGCCCTGAAACAGGCCGGACTCGACCACGCCGGTTGTCGACTTGATCGCGACCTCCAGGCCGCCGGCGATCTCGTCGAACCGGCAATCGACGATCACGTTGCCGAGCTCGGTCAGCACCGGGCCGTCCTTACCGCTCCCGGTGCGGATCTGCAGCTCGACGGCTCCGAGGCTCTCCAGTTCCGGCACGACCACCGGCAGGGCCCGGGGCACGACCTCGACCGGCACCGGAAACTTCGAACCGAGCTTCTCGACCGCCTTGGACGCGTCGACCAGCACCCGCCGGTCGTCGGTGGCCTTGAACAACAGCTTCTCGCGAAACATCGCCCCGCCCCGCCCCTTGATCAGGCTGCCGGCCGGATCGACCTCATCGGCGCCGTCGAACAGCCAGTCCGGCCGGTCGGCGAACAGGTCGCCCACCGGCAGGTCCAGACCGGCGATCGTCATCTCGATCTCCAGCGAGGTAGGCACCAGGGTCACCCGCTCCAGCTCGCCGGCGGCGACCCGGGCGGCGATCGCCCTGACCGCGAGGTAGGCCGTGCTGCCCGAGCCGGCCCCGATGGTCTGGCCCGACTCGGCCGAGGCGGCCAGGCGATCGGCCACGCCCCGCTTGGCCTCGAGGTTGGAGATGGCGTCGTCGTCGAACGCTTCGAAATCGACCGCTGAGTACATGGCGCGACCTTATCCGGATCGTGCGGACAGATGGTTCAGCTACGCTCAGGCGCGTGGAAGAGCTCTACCGTGAACAGATCCTCGAGCACTACAAGCGGCCACACAACTTCGGCCGGCTCGACGACCCCGACCTCGAGTTCGAGGACACCAACCCGTTCTGCGGCGACGAGCAGCACGTGACCATCCGGCTCGACGACGACGACCGGGTGGCCGAGGTTATGTTCGAGGGCAAGGGCTGCGCGATCTCGACCGCCGCGACCTCGATGCTGACCGACGAACTGGTCGGCAAGAGCCGCGACGAGCTGATCCTGATTCCCAGGGAGTTCGTTCTCGACCTGCTGGGCATCGATATCTCGGCGACCCGGATGAAGTGCGCCCTACTCGGCCTCAAGGTGGTCAAGGGCGCCGGCCTGGGCAAGACGGCCGAATGGGACGAGTGAGGCGGAGCCCCGCCCCGGCCACCGATCCCGCGAACCGCAGCGCACGGCTGAATTAGGCGCGCCTAAGCCGAAATCCTGACCTCGCGGGCAGGGGCCCGGACGGCCGGACCGCTAATATCCAATTCCTAGCCACTCGGTCGGTTTAGGTGGCTTTCGCAACAACCTGAGGTTTCGATCGAACAGTTGAGCACCGAAGAGAAGACACCCGTTTCCGTCTGTCCGGCCGCCGAACTCGGCCCGGGCGAACGGCGCATCATCGAGCATGAGGGCGAGCCGATCGCCGTGTTCAACTGCGACGGCACGCTGTATGCGATCGAGGACCGCTGCTCGCACGACGACGGCCCGCTGGCCGAAGGCGAGTGGAACCCGGCCGAGTGCACGGTGGAATGCCCGCGCCACGGATCGCTTTTCGACCTGCGCACCGGCAGGCCGAAGACTCTCCCGGCCTTCCGCCCGGTCCGAACTTTCCCGGTCGAGATCATCGACGACACGATCACCCTGGAGGTCTGAGCATGGCTACCGCTGAGGCAATCGCCGAGAAGAAGAAGGTCGAAGGGATCAACGCCGACTACGCCGAGAAGTTCGGCTTCCACGACCCGGAATCGGGCTACGCGTACAAGGCCCCGAAAGGGCTCAGCCGCGAAGTGATCGAGTCGATCTCCGAGTACAAGGACGAGCCGGACTGGATGCGCGAGTTCCGGCTCAAGGCCTACGGACATTTCGAGTCGCGGCCGACTCCGCAGTGGGGCGGCGACCTCAACCAGGTCGACTTCGACGACATCCACTACTTCGTACGCGCCTCGGAGAAGAACAGCCGCGACTGGTCCGAGGTCCCGGAAGACATCAAGAAGACCTTCGACCGGCTCGGCATCCCCGAGGCCGAGCGCAAGTTCCTGGCCGGGGTCGGCGCCCAGTACGAGTCCGAGGTCGTCTACCACCAGGTCAACGAGAAGCTCGAGGCCCAGGGCGTGATCTTCACCGACATGGACACCGCGCTGCGCGAGCACGAGGACATCATCCGCGAGTATTTCGGGACGGTCATCCCGCCGAACGACAACAAGCTGGCCGCGCTCAACTCCGCCGTCTGGTCCGGCGGCTCGTTCGTATACGTGCCGAAGGGGGTGAAGGTCGAGATGCCGCTCCAGGCCTACTTCCGGATCAACACCGAGAACATGGGCCAGTTCGAGCGAACCCTGATCATCGCCGAGGAGGACTCCGACGTCCACTACATCGAGGGCTGCACCGCCCCGGTCTATTCGACCGACTCCCTGCATTCGGCCGTGGTCGAGATCATCTGCAAGCCGGGCTCCAGGGTCCGCTACACGACCGTCCAAAACTGGTCGCAGAACGTGTTCAACCTGGTCACGAAGCGAGCGGTCGCCGAGGAGCGGGCGACCATGGAGTGGGTCGACTGCAACCTCGGCTCGAAGCTGACCATGAAGTACCCGTCGATCTACCTGCTCGGCGAAGAGGCCCACGGTGAGATCCTCTCGATCGCGTTCGCCGGGGACGGCCAGCACCAGGACGCCGGCGGCAAGATCATCCACGGCGCCCCGAAGACGACCTCCTCGATCTTCTCCAAGTCGATATCCAAGGACGGCGGCCGCTCGACCTACCGCGGCCTGCTCGAGGTCGCCGACGGGGCGACCGGCTCCCGTTCCAAGGTGGTCTGCGATGCCCTGCTGCTCGACGAAGCCTCGCGATCGGACACCTATCCGACCATCCGGATCGACGAGAACGACGCCGACATCGGCCACGAGGCGACCGTGTCCAAGGTCGGCGACGACATGCTGTTCTACCTTCAGAGCCGCGGTCTGTCGGAAGAGGATGCCTCGAAGATGATCGTCAACGGGTTCATCGAACCGGTGACCAAGGAGCTGCCGATGGAATACGCGGTCGAGCTCAACCGGCTGATCGAGCTGCAGATGGAGGGCTCGATTGGCTGACGCCACGATCGCCGAGCCCGACTGGTTGACCGAGCGGCGCCGAAAGGGCGCCGCTCTGATCGAAAGCCTGCCGCTGCCGGACCGGAAGGTCAAGGGGTGGGAGTTCACCGACCTCGACCGGCTGGACCTCGATGGCTACGAGCCGGCTCCTGCCGAGGCGACGATAACCGACCTCGAGCAGGCGATCCCCGACCACGGTGGTCCGCTGGTCATGAACCTGGCCGAGGCCGTGGCCGAGCATGCCGAACTGCTCGGCGACCGGCTCGGCTCGCTGGTCCCGGCCGAGGATCCGTTCGTGGCCCGCAACGAGGCCGCATGGTCCGACGGGGTGCTGGTCTACGTGCCGGCCAACGTCACGGTCGAGCAGCCGATCAGGGTCGAGCTGGATCTCGACGGGCCCGGCTCGAGCGTCAACTGGCGCACGCTGATCGTGCTCGAAGAGGGAGCCCGGGCCGAGGTCTGGGAGCACTACGGCTCGAAGAGCGACGAGACCGACGCCCTGCTCAATACCGTGGTCGAGATCGCGGTCGGCCCGGCCGCGAAGCTCCACTACGTGGCCAGCCAGGACCTCTCCGAGAAGGCGTGGCTGTTCTCATCACAACGGGCCCAGGTCGAACGCGACGCCAGCCTCGACTGGGCAGCGCTCGGCTTCGGCGGCGGCAACGGCAAGGTCCGGATGACCACCAACCTGGCCGGACCGGGCTCGGAAGCCCGGGTCACCGGCGGCTACGCGTCCGGCAACGGCCAGCACCTCGATTACGACACGCTGCAAGAGCACGCAGCCGAGAACACGTTCTCCGACCTCGCCTTCCGCGGGGTCCTCGCCGATCACTCGACCGCGGTCTGGAGGGGCATGATCAAGGTCGACGAGGGCGCCCAGCAGACCGACGCGTTCCAGGAGTGCCGCAACATGCTGCTCTCGACCGACGCCCACGCCGACGCCATCCCGGGCCTCGAAATCCTGGCCGACGACGTCCGCTGCACCCACGCCGCGGCGATCGCACAGGTCGACGAGAACCAGCTCTTCTACCTGACCTCGCGCGGTCTCGACCGGGACCAGGCCCGTTCGCTGGTGATCGAAGGCTTCCTGCAGTCGCTGGTCGAGCGACTCGGCCAGGGCCCGGTCGCCGAACAGATCGCCGAGCGGCTCGAGCAGCGCCTCGAAGAGATCCTCTAGGCCCGATCTTCCAGATCCGAACCCCTCGGCCCTCTCGGCCCTCGGCATCGGGGCAACGGGGGTTCCGCGGCGCCTCCGGCCGACCCGTGAGCCGGCCGCTCTCGCCGCCTCGATGACTCCGATCAGGCGATCCGGACTCCCCCCATGGCCGGGCGATCCGGACTCCCCCCATGGCCGGGTGATCCAGATTCACCCCCCTGCTATGGGGGCAAACCTGGATCACCCCCGATTCGAAAGCCGGACCTGGTTGCCTTCGCCGCTCTCCGATTCGTTGTCGGTCCGGTCGCCGACCACGTTGAAGCCGCGGTCACGCTGGACGTCGGTCTGGCTGCCGTCGTCGAGGGTGAGCTCGAACTCGTCCCCCATCGATCTGTTTCCGGCTACCGGCCCATTTCTACGTATCGCGGATCAGATGGCGGTCAACGCGACTCAGGCGTTGGAGACCGAGAGCAGGAACAGCCCGAAGCAGGTGAACGCGACCATCATCGCCAGCATCCAGTACTGGGAGCGGGCGGCCAGGCGGTAGTCGTTCCAGTAGGCGATCGCCCGGTCGTGGGCAAGCATCAGCCCGGCGACATGGCCGGCGATCAGGACCGCGACCTGTACGTACCAGATCAGGTCGCTGCCTATCACCCCGTAGTCGATCCCCGAGCCGGCGGTGCCGAACAGGTCGGTCGTACCGGTTCCGAGCGGATCCGAGAGCAGGTAGGTGAACTGGGCCTGCTCCTGGAACACGAACAGGCTGAAGTAGTGGGCGACCAGATAGGCGAGCGCGATCGGGATCAGCGCATGCCCCATCCCCCGCCACAGCCGGCGGCGGTCGGGTCCCCCCGGCACGGTCGCCATCCCGCGGATGCCGAGCAGGTAGACCAGCGCGACCAGGGCGATGCTGATCAGCATGAAGGTCGTCCCGGCGAACCGCACCGAGGCGGTCGCCCCCAGCCCGATGTCTCCGGACCACTCGATCAGCCGCTCGATCCCGTCCTTGAAGACGCCTTCCTGGGCCCCGTCGAACGTGGTGGTCCCGATCGAGGCGATGACCACTGCGACCGATCCCGTACCGGCCACCCACCTGCTCGAACCGCTGAGCAAGCGGCGGCTCCCCAGCACCCCGTCACGAAAGGCGAGCTTTCCGAGCGAACCGAACATGCCGAAATACACGGAGAAGATCTCGCCGTTTTTGAACCATGCCTGGCGGCCGAAGACCGCGGTCATCGACAGCGTGTAGACCGAATAGAAGATCGCCGCCCGGGCTACCGCGTCGGGAGACAGTCCGACCGCGACGTCGCTTCCCTGGCCGTAGATCAGCTCGAGCCAGACGAACGCGACCAGGCCGACCGCGGCCGGCCAGCGGCCGAGCCACCGGGGATAGCCCAGGTGCGAAGGAGCCCGTCCGGCCAGTCGCCGATAGACCAGCGCGGCCGGGGTCGCGATCGCCTTCCAGGGGTTGAATGCCGCGAACAGGTCGCCGAACAGCACGCCCAGGACCGGGAAGCCGAGCCAGGCGGTGACGTAGATCAGGGTGAGCGCGATGTTCCGGTCCGGTGCGGTGGTCCCTTCGAGGCCGGCGTAGATCGCCAGCCCGAGCAGGAACAGGCCGACGGCGCCGCAGGCGATCCGGACCGGAATCGATCCCAGCACCGCCCCGAGCCGGGGTGCGACCGGCCGCCAGGAATCACCTTCGAAGCGGGTCTTCCTCCAGCCGGCCGAAATCGCGAAGAACGAGACGACCAGGACGACCGATGCCGCCCAGGCGAACAGCCAGGCAGGGATCGGGATGTCCTCGCCGGCGGCGAGGGCATGTGCGAGGAGGGGGCTCAGCAGGAGGCCGAGACCCCGTCAAGCAGGCGCCAGTTGGCCTCGAAGGCCTGCCCGGCGGCTTCGACCAGCTCGTCTTCGTCGAACTCGTTCAGGTGGCGCTCGATCAGCTTTCGTCCCTGCTCGGCGTGATCCACATCCATCTCCTGATGCAGGGTGAAGTAGCGGTTGCCCGGTCCGTCGTGGATGTCGTAGTGGGCGGCCAGGCCCTCCGACTTGGTCTTCGAGATCGCGGGCTGTCCGCTCTCTACCGCATACATCCGGGCCAGCTGGGGTCCGAAACCGTCGGCCCTGGTCCAGGTCTCGACGCACTCGAGGGTCTCCGCGGTCGGCTCGTCTCCCACGATGCCTCCGACTGCGCCGACGAAGCCGTCCCAGAGCGCCACGTGATCGGACTCCTCGCGGGCGTGTTCCTCGAGCCCGGCCCGCTCGGACGCGGGCGCCGCGGACGCGATGTCGGCGCTCATCCGGGCGATCGCCTCGGTCGCGTAGCGGTACTGGCCCGAGTAGCCGGCCAGCTCCTCGCGGCTGAGCTCACCGGCACTCCAGCGCTGGTAGAAGGGGTGCTCGAGGACGTTCCATTCTGCCCTGGCCTGCTCGATTCGGTCCCACATGCTGGTCTTCACATCTTCTCCTGGTCCGATGGTGGCGGTGGTCCCGATAATAACGCCCCGCCTCCGGCGGACGGCCACTGCGGCGCCCCCGCCGATCGGGAACTGCGCCTAGTATCCGCCAATCCTTCCCCTTCGAGACGACATCGCTGCACCCCACCTGCCCCCGGAAGCGACCTGGATCGGCGGCGATCCCGGCAAGATGCCGGTGCTGGCAGCCAGGGGCCCGGTGCTGGTCCAGTTCTTCGACTTCAGCCAGCTGAACAGCGTGCGGACGCTGCCCTACCTGGCCGAGTGGGACCGGCGTTATCGCGAACGCGGGCTAACGGTGCTGGGCGTTCAGTCCCCGCGCTTCGAGTTCGGCGCCGACCCCGACCTGGTGGCGGCCGGCCTCGAACGGCTCGGCGTCGGGTATCCGGTGCTGGTCGACCGGGACAGGCTGCTGTGGGAGTCGTACGGTTGCGAGGGCTGGCCCAGCCTCTTTCTCTGGGGCAAGGGCGGCATCCTGCGTTGGTTCCACTTCGGCGAAGGGGAGTACCGCGCGACCGAAGAGGCGATCCGTGAGAGCCTCGGGCCGCCCGGTGAGCTTTCCGGCCTGCCTGCGCCGATGGACCCTGTGCGGCCGATCGACGCCGAAGGGGTGGAGGTGATCGCCCCGGGCGCCGAGCTGTTCCCGGCCGAAGGCCGGCCCTGGTCGCGGTCGATCGACGGAGCGGGGTTCGACGTCGAGTACGAAGGCGGAGGGGTCCATGCGACCGTCGAAGGCACCGGACTGCTCAAGCTGGCCCTCGACGGTGAAACGATCGCCCCGGTACCGATCGACGGGGCCGGGCTGTACACCCTGGCCGAGCACAAACGCCACGGTACCCACCGGATCGGGATCGAGCTCGAAGGCGATCCGCGGATCTGGTCGGTCAGCTTCTCCCCCGCGCCCGCCGCAAGCGGCCACTGAAAGCGGGGAGGCAGGCGCCGTGGCGCCTGGGCCTCGTGGCCCGCGGCTCAGCTCGCCGAAGCCATCGGGAGGCCGTTGCGGATCTCCTTCGGCAGCATGAAACGGACCGACTCGTCGACGGTCCTCAGTTCGGACACCTGCTCGACCCCGCGGTCGCGGAAAAACTGGACCAGGTCCTCGACCAGCTCCTCGGGCGCGCTGGCACCGGACGTAATCCCGACCGTGCGGATGCCTTCGAGCCACTGTTCCGGGACCTGGGTGTGGTTGTCGATCAGGTGGGAGTCGGCGCCGTGCTCGCGCGCCACCTCGACCAACCGGTTCGAGTTCGACGAGTTGGTCGAGCCGATCACCAGGACGAGGTCGCACTGGCGGGCCAGCTGCTTGACCGCGATCTGCCGGTTGGTCGTCGCGTAACAGATGTCCTCGCCCTTCGCGGTAACGATCCCGGGGAACCGCTCGCGCAACCGGGCGATGATCTCCGCCGTCTCGTCGACCGAGAGCGTCGTCTGGGTGATCAGCGCCACGTGCTCGGGGTCTTCGAGCTCCAGCCGGTCGACTTCGTCCACGGTCTGCACCAGCACGATGCTCTCGGGCGCCTCGCCCATGGTGCCCTCCACCTCTTCGTGGCCCTCGTGGCCGACCATCACGATCGTGTACCCCTCGGCGGCGAATTTCCGGGCCTCTACGTGGACCTTGGTCACCAGCGGGCAGGTGGCGTCGATCGTCCGCAGCTTGCGCTGCTCGGACCGTTCGTGCACGGCCGGGGCGACCCCGTGGGCGCTGAACACGATGATCTCGCCTTCGGGCACCTCGGTCTCCTCCTCGACGAAGATCGCGCCGCGGCGCGACAGCTCTTCGACCACGTGCTTGTTGTGGACGATCTCCTTCCTCACGTAGATCGGAGCGCCGTGTTCGTCGAGGGCCCGTTCGACCGTCTGCACGGCACGATCGACGCCGGCGCAGTAGCCTCGGGGCGCAGCAAGTATCACGCGCTCGGGCGCGGCGGTCACGGCTGAAGACATGGCTACAGGGTACCCGGAGTAAGGTCCGGTTGAATTCGCAGAAGGGAATCCATGGAAACACCGACAAACAACCTGGACCGGCTGACCGGGATCGACGCCACGTTCCTCAGCAACGAGAGCGAAAACAGCCACATGCACGTCGGCGGGATCATGATCTTCGAGGGCCCTCCGCCGGCCTACGACGAGTTCGTCGACCACATCGAGGCCCGTCTGTCCAACGTTCCGCGTTACCGCCAGAAGCTCGTCCACCCGCCGCTGGAAGCCGGGCGGCCGCTCTGGGTCGACGACAGCTCGTTCAACCTCTCGTACCACATGCACCACACCGCGCTGCCGTCCCCGGGAGGCGACGAAGACCTGGCCGCGCTCGCCGACCGGATCTTCTCGCACTCACTGGACCGCTCGAAACCGCTCTGGGAGATGTGGCTGGTCCAGGAGCTGGAGGGCGACCGCTTCGCGATCATCGGCAAGAGCCACCACGCGATGATCGACGGGATCTCCGGGGTCGACATCGCCACCGTGATCTTCGACCTCACCCCGGACGCCGAGCCCCAGGTCCCGGACCAGCGGTGGCGAGCGGAACCCGAGCCGTCGTCGCTCGACCTGCTCCGTCGTGGCGCCGGTGACCTGGCCGGCGCGCCCAAACGGATCGGCGAAGGCGCGATCGGTGCGGTCCTGAACCCGTCCTCGGTGCTCGGCCGGGTGACCAGCGGGGTCGAGGGCCTCGGAGAGATCGCCAGGGCTTTCGCCGACCCGGCCCCCGAGGTGCCGCTCAACGTCGAGATCGGGCCTCATCGCCGGATCGCCTGGTCCCAGGCCGAACTGGCCGACCTGAAGCGGGTCAAGAACACGTTCGACACCACGGTCAACGACGTCGTGCTCGCGATGGCGGCCGGCGCGGTGAGGAAGTGGCTGATCAGCCGGGACGTCCCGACCGAGGACCTCGAGCTGAGGGCGATGGTCCCGGTCTCGGTCCGGGGCGAGGACGAGCGCGGCCAGCTGGGAAACCGGCTGGCCACCATGAGGGCGCCGCTGCCGGTCTACGAGCCGGATCCGGTCACCCGGCTGGATATCGTCAGCGCCTCGATGGACGGGTTGAAGGACTCCAAGCAGGCGCTCGGCGCCGAGGTGATCGCCCGACTGAACGACTTCGCGCCGCCGACCATCCTGGCCCAGGCCGCGCGTATCAATTTCTCGACCCGTCTGTTCAACCTGCTGGTCACCAACGTACCCGGGCCGCAGGTGCCGCTGTACGTGCTGGGGCGGAAGATGCTGACTTCGATCCCGGTCGCGTTCCTGGCCAAGAACCATGCCCTGGCGGTAGCGGTGATGAGCTACAACGGCCGGCTCAGCATCGGGCTGCTGGGGGACTACGACGCGATGCCCGACATCGGCCTGATCTCGGACGGGATGGGCGAAGCCCTGGACGAACTGCTGCAAGCGGCCGACGCGCTGGAGAAGGCCCGCCCCGCCTGATCCGGGTACCCGCCCCGGTCGTTCGGTTCTTCGGTCATCGCCTCCGGTGCTCCCGAATGACCCTGAACCCGACCTTTGCCGGCTTGCCGACGTTGCCGGCCCGGTCGATCGCCTTGATCACGATCCTGTGCTTCTTGCCCCTCCGGCGCTTCGACGCAGCCTTGACCCTGTAGGGCGATGAGCAGCGGAAAGACTTCCCTCGGTCGAGCCGGCACCTAAATCTTGCACCCTTCTCCGAGGTGAACCTGACCGTGACCCTGGCCTTCTTCCTTCTGGTCCTGACTTTGTGCTTCGGCCGCTTTCCGATCTTCGTCTTCGGGCCGACGGTGTCGACCGCGAAAGTCCTGCTTGCCGCGGTCGGATCGATGTTCGCCGCGGGATCGATCGCCCGGACCTGAAACCGGTGCGGGCCATCAGCCAGGGCGAAGGTCGTATTGCTGTCGCCGGGACCCGAGCAGGGCCCGAACGGACCACTGTCGGTCTTGCACTGGAAGGCCGAGCCGGGTTCGCTCGAGGAGAAAGTGAAGGTTGGCGTGTTGTCGGCGATCACTCCGTCCGGGCCGGAATTGATTGTCGTCTCGGGCGGCACGTCGCGGGCGAAGATCGCAACGGCGTCACTGGACGGGGAGGCCACGTAGGCGCTGCCGCCATCGGGGGATATGGCCACCGAGGCCGGCGCGTCCAGGGCGGTCCCGTCGGCGCACGCCCCTCCGCTGCCG
>JAGQUV010000068.1 GCA_020438295.1 Solirubrobacterales bacterium
CTTCGGCTTCCGCTGCGGCTTCCTGGGGCTGCTCCACATGGAGATCGTGCGGGAGAGGCTGGAGCGCGAGTACGACCTCGATCTGCTGGCCACCAGCCCGACCGTGCGGTACGACGTGCACCTGATCGGCGGCGAGCGGGTCGAGGTGCGCAGCCCGACCGAGATGCCCGACCCGGGCTCGATCGAATCGATCGAGGAGCCGTACATCCGGGCCACGATCATCACCCCGAGCGACTACGTCGGGGCGGTGATGGAGCTCTGCCAGAACCGGCGCGGCACCCATGTCGACATGGACTACCTCAGTCCCAACCGGGTCCAGATCCGCTACGACCTGCCGCTGGCCGAGACGGTGCTCGACTTCTTCGACCTGCTCAAGTCGTCGACCAGGGGCTACGCCTCGCTGGACTACGAACCGATCGGGAACCGGCCGTCAGAGTTGGTCAAGGTCGACGTGCTGCTGGCCGGGGACAAGGTCGACGCGCTCTCGGTGATCGCGCACAAGGACTTCGCCTACAACCAGGGCAAGGAGCTCGTCTCCAGACTGCGCAAGACGATCCCGCGCCAGCAGTTCGACATCCCGGTGCAGGCCGCGGTCGGCGCCCGCATCCTCTCCCGTGAGACGGTGAAGGCGGTCCGCAAGGACGTGACCGCCAAGCTGTACGGTGGCGACGTCACCCGCAAGCGCAAGCTGCTGGAGAAGCAGAAGAAGGGCAAGAAGCGGATGAAGAACGTCGGCCGGGTCGAGGTTCCGCAGGAGGCCTTCCTGGCGGTGCTCGAACTCGACGACTGACCCGAGTCGCCCCGTGCGCCGACCCCGTCAGGATCCGGCCCGGCCCGCCGCGAACGGACCCGGGGCGGTGCTATCTTGGCCGCGATGGCGCTGAAGACCGACGCGATAGGCAAGTCCTGGCCGGCCCATGAGTACGAGGTCGGGCGGGAGAAGATCCGAGAGTACGCCCAGGCGACCGGGATGGACGACCCGGTCTACCTGGATCGCGAGGCGGCCCGGGAGGCCGGTTTCCGCGACGTGGTGGCGCCGCCGATGTTCTGCGTCGTCTATTGCGCCGGGGCGATGGCTCCGGTCCTGTTCGATCCCGAGGTCGGGATGAACTTCGCCGCGATGGTCCACGGCGGGCAGGAATTCGAGTGGGGGGTCCCGGTCTGCTCGGGCGACCTGATCACCACCTCCGCGACCTGTCGAGAGATCTACGAGAAGACCGGCAAGGGCTTCTACGTGTTCGAGAGCGTCTCGACCAACCAGGAAGGCGAACAGGTCGTGCGCGCGGTCTGGACCAACATCGTCAGGGGGGTTTGAGATGGCCGAGAGCGGATCCGCGAAGCGGGGCACCGAGCTGAAGCAGGGCGAGCAGATCGAGGAGCTGCGGGTGACCCCGGACAAGTACCTGCCGCACCGCTACGCCGGCGCATCGGGCGACTTCAACCCGATCCACATCGACCCGGAATTCGCCCGGTCGGTCGGCCTGCCCGGCTCGATCCTGCACGGCCTGTACGTGATGGCGTTGGTCTCGAAAGCGAGCATCGACGCGGCCGGCGGCGATCCGCGCTCGCTGCGCAGGCTCTCGGTCCAGTTTCGCGGGATGAGCGTTCCCGAGCAGGAGATCGTCGTTTCCGGCGAAGTGGTAGAGGCCGACGGCGAACGGGCCGAGGTCGATCTGGTCGCCGCCCAGGGCGAGAACAGGGTGATCCGCAACGCCCGGGCCGAACTGGACACCGGCGCTCCGGACTGACTACCGAGCGGGCCGCGTCGACCGCCCCAACTACAATGGGAGGTCATGCTTTCCGAGCGACAGGAGCTCATTCTCGGCTCAGTGATCGAGGCGTACCTGGAATCCGGCCGGCCGGTCGGGTCGAAGGCGATCGTCGAAAGGGCCGATCTCGACTGGGGATCATCGACGGTCAGGGCCGAACTTGCGGCGCTGGAGGCCGGTGGCTACCTGACCCATCCGCACACCTCTGCCGGCCGGGTCCCGACCGACCTCGGCTACCGGCTCTACGCCGAGGCGCTGGTCCACCGGGTTCCGGCCCGGCGGGGTGGGGGTTCCGGGATCGACGTTTCGACCCTGCGCCGCGAGGTCGATGAAGCGATGAGGGAGGCGACCACGGCGCTGGCCCGGATGACCGATCTGCTGGCGCTGGTCGTCGCCCCGCCGCTCGGCACCGCCACGATCCACCGGGTCGAGGCGCTGCTGCTGCAGCCCAACGTGGTCATGGTGGTCGCGATCACCTCGGCCGGCGACGTCACCAAGCGGGCGTTCACCTTCCAGGAGCCGGTCGACCCCGGGCTGGTCGAGTGGGCTTCGAGCTATCTGAACGAATCGCTGGTCGGGATCGACGTCGGCGCCCGCAGGATCGTCTCGAGGCTGGCCGACCCGGCGCTCGGTCCGATCGAGGCCGGGTTCATCGAGCGGCTCTCGCCGGCCCTGGTCGACCTCGAGCAGAACCCCGAAGAGACGCTGTACGTAGAAGGTGCCGGGCGGCTGCTCGATGAACGACGGGCGGCCGACCTGCCCCAGATCGACCAGCTGATGACCGCGCTGGAGGAGCGGGCGTCGGTCCTTAGGATGATGCGCTCGGCGATCGAGGAGCGATCGGTCTTTCTCTGGATCGGGGCCGAGAATCCGCAGCCGGCGCTGCGTTCGGTGGCCGTGGTCGGGGCCAACTACGGGCTCGGCCACCGCAATCTCGGCTCGGTCGGCGTGCTCGGCCCGACCAGGATGGACTACGAGACCGCGATCTCGGCGGTGACCGAGGCCGCCCGGGAGCTTTCCCGCTACTTCGAGAACGTCTACGCATGAGCAAGCGCGACTACTACGAGGTGCTCGGGGTCTCCCGCGGCGCCACCGACCAGGAGATCAAGAAGGCGTTCCGGGGGATCGCGCGCGAGCTCCACCCCGACGTCAACGGTCACGATCCCGAGGCCGAGGAGAAGTTCAAGGAGGTGGCCGAGGCTTACGAGGTGCTGTCCGACGACGAGCGACGCCGGACCTACGATGCCTACGGGCACGACGGTCTCAGGTCGGGCGGCTTCTCCTCGCAGGCCCAGGGCTTCGGCTCGATCGACGACCTGTTCAGCGCCTTCTTCGGCGGCGCCGGCGGCGGTTTCGGCCGCCGCGGGCCGGCCGCCGGGGCCGACGTCGGTGCGGCGGTCGAGATCGAGCTCGAAGAGGTGCTGACCGGGGTCGAGCGCGAGGTCGAGTTCGACGTGGTCGCCAATTGTGAGCACTGCCACGGCAACGGGGCCGAGCCCGGCACCCCGATCAAGACCTGTGACCGCTGCGACGGGACCGGTGAGCTTCGTACGGTGGCGAACACCGCGTTCGGGCAGATGGTCAGGGCCGCGCCCTGCGACCGCTGCGGCGGCGACGGACGGGTGGCCGAGACCCCGTGTGCCGAATGCTCCGGCCTCGGCCGGCGCCACACCACCAAGAACTGGAAGGTCGACGTCCCGGCCGGCATCGAATCCGGCCAGCGGATCAGGATCTCCGGTGCCGGGCACGCCGGTGAACCCGGGGCCCCGGCCGGGGACCTGTACGTCGAGGTCTCGGTCGCCGAGCGCGACGGCATGATCCGCGACGGCGAGGACCTGATCACAGTGGTGCCGGTCGATGCGACTTCGGCCATGGTCGGCCGGCAGATCGAGGTCGAGACGCTCGACGGGCCGGACGAGGTCACGCTCGAACCGGGCACCCAGCCCGGCGCCGAGACGGCGCTCAAGGGCAGGGGCCTGCCGCGCCTGGGCAGTACCAGGCGTCGCGGCAACCACCGCTTCGTTTTCAACGTGGTCATCCCGGCGAACCTGACCGACGACCAACTGGATATGGCCGGGCAGCTGGACCAGAGCCTGACCGAGGAAAACCGCCGCCCCGAGGAGTCGGGACTGTTTTCCCGGATGCGGCGGGCCTGGACTTGACGAACGGCCCGATCCCGGGCCGGCCGGCCGGCCGGAGCCGGCCGTGATCCGCATGGCGGTCCGCTGCCGGCCCGACCAGGCCGAGCTGGTGCTGGCCGAGCTGACCGTGCTGGCCCCCGGCGGGGTCGAGGAATCGCATGGCACGGGGTTCGTCGAGTACGCGATCTACGGGGCCGAAGGCGAGCTGCCCGATCTCGGCCAGGTCGAGGCGGCGACCGGTGATGGCCTGGTCGCGGTCGATTCGAGCGAAGTCCCGGCGGACTGGTCGGAGCGCTGGCGGGCCTTCCACCGGCCGCTCGAGGTCGTGGCGGCCGAAGGCGGAACCGCGATCTGGTTGAGGCCCCCATGGGAGCCGCGGCGGGACGACGCACTCGAGGTCGTGATCGACCCCGGGCAGGCGTTCGGGACCGGGGCCCACCCGACCACGAGGCTCAGCCTCGAGCTGCTGCTGGGCCTGTACGACGAACCGGCCTCCGATGGCGTCGGGACGGTACGGGGCGCCCTGACCGACCTGGGGTGCGGTTCCGGTGTGCTGGCGATCGCGGCCGCGCGGCTCGGCTTTTCGCCGGTCACCGGGTTCGACCACGACCGGGCCGCGATCAGCGCGGCGATCGACAATGCCGCGGCCAACCGGGTCGAGGCCACGTTCCGGCGGCTCGACCTGCGCCGGGGGCTTCCCGACCTGGCCCCGCTCACCCTGGCCAACCTGACTGCACCGCTGCTGGAGCTGGTCGCCGCCCAGATCGACCGGCCCGGCCGGCCCGACCGGATGATCTGCTCGGGGCTGCTCGAGGGCGAACGGGGACGGGTGGTCGACGCGTTCGCCGGGCCCGGCCTGGCCGAGCGCGAGTTCCGGGCGCTCGAAGGCTGGGGCGCGTTGCTGCTGGAGGCGGCGTGAGCGAAGGCCCGGACAGCCGGGAGGCCGGCCCGGATCGCCCGATCGGCTTTTTCGACTCCGGCGTGGGCGGGCTGACCGTGCTGCACGAGTGCCTGGTCTCGCTGCCGGCCGAGGACTACCTCTACGTGGGCGACAGCGGCCACTTTCCGTACGGGGAAAAGTCCGCCGACGAGCTGCTGGAACGGGCCCAGGTGATCGCGGGATACCTGCTCGACCAGGACGTGAAGCTGCTGGTCGTGGCCTGCAACTCGGCCACCTCGGCGGCCGGGGACTCGGTCCGTGAGCTCGGTCGGAAGGCCGGGGTCCCGGTCGTGACCGTGGTCGGGCCGGAGGCCGAGATCGCCGGCGCGATCACTGAGAACGGCCGGATCGGCGTGCTGGCGACCCCGGCCACGGTCTCGTCCGGTGCCTACCACCGGGCGCTCGAAGAGCAGGGAAGGGCATTCACCGTGACCGAGGTCGCCGCCCCGGACCTGGCCCCGATCATCCAGGGCGGAGCGACCTTCAGCGAGGAAGTCGTGGAGACCGTGCGCGGCTACTGTCGGCCGCTGAAAGAGGCCCGGATCGACACCCTGATCCTGGGCTGCACGCACTACCCGCTGATCGCCCCGCTGCTGCAGCGGATCCTCGGCCGTGACGTCAGGCTGGTCACCGCCGGCCACGCGATCGCCGGCGCGATACAGCGCCGGCTGGCCTCGGAAGGCGCGCTCAGGGACGGTGACGGAGAAGGCGGGTACGGCTTCAGGGTGACCGGCGAGAAGGAGTCGTTCGTGACCCTCGGTACACGATTTCTCCAGTTGCCGCTCGGCGACCGCGTGGAACACCTGGAGATCTGACGACGGGGGCGCGTACAGGTACTCTTCGCCTATGTCAGTTCTCGAACAGATCCGGCTCGACGCCCAGGCCGCGACCAAGGACCGTGACCGCAAGCGCGCTTCGGCCCTGCGGATGATCCAGGACGTCCTGCAGCAGGACGCCAAGTTGGGCAAGGGTGACGAGGTGGCGGTGCTCCAGCGCGAGAAGAAGAAGCGGCTCGAGGCCGCCGACGCCTACGCCGATGCCGGCCGATACGAGCAGGCCGAAGACGAGAAGTTCGAGGCCGACCTGATCGCGGTCTACCTGCCGGCCCAGCTGACCGACGACGAACTTGACTCGATGGTTGCCGAGGCGATCGCCTCATCCGGAGCCACCGAGCAGAAGCAGATGGGGCAGGTGATGGGCCTGCTCAAGGACAAGGTCGCCGGCCGGGCCGACGGCAAGCGGGTCAGCACGGCGGTGCGGGAACAGCTTGGCGCGTAGGACCCTGACCCTCGACAACGCCGTCGCGGCCGAACTGGCCGGCTCGGGTGACAGGGTGCTCCGGGCCCTGCGCGAGCGAACCGCCAGCAAGGTCCACCTGCGGGGAAACCAGCTCACGCTGGAAGGCGACGACCGCGAGATGGACGAAGCGGCCCGCCTGGTCGACGAGATGGTCGACCTGATCGAGGACGGCCACGAGGTCGAGCCCGGCACGCTCGATTCGGTGACCAACGCGATCCAGTCGTCACGCCGGCCGGCCGAAGTGCTGGACGACGTGATCTGGAGGCACCGCAACACCAGGGTGGTCCCCAAGACGGTCAACCAGAAGCTGTACGTCGACTCGATCCGCGAGAACACGGTCACCTTCGGGATCGGTCCGGCCGGAACCGGCAAGACTTTCCTGGCGGTGGCGATGGCCGCGGCCGCGCTGACCGAGGGCGAGGTCCAGCGGATCATCCTGACCCGGCCGGCGGTCGAGGCGGGGGAGAGCCTCGGCTTCCTGCCCGGGGACCTCCAGGCCAAGGTCGACCCCTACCTGCGGCCGCTGTTCGACGCGCTGTACGACATGCTCGACCCCGACCGGGTCAACGGCTATTTCGACCGCGGCGTGATCGAGGTCGCGCCGCTGGCGTTCATGCGCGGTCGCACCCTGAACGATGCGTTCGTGATCCTCGACGAGGCCCAGAACACGACCCCGGAGCAGATGAAGATGTTCCTGACCCGGCTCGGGTTCAACTCGAAGATGGTGGTGACCGGGGACATCACCCAGGTCGATCTGCCGAAGGACCGCGAGTCCGGCCTGATCGTGGTCAAGGACATCCTTAACGGCCTGGACGACGTCAGCTTCATCCTGTTCGACGGGGCTGACGTGGTCCGCCACCGGCTGGTCCAGCGCATCGTCGCCGCGTACGGTGAGCACACCGGGCGCGAGAGCCCGGAATGAGCGTGGACCTGACCGACGTGCCGGTCGCGTTCAGGCCGGCGGTCGAGGCGACCCTCGGCGAGGCCGGGGTCGAGTCCGGGCACCTGGCGGTAGAACTGGTCGGCGAGCAGCGGATCCGCGAGCTCAACCGCGAGTTCCGCTCCAGGGACAGGCCCACCGACGTGCTCTCGTTCCCGGTCGACGGGCCGGGTCCGGGCCCCGGCCCGCGCGAGCTGGGCGATGTGGCGGTCTGTCCCGAGCACTGCTCCGACACGCTGGAGGCGGTCGTGCACGGCGTGCTGCACCTCTGTGGCTTCGACCACGAGACCGACCATGGCGAGATGCTGGCGACCCAGGACCGGATCCTGGCGGGTCTCCGTGACCCGGTCGCCGTGACCCGGCCCACGCGGTCGGGGTTCGTCGGGCTGGCCGGCCGGCCGAACGTGGGCAAGTCGACCCTGGTCAACGCGATCGTCGGGTCGCCGGTGGCGATCGCCACGGTCAGGCCGCAGACCACCAGGAGGGCGATCCGCGGGGTTGCGACCGATACCGAAGCCGGCACCCAGCTGGTGCTGGTCGACCTGCCCGGGGTCCAGCGACCCCGCGACGTGCTCACCGAGCGGATGCAGCGCCGGGTCGAGCAGGAGCTGGCCGAGGCCGACGTGGTCCTGCTGGTGATCAACGGCGAGGAGGGGGTGGGCGCCGGAGACCGCTACATAGCCGATTCCATGCTGGGAGCCCGCCCGGACGTGAAGGTGATCTGCGCGGTGAACAAGGCCGACCGCATCGGCCGGAACATCGTGCCGGTCCTGGCCGAGGCGGCCGAGCTTAAAGGGGTCGATCAGGTATTTCCGGTCAGCGCGCTGAAAGGCGACGGGGTGGACGAACTGGCCCGCTACCTGGCCACGCTGATGCCGGAGAGCCCCTATCTGTACCCGCCGGACGAGCGTTCCGACCAGTCGCCCGAACTGCTGATGGCCGAACTGATCCGCGGGGCCGCGCTGCTCAGGACCCGCGACGAGATCCCGCATTCGATCGAGGCCAAGGTCGGACGGATCGGCCGGCGCGAAGACGGGCTGACCGTGGTCGAGGCCGAGATCTGGGTCGAGTCGGAGTCGCAGAAGGGCATCGTGATCGGCCGCAACGGTTCCCGGATCCACGAGATCGGCTCGGACGCCCGACGCAGCCTGGAGCGCTCGGTCGGTGGCCAGGTCCACCTCCAACTGAAGGTCAGGGTGCGCAAGCGGTGGCGCCGCGACGAAGACATGCTCGACCGGCTCGGCATCGAGTAGGGCCGCCGTGCCGGCGGGACCAGACCTTAGGATGAAACGATGAGACCGACCGCCGCCCTTCCAATCCTCGCCGCTGTCGTCGTTGCGATCACCGCTTGCGGCGGTGGCGACAACTCCGACAGCGCCGCCGACGAACAGGAGATCACCGCGCTGGTCGGCGAGCTCAACCGGATCACCGCCGACCGGGACGCGGCCGGTTTCTGTGACGTGATGCAGCCGAGCGGGGTGAAGGCCAACTTCAACACCCGGCGCCGCTGCGTGCGGGAGACGACCCAGATCCTCGATCAGGCCGGCAAGCAGCCCACGCTGAACATCGACGAGATCTCGGTAGACGGGGACCTGGCGACCGTCAGCCTCGAGGGCGGCGTCGGCGAACTGTCGCTGGCCAGGGAGAACGGCCGGTGGTTCGTGGCGTTCTCCGACGCCTCGTCCGGCGGCTCCGGCCCGTCGGGGCAGAATGGCGCCGCAGAGCCGGCCCAGTCCGGTGAATCGGGAAGTGGCGGTTGAGTTGAGCCGGGTCGAGGTCCAGTTCGACCGCGACGGCCTCGTGCCGTGCATCGCCCAGGACGCATCGTCGGGCGAGGTGCTGACCCTTGCCTGGATGAGCCCGGAGTCGCTCGAGCTGACCGAGCGGACCGGTGAGGTCCACTACTTCAGCCGTTCCCGGCAGGCGATCTGGAAGAAGGGCGAGACTTCGGGAAACGTGCAGAAAGTCCGCCAGCTGCGGGTCGACTGTGACGGAGACGCGCTGGTCGCGCTGGTCGACCCGGCCGGCCCGGCCTGCCATACCGGTGAGCGCACCTGCTTCTTCCGCGAGCTCGGAAGCGGTGAAGCCCCCGCGCCCGAAGCGGGCGAGGCGCTCGCCGAGCTCCAGCGCACCGTCGCCCGCCGAGCCGAACAGCGGCCGGCCGGCAGCTACACGGTCGAGCTGCTCGAGGACCCCGGGCTGGCCGGAGAGAAGGTGCGGGAGGAGGCCGAGGAGGTGACCCGGGCGGTCCGGGAAGAGAGCGACCGGCGGGTCGCCGAGGAGGCGGCCGACCTGCTCTACCACCTGACCGTGCTGCTCGAGTCCCGCGACATCGGGCTGGAGCGGGTCATGGAGGTACTCAATGAACGCCGCTCCTGAGTTCCTGTCACGCCTCAGCCCGGCGTTGGACGAGG
>JAGQUV010000069.1 GCA_020438295.1 Solirubrobacterales bacterium
CGGCTCAGCCTCCGGGTGACGTCGGGGCAGCGACCGGCGCAGCCGGCGGGGACGCTGCGTCTCAGGCGGCCGCGGCCCAGGCAGCCGCCCAGGCGGCCGCGGCCCAGGCCGCCGGCCAGTAGTCCGGGCGAGCGCCCCGGCATGTACCGAGGCGGCGGCCGGACCGGGCCGCCGGAGGTGGGCGATGAATGAGCAACGGGACAACCTCGCCGCGGCGATCGGCAGACTGGACGAAGTGACCCGCAGGCTTCGAGTGGAATGCCCCTGGGACCGGGAACAGGACGAGCGCTCGATCGTTCCCCACACGATCGAGGAGGCCTTCGAGCTGGCCGAGGCCGCGCGCACCGGGGACGACGCGGCGATGCGGGACGAACTGGGCGACGTCCTGTTCCAGGTCGTGTTCCTGGCCCTGTTGCTCGAGGAGCGGGGGGAAGGCGACCTCGCCCTGATTGCCGGACAGCTGTGCGACAAACTGATCCGCCGGCACCCGCACGTCTACGCGCCACCCGACAGTGAGGAGCGGTCCGGTACCGGCCCGGCAGATGAACCTGGGCACGGGCCGGGCACAGAGGAACGGCAGCGCCCGGTTGAGGAAGAAGGCGAGAAACCGGGTGGGCGAGAGCGACCGGTCGAGACGGCCGGCGACGTGCGCCGCCAGTGGGACCGGATCAAGCAGGACGTCGAGGGCAGGACGACCGAATCCGACTGGAGGAAGCCCGGCCTCCCGGCGCTGGTCTACGCAAGCAAGGTGCAGTGGAAGCTCGATCCGTCCGAGCGTCCGGCCAACGCCGGCCGGGACAACCCCGACCGTGACGCCGAAGAGGAGCGGATCGGGCAGATCCTGTGGGCAGCGGTGGCCGAGGCCCGTCGGGCCGGGGTCGATCCCGAGCTGGCCCTGAGGGCGGAGTCCGAGCGCCGGGCTCCGGGCCGCGGCGACCCGCAATAGACTGGGACGTCATGAGCACAGTCAAGGCCGTTCATGCCCGCCAGATCCTCGACTCCCGAGGCAACCCGACGATCGAGGTCGAGCTGACCGAGGCGACCGGCCACATCGGCCGGGCGGCAGTGCCGTCGGGTGCCTCTACCGGGGAGTTCGAGGCGGTGGAACTGCGCGACGGCAGTGGTGAATGGCTGGGCAAGGGGGTCGGCCGGGCGGTGGCCAACGTGAACGGTGAGATCGCCGATGCGCTGATCGGATTCGACGTGACCGACCAGGCCGGCCTGGATCGGCTGATGATCGAGCTCGACGGGACCGACAACAAAGGCCGGCTGGGGGCCAACGCGATCCTCGGCGTGTCGCTGGCCGCGGCGCGGGCGGCCGCGCTGATGGAGAAGCGCCCGCTGTACAGCTACCTCGGCGGCCTCTACGGCGAAGCGGCTCCCGAGCTGTTGCCGGTGCCGATGATGAACGTGCTGAACGGCGGCGTGCACGCCG
This sequence comes from Solirubrobacterales bacterium, assembly GCA_020438295.1. Taxonomy (GTDB): domain Bacteria; phylum Actinomycetota; class Thermoleophilia; order Solirubrobacterales; family 70-9; genus 67-14. The sequence continues at coordinate 1,436 of JAGQUV010000069.1, forward strand.
ACAACTCGGTCGATTTCCAGGAGTTCATGGTGATGCCGGCCGGGGCCGAGACCTTCAGCGAGTGCCTCCGCATCGGGGTCGAGGTCTTCCACTCGCTGAAGAAGATCATCGCGGGCCACGGCCTGGCCACCTCGGTTGGCGACGAGGGCGGATTCGCCCCGGACCTTTCATCCAACGAGGCCGCGCTGGAAGTCCTGATCGAGGGAATCGAGGCGGCCGGCTATCGCCCCGGCGAGGACGTCTTCATCGCGCTAGACCCGGCGACCAGCGAGATCTACGAGGGAGGCCTCTACCGGCTCGAGCACGAGGACCGCTCGCTCAGCGGCGAGGAGATGGCCGCGTACTGGGAGAGCGCCGTAGATCGCTATCCGATCGTTTCGATCGAGGACGGCATGGATGAAGAAGACTGGGAAGGCTGGCAGCACCTGACCGAGCGGCTCGGTGACCGGATACAGCTGGTCGGCGACGACCTTTTCGTGACCAATCCGGTCCGCCTGCGCCGCGGTATCGAGCTGGACGTGGCCAACTCGATCCTGGTCAAGGTCAACCAGATCGGAACGCTCAGCGAGACTTTCGAGGCGATCCGGATGGCCTCGGACGCGGGCTACAGCTCGGTGATCTCCCACCGGTCAGGCGAGACCGAGGACACGACGATTGCCGATCTTGCGGTGGCAACCGGCGCCGGGCAGATCAAGACCGGCGCCCCCTCGCGCTCCGACCGGGTAGCCAAGTACAACCGGCTGCTGAGAATCGAAGACGAATTGGGAGATTCCGCCCGGTTTGGCGGAACGGCAGTCCTGAACCGGAGCGATTGAAGGATTTGACCGTCCGGCCGCGAAGGGCCGGGTGTGTCAGAACGCGCTCGGGCAAAGCGAGGTCGGACCCGGCGCCCCCGGGCCGGCGGGAGCCGTCCGGCCCGACGCCGCCCGGCGCCCCGGAAAAACGCCGGAAGGCCGGGCGCCGGCAGGATCCAGTGGGACCGGTTCGGCCGGATCGCGTTCGTCGTGGTCTGCTTCGCGCTGATCGTCTCGGCGATCGGCCCGGCCTACCACCTGGTGAAGACCTACCGTCAGGCCGGTGCCACCAAGGCCGAGCTACGGCTGGTCCAGGCCGAGAACGGCCTGCTGGAACGGCGGGTGAAACACGTGCGCTCGGACGCGGTACTGCGCCGCGAGGCCCGGCGACAGGGGATGATCGTCCCGGGCGAGCAGGCGTACGTTGTGAACGGCATCAAGCCCTGAGGCCGGGCAGGTCGGCCCGCCGGCCATGAGCACCGTCGCCTCGATCAGCCCGGTCTCCTTCTACCTGGACCTGGCCCAGGTCGGCCTGCTGATCCTCGCCCTGGGCTTCATCGTCTATCGCCTTCGGGCCCGGTTGCTGCCGGGCTGGAGTGGCCCACCGGCCCGCCTGGTCGAAACGGTCACCGGCCTTGGGTCGCTTATCCTGCTGGCCGAGCTGACCGGCCTGCTCGGCCTGCTGAAGCCCTGGACGCTCTTGCCGGCCGCTCTACTGCTGGCCCTGCTCGCCTGGCTCGGCCTGGTTCCGACCGGACGATCCGGCGGGTCGGTGCCCCCGGCCCCGCCGCTCGGACCGGCCCCGCGGCTGATCGCACTCGCGGTTGCGGCGGTGGTGGTGGCCGAATGGGGAACCTTTGCCTCGTACAGCCTCGACCACGGGATCACCAATTTCGACTCGGTCTGGTACCACCTGCCGTTTGCCGCGGACATGTTCGAGTCCGGGTCGGTGACCGGTTTCCACCACACCGAGACCGTATTCGTCAACTGGTTCTACCCTCAGAACTCCGAGATCGTCCACGCGGTCGGAATGGTCTTCACCGGCAACGACTTCCTCTCGGTCTTCATCAACTTCGGCTGGCTGGCGCTGGCACTCTTGGCCGGCTGGTGCGTCGGCCGGCCGTACGGACGGCCTCATCTGACCCTGCTCGCGACGGCGATGCTGCTGGTCGCCCACACCATGCTGGTCCGCGAGCCCGGAACCGCCAAGAACGACGTCGCGGCCGTGGCGCTGGTGCTCTCGGCCATGGCGATCCTGGTCAACCGGGCCGCGGCCGAAAACGACGGGATCGGCCGGCTCGCCCCCGGCTGGGCCGTCGCCGTGGCCGGGCTGGCGATCGGCATGGCGGCCGGGACCAAGGTCACCGCCCTGGCGCCGGCGGCGCTGGTCACCATCGCGGTGTTGTTCGCGGCCCGCCGGGGGGCCAGGGCGGCCACCGCCGCGGTCTGGTTCGGGGCAGGCCTCCTGGGCGGGGCCTGGTGGTACCTCCGCAACCTGGCGGCGACCGGCAACCCGATCCCCCAGGTCGAGTCGATCGGACCGATCTCGCTGCCGGGGCCTGACCGGCTCCAGGTCGGGCGTCCCGACTTCAACGTGTTCCACTACATCACCAACACCGGGGTATGGAGCGACTACTTCTTTCCCGGCCTCGAGCGCGGTTTCGGCTCACTCTGGCCGCTGCTCGTGCTGGTCGCGGTGATCGGTGCGGCGGCGCTCGTGTTCACTGGACCGGGACGGCTCCTGCGGGGCCTCGGCGCGGCCGCCCTGCTCGCCGTAGTGGCCTACCTGTTCACTCCGCTCAGCGCGGCCGGGCCCGACGGCGCACCGACCGCGTTTGCGATCAACCTGCGCTTCCTGGTGCCCGCCCTGGCCATGGCCGCGGCACTGGTCCCGCTGTTGCCGGCGTTCGGCCGCCGGTGGCCGGCGACCGGGCTGGGGGTTGCCCTGGTCGCACTGCTGCTCACGGCCGGCAGTATCGAGGCGCTCTACTCGATGTCGGGCTGGCAGTTCGGGGTGGCGATCGCGGCCCTGTTCGTCGCCCTGCCCGGACTGGCCTGGCTCTTCCGCTACCGGCTCCCGGATTTCCCCGGCGGCCGCTCGCCGCTCACCTGGGCCGGCCTCGCCATGGTCGCGGTCCCGCTCGTCATCGCCTTCCCGCTGGCCTCCTACTACTTCGACAACCGCTACGAAGACTTCGAGCCCGAGTACGGGATGGTCGAGCCCTATCGCTGGGCCAACGATCTGACCGACTCCAGGATCGGCCTGGCCGGCAGCACCGCGGGATTCCGGCAGTACGGGTTCTTCGGCGAGGACCTCTCCAACGACGTCACCTACATCGGCCGGGATGCTCCGAAGGGGGGCTTCGATGCGATCCCGGACTGCGACGCCTTCCGCACCGCGGTGAACGACGCCGAACTCGACTACCTGGTCACCTCGCCGTTCCTCAACTTCGCCGATCCGAGCCGGCCGATCCGTTCGCCGGAACGACGCTGGGTGAGCGGGGACCCGGCGCTCGGTCGGGTGGTCGGCCCCGGGCCGGTCGAGGTCTGGCGGGTCGACGGCCGGCTCAAGCCGGTGGGGTGCTGGGGGATCGAGCCGGAGGCCGACTTCACGCCGGGTCTGGCCGACCCGGGCGGCGGGCCGTAGTACCCGTGCCCGCTAGCATTGCCGGCCTTGAGCTATCCCCTCGAAAACGCGCTGTTCAACTGGGAAGCCGGGATCGAGCGCCTTCGGGAGCTGGAACGGGCCGGAGTGACCCAAGGAGATCGGGTGACGGTCCCGGTGCGCGACGAGCTGCGCCGCCGGCTCGGTGCCACCTTCTCGGCCGGTGAGCTGGCCGAGCTGTACGGGTCCGGCACCGACTGGGTCCGGCAATTGGCCGGCATCGATCCCGGGATGGCGGACCTCCAGGATCTGGTCGATGCCGCCTTCTGGCAGCACCTTCAGTCGGCCAGCGATTTCGCCGGGGGCCGCAGGATCGAGGTCGAGTCCTGACCTGACGGCCGGAGCTTCGGCCGGATCGTTGATCGCCTACTGGTCGCCGGAGCCGGCCCGGCGGATCACGATCTGGTCGGCCTCGATTGTGACTGTGACCTCGCGCTGTCCGGCCCAGTTGTCACGGTAGGCGTCCAGGTCCTGGACGGCCGGGTCGAGCCACAGCCCGTAGCCTTCGTCGCCGTGATCGAACGTTCCCTCCAGCCGGTTGTCCGGTGCCGAACGGCGGCCCCGTCGGCCTCGGCGGCGCCGGCGGGGCCGGCCTTCGGCTTCGCCACCGTCGGATTCGGTCTCGTCACCGCCCGACTCGCCGCCACCTTCGGCAGCCGAGTCCTCGGCCTCTTCTTCGGCCAGTTTCTCTTCTTCGGCGGCCGCGGCCTCGATCTCGGCTTCGATCTCATCACGAAGGTCGACGTCGGTGACCGTCTCGGAGCCGTCGTCGGGCGAGAGGTCGTGTTGGCGCCGGAACTCGCGGAGCTCCGAGGCGCTGACTTCGAGCTGATGGGCGATCCAGGCATCGGTACGTCCCTGGTGGACCCAGGACCGAATCTGGTTGAGCTGTGGGCGTAGCGAGCGACGTGACATAAGGGCAGCCGAGTTTAGTCAAACCCGGAAGCCGGCGACCGCCCGCCCGCCGGGCCGATCGATACCCGACCGCGGCGGTACGGTAAGCTCCGCGGCTGTACCAAGTATTGGGTAGGCAGTGATACCGAATAATGGGTACGAGGCAAGCGACCAAAGACAACCGAACGGAGCTCGGATGTTGGTTTTGACCAGGAAAAAGGAGCAGAGCATAATCATCGGAGAGGATGTCGAGATCATGGTTCTCGGCGTTTCCGGTGACAAGGTGCGGCTCGGCATCACGGCGCCGCGAGAGATCGACGTCTTCCGCAAGGAAGTGATCGCCGAGCGTATGAACGGCGGCGTACCGAGGACTACCGAGGCACGCGCGGACGCCTGAGCCCCGAACTTCCGGTCGGGGAACCGCCCGGGGCTTCCCGTCCGCCCGCGCTGAGGCTCAGGACATTATGAGGGCGAGCGCCTCGAACATCGCGACGGTCACCACGACGACGGTCACCGTCAGGCAGACCGCGAGCACGCTGAACCGGACCTTGCCCTGTTGCTGGCTGCGCGACACGTGACGGGCCCGCGAGCGGCTGGCCGCCCGGTGGCGAAGCTGTTCGCGGCGCCTCTGCTCCAGCACCTTCTGCTGCTCGAAGGCAGTCTCGAACTGGCTCACGCTCTGTCGCATTCGCATTGTGCTCATCAGAATCGATCCGGTCGGCCTGCGGGTGATCCGTGAGCAGACCTTAACATCAACCTAGCAGAGGGAAACCGGGCCGGCCAGCGAGATCGGGCCGGATGTGACCGACGTCTCAGTTCCAACGTCTCGGTTCTAAGGGGTGCGCTTGACGTTTGCCAGCAGCGATTCCTTGATGCTGGCAATGATCTCCAGCGCTTCGTTCCACTCCCGCTGCCAGACGTTGCGACCGAAGATCACCCCGGAGCCGCCGGCGTTCATCACCGACTCGACGTGGCTGAGCACGGTCTCGTCGTCGACCTTGGAGCCGCCGGACAGGACGACCAGGGAGCGGCCGGCCGATTCGACGCACTGCCGGATCGCTTCGTCCTGGCTGACCTCGAGCTCGTTGTAAGGGGCGGGCGCGTCCTTGTCCTTGGCCGGATCGATGGTCGGCATGTTCAGCTTGACCACGTCGGCGCCCATCTCCATCGCCATGCGGGCGGCGTAGTCGACCGCGTAGAACGAGGTGGCGCCTCCTTTGCCGTCGACCGCCTCGCCGCGCGGGTACGACCAGACGACCAGCGGCATGCCGTACCGGTCGCAGTCTTCGCGGACCCTGCGCAGCTGGGCCAGGTCTTCGTCCTGGCGGGGTGTGCCGACATACAGCGTGTAGCCGATCGCGTCGGCTCCCAGCCGGACGCCGTCTTCGACCGAGGCATTGCATGACGAGAACGCGGCATTCGACGGGGGGATGTCGGTCTTGCCGTTCACCTTGAGGATCAGCGGCACCGCCCCGGCATAGTCGGGGTAGTACTTCTCGGCCATGCCGATCTGGCAGGCCAGCGCCGAATAGCCGGCCTCGGCCGCCAGCCTGAACTGGTAGTCGGGGTCCTTCGAGTCCGGGTTGGGAAAGAAGTCGCGCGGTCCGTGCTCGATGCCCTGGTCGATCGGCAGCAACATCATCGTTCCGTTACCGGGACCGAATTCGTAGAGGAGGCGGTGCAGGCGGGCCCGCTTCCCGGGGGGCAGCACCTCCAGCAGGGACTTCTGGGCGGTCAGGCTTGTTGCTTCCATTGCTTTCGGTCCTCCTGGGTAACGGTTTGACTGCTTCCAGTATGCCACTGGCGGGACCACTCCGGCGGCCCGCATGGGGCTTGGTGCCGGGCCGGATATCCTCGGAGGACGAAATGAGCGAGACCGAACTCAGAGTGGTCTGCAAGTCCTGCGGCGCCGAGGTGAGCCCTTACGTGACCGAGTGTCCCTATTGCGGGGCCCGGGTCAGAAAGCGGGCACCCAAGCTGGAGCGCCGCGACGGAGGCCTGGAGCCGAAGCTGTCGCGCCGGGAGCGTCGCCGGGAGCGCCAGGCCCGGGCCGAGTCCGAGGTAGACCGGCGTCCGCTGGTTACCCTGGCCGCGATAGCCATTCCGGCCGTGGCGCTGCTGGCCAGAATCGCCGCCGGTGGCGAGCTCGAGACCTTCGGCGCGGTAGGGGTCCCGTTCGAGAGCGAGTGGTGGCGTTTCATCACGGCCCCGTTCGCATACCTGAACCTCGGCTACCTGTTTGCCGTAGCACTGGCTCTGGCCGTCTTCGGTCCCGGCCTGGAGCGCCGCCTCGGCCGGTTCGCCACAGCGGTGCTGCTGCTGGCCTGCGGATCACTCGGTGTGCTCGCCGCGTACGGGATCGCGGACGGGCGCGACGCGGTCGAGGTGATCGCCGGAGGCAACGGCATGGCGCTCGGCGCGATAGCGGCCTGGTGGATGATCGTCCGGGCCGAGGAGGGCCGCGACGGCTACACCGAACCGATCGACGTAGTCGGCGTACTGGTCTCGGCCGGGGTCATCCTGCTGTTGCCGGTGGTGGTCGATCTGGCGAACCCCTGGAGCGGTCTTGCCGGGGGCGCGGTCGGGCTGCTCGCCGGACTGGCGGCGGCCCAACTGAGGCGATGACCGGCCCGGCCCTCCGTTACCCTGATCGCAATGTCGGAGCCGGGCTACTCGAAAGAGCAACTGGAAGCGGCGGTGGAACGCCTGAGCGAGCCCGAGCGCTTCCGCGAGGCAGAGCAGATCGTGGCGTCGGTCGCCCCGGAGCTCCAGTCGGTCCTGGTCACCGCGCTGGGTAGCGGCGGTTGGTTCGGCGAGTCGCACCAGTCCGAGACCCTGAAGGCGGCCACCATGCCCGACCAGGACCAGCGGCTGACCGCGATCCGGGCACTTCTGACCGAGGAGACCCACATGGGAATGATGGTGGGGGTCGCGGTCGGCTGGGCGCTCAGCCAGGAACTTGACCGACAAGCCACGACCGCAAGCGAACAAGGAGAAGATTGATCATGGACATCCATTACCACGGCCATTCCTGCTTCGAACTGATCGATGGCGAGACCAGGTTGCTGGTCGACCCGTTCCTGGCCCCCAACAGCCCGGTCGCAAAGGCCAGCGCCGACGATGTCAACCCCACCCACATCGCGCTGACCCACGGGCATGCCGACCACGTAGCCGACGCGGCGCCGGTGGCCAAGCGCACCGGGGTACCGGTTGTGGCCTCGGTCGAGCTCGCCAACTGGCTCGAGGAGCTCGGGGTCGAGAACGTCTCCGACCCGAACCTGGGTGGCACGATCAGCTTCGACTGGGGCTCGGTCAAACTGGTGCCCGCCTGGCACACCAGTACGGCACCGGGATCGGCCGAGCGCCCGTTCAGCCCCGATCTCGGGGTGCCGCTGGGCACCCCGGCCGGCCTGATCATCGAGCTCGGGGGGTTGACGATCTACGACGCCGGCGACACCTGCCTGTTCGGTGATATGGAGCTGATCGGCCACCGTCACGAAGTCGACGTGGCGCTACTGCCGATCGGCGGCCACTACACGATGGACCGCCACGACGCCGTGGTCGCCGCCGAGCTGATCGGCGCCGCGACCGTGATCCCGATGCACTTCGACACCTTCCCGCCGATCGAGACCGACGCCGCCGCCTTCAAGGC
>JAGQUV010000070.1 GCA_020438295.1 Solirubrobacterales bacterium
GGCCGGCCGATCAATCCGCTCCCGTATCTGAAGTCCCTCTGATCCGGCGGTTCGCACCTTCGGTCCGGGGGGTGGGTTCTTAGTTTGATCGGAACCCATTTGACCGGGGTCGGCCGCTTCTGTCGCATGGGGTTGGGCTGCGGTCGGCAGGGCAGGTACTCCAGTTGAACCGATATCTGAAATCAGTGCTGACTCTCGCTCCGCTGGTTGCGGTCTGCCTGATGGCCGGGACTCCGCCCGACGGTTCAGCCGGACCGGCGCGGGCGTCGGCCGCGAAGCCGGGTGGACCGGTGCCACGCGTGAAGATCCTGGACCTCGGACAGAAGAAGATGGTCAAGAAGCGGGTGATCCGGGTCAAGGTCACCAGCAGGCATCGCGGACGGATCAAGGTGCGCGCCTACTCGTCCACGTTCGACACGTACGGCAAGTTCAAGGTGCTGTCCAAGAAGGCCCGTCCGAAATTCAGGCGCGCCCGGGCCAGCCGGGTGATCAAATTGAAGCTGGGAAGGACGGGGCTCGGCGCGGTCCGAAGCTGCGAGAGCCGTGAAATTCAGGTCAGGGCCGGTCGTAGCCGATCGGCCAGCAAGACGATGATCCGCCAGACCGGAGACTGCGCGCCGCAAGCGATCGATCTTCGGCGGGCCGAGGCCTGCAACTTCATCGCCGCCCCGGGTAGCGGCAACTGCATGAATCCATTTCCGGACAACTACTACACGCTCGGCGACGAGACCACGGCGACGGGGAGGCGGATCAACTTCAGCAGGGAGGGGATGCCCGAGAACGGGAACGGGGTGCCGATCGGCCCGGCGCCGTACAACGACGGTGACGGCTTCAGTCCCGGCCAGACACTCGTCGTGAGGGTCCCCGGCCTGGACAACCCGGCGGCAATGGCCAACACCGCTCCGGCCGGGCTGGCCGACCCCGGCAGGTACCTCGATCCACAAGCCCCGGTACTGGTCCTGAGCGCCAGGACCGGCGAACGACATCCGGTCTGGGCGGAACTCGACTCGAGGGCCGACGCGCCGGTGGACACCAATCTCCTGATCCACCCGTTGGTCAACTTCTCTCCCGGGACTCGCTACATCGTGGCCCTGAGGTACCTGAAGACGGCCGAGGGCAACCAGATCCCGGCTCCGGCCGGTTTCCGCTACTACCGCGATTCGTTGCCCAGCGGGAAGACCTCGATCAACCTGCGGCGCTCACGCTATGAAGACATCTTCCGTCGTCTCCGCAACCGGGGAATCGACCGCCGGGACCTCTACCTCGCCTGGGATTTCAAAGTGGCCAGCGTCGACGGCACCACGGGACGGGCGCTCTCGATGAGAGACCGGGCGTTCGCAGGGTTGGGCGACAACGAACTCGCAGACCGGACGATTGCGACCGGGTCGGCGGCTCCCGCTTTCGCGGTCGACGACGCCGGCTCCCCGCCGTCGGGATCCACGCCGCGATTCGTCAAGGGGCACTTCGAGGTTCCATGTTTCATGACCGATCCGGGCACGGGCCGTTGTGGGCCGGGCGCGCGACTGGTGCTCGGCCCGGACGGGGTGCCGGTCGTGACCGGCACCTACAAGGCGGACTTCGAGTGCATGGTCCCCGAGTCGGTCGGGGCGGCGCCTGCGGCCCCGCCGGGGCGAGCCCTGCTTTTCGGTCACGACCTGATGGGTAGCGTCGGGCAGGGGATCGACTCAGAAGCGCTGCGCGACCTGGCCAACGCCCACGACTTCGTGATCTGTGGGACCGACCAGATCGGGATGTCGGCCGGCGACGCGGCCACGCTGAACCAGTCGTTCCAGGAGCTGTCGCGGTTCCCCCGGATCGCAGATCGGCTCCAGCAGGGTCTGGTGAATCAGCTCCTGCTCGCCCGCCTGATGATCCACCCGGCCGGCTTGGTCGGCGATCCTGCCTTCCGGGTAGGTGGGGTCGCCGCGGGTGGGCCGGTCATCGATACCGATCCCGGCCGGGCCTACTTCCGTGGCGTCGGTCAGGGTGCGATCACCGGTGGCGCCCTGACCGCGCTCGCGCCCGATTTCGACCGGGCCGCGCTGGGAGCCGGCGCCGCAGGGTTTTCCGCGTCACTCGATCGTTCGACCGCCTGGGAGGACGTCTCGGCGACCCTCGACGCGAGCTATCCCCGCCCGGTGACGAGGCCGCTGATCCTCGGGCTGGCCCAGATGCTCTGGGACCGGGGCGAGGCCGGGGGATACGCCGGCCGGATGACCGGCGATCACCTCGCCGACACTCCGCCACACGAGATCCTGGTCGACGTCGCGTTCGGCGACCACCAAGTGAGCAACTGGCAGTCCAACGTGTTGGCCCGCACCGCCGGAGCCCGGGTGGTTACCCCGATGCTCGAAGCCGACCGCTGGCCCCAGGTGGACGGAGGCTGGGGTCTCGACCCGGTCCCGGGCTACCCGTTCGCGGGATCGGCGCTCGTCTATTTCGACAGCGGTCCGCTCAGGCTCGACCCCGGAAACCCCGGTCAGCTGATCGGGACCTACCCGCCCCCGGTCCAGAATCTGCCGCCCGACGCGGGCGCCGATCCCCACGATGACCCGGCCCGAGCGACCGACGACCAGGCGATGGTCTCGGACTTCCTCAAACCGTCCGGAAAGGTGACCGACACCTGCCACCCGGGACCCTGTTACGCCGGCGGCTTCGGGGCGCCCTGATCGATCGGCGTCACGAATCCGGACCGCAACGGATTCCGCTGCCTGCTCAGGTAGCATCTTCGATCAGGAAGGAGGCTTCAACGGTGGGGAGTACTACCGGGTAGCTCAGATTGACGTCAGCCAATCCAGCAAAACCTAGCCGCGCAAGGCGTGGCGGAAGCTCGACTGTGCTCCGGGCGGCGTTCCTTGCCGCGCTTGCCTGCGTGGTGGTGTTGCTCGGTTTTCTGATTTTCGGCGGCGACGGTGGCCACAAGTACAAGCTCGAATTCCAGACGGCGGGCCTGATCGTTCCTGGCAACCAGGTCATGGTCGGTGGCCATCCGATCGGCTCGGTCGATTCGGTCGAGCTGAACGGGCGGAACCTGGCCGAGATGGAGATCACGCTGGACCAGCCGATCCACGAAGGTACGACCGCGATCATCCGCAAGAGCTCGCTCTCGAGCGTCCACAACCATTATGTGTCGCTGACTCCGGGGGCCGACAACCTGCCGCTGATCCCGGAAGGCTCCACACTCGGTGGAGATCAGACTACGACCGCGGTGGAACTCGACCAGATCTTCGACATCTTTGACGAGAAGACGCGGAAGGGATGGTCGGACTGGATTCAGGGAACGGCCTCGATCTATGCCGGGGCGGGGGCCGAGGGGGCGAACAAGACCTTCAAGTACAACGGGCCGGCGTTCTCCAGCACGCAGAGGCTGATGGCCGAGCTGTCCGACCAGGATGCCGGCCTGGACAAGTTCGTCAAGAACACGTCGGGTCTGATGACCACCCTGGCCTCCGAGTCGGACACGCTCACCGACCTGGTCAGCAACGCCAACACGGCGCTGGGTGCAATTGCCAGTGAGAACGAGTCGCTGTCGCTCGCGCTGCGGGAGCTGCCGCCGACCCTGCGGCAGGGCAACACCACCCTGGTCAACCTGCGATTTGCGCTCGACGACCTGCGGCCGTTCGTGGCCGCTTCCGGGCGCGGGGCCGACGCCGGCCTGGCCAGGTTCCTGCGCGACGACCTGCGACCCGTCCTGGTCAGGGCCAAGCCGGTGTTCTCGAACCTCGCGACCGCCGCGTCCAAACCGGGACCGAACAACGACCTGAACGACGTGTTGACTTCGCTGAAACCGCTCCACCGGGTGGCCCAGCCGTCGGTCGACGCGGTGGTCGGCGCACTCGACGCGTCGCAGGAAGACACCGCCGACCTGCGCGCCTACGCGCCCGACGTGCTCAACGCGTTCGCCAAGCTCGGCGCGATCTCCGGCAACTACGACGCCAACGGGCACTATCTACGGGCCCGTCAGTCGTCCAGCCCGCTTTACCAGTTCGACGGCACCGAAATCAACCCGAACACGGGTGCGGTCTACGGCGGGCTTGACTTCCTCACGGCTCCGACCCGGTGTCCGGGCGGCGCGACCCAGCCGATCGCCGGATCGAACCCGTTCCTCGATGACGGCAACCTGGTCGGCAAATGCGATCCCGGGGATGTGCCGCCGCCATGATCAGGAAGATCGTCATGGTCGTGCTGGCGATCCTGGTCGTGATCGCGTTGGTCTTCCTGATCGCCAGCTGCCGCAACGGCGAAAACGACTACGAGGTGAGGGCCGTGTTCGACAACGGCTCTTTCGTGGTGACCGGTGAGGATGTACGAGTGGCGGGCGCCAACGTCGGCAGCGTCGAGGCGGTCGATGTCTCCCAGCCGGATGAGCAGGTCTCGTACGTACCCGGGCGCGAGGATCGCCCGGGCAAGGCGATCATCGTCATGAATATCACCGACCCCGGCTTCCAGGACTTCCGCGAAGACGCCTCGTGCATCATCCGGCCACAGTCGCTGATCGGCGAGAAGTTCCTCGACTGCTCGGTCACCCAGCCGCGTCCGATCGGGACCCAACCGCCGCCCGAGCTCGAACAGATCCCCGACGGTGAGCCCGGTGCCGGCCAGTACCTCCTGCCGCTGGAAAACAACGGCCGGACGGTGGATCAGGACCTCGTGAACAACATCCAGCGCCTTCCCTACACCCAGCGGCTCCGGATCATCCTGAACGAGCTCGGTGTAGGCCTGGCGACCAGGGGCCCGGAACTCAACGAGACGATCACCCGGGCGAACCCGACCCTGATGCAGGTAAACCGGGTCCTGAAGATCCTCTCCGACCAGAACAAGAAACTGGCCCAGCTCTCCGAGGACGGCGATCACAACCTCACCCCGCTGGCCGAGAAGCGGCGCAACATCATCGGGTTCATGGAAGGGGCCGCGTTCACCGCAGCCGCTTCGAACGAACGCGGTGAAGACGTACGCAACGGACTGCGTGAACTGCCGGCGACGCTGCGCGACCTGCGTGCGACCTTCAACGCACTGGGCACCTTCTCCGATGCTTCGCTGCCCGTCTTCAGGAGCCTCAGGCCCAACGTCAAACAGATCAGCGAAGTGACCAGGAAACTGGGGCCGTTCGCCGACGCGAGCAAGATCTCGATCAGCAGCCTCGGCAAGGCGACCAAGACCGCCGGCCCCGACCTGGTCGCTTCGCAGCCGATCGTCGAGAAGCTGGGCAAGCTGTCCAACAAGTCCCTGCAGCCGAACGTCGACCTCAACTTCCTGCTCAAGAGCACCCGGCAGGCGGACGGCTTCAAGAACCTGATGCGCCTGTTCTACACGACGGCCAGCACGCTCAACGGATACGACCAGTTCGGTCACTACCAGCGGACCAACATTCAGGTTTCGGGCTGCGTCGAGTACGTGACCTTCGCGTTCGTCGGCTGCGAGGCCCAGTGGTCGTTCTCTGACGCCACGGCGAGCCAGCTCAACGCGGCGCTCCCGGACCTGAAGAAGCCGAATCAGAGCGGAGGGGTGGCACCGGGAGACGTGCTCGACCCGGGTGCGACCACCGGCGACACCGGGGCCACCGGCGACACCGGGGCCACCGGGGACACCGGGGTTACCGGTTCGACTCCGTCCGAACAGGGAGCCACCGGTGCCGACGGCGGCCTGACCGGTCCCGACGGCATCCTCGACACGGGAGTCACCGGGAGCCAATCGTCGGGCGGCGCGGCCGGCCCCACCGGACAGAGCGGTGCAGGGCGGAGCCGGCAGCCGGCCGGCACGAGCGCGGCGACCGCCCAGGCGGCCAGACTCGACAACCGCATGTCAATCCTCGACTACCTGCTGGGACGCTAATGAAGACCCGGCACCAGTCAAGAATCTCGTCGAACCCGGCCCTGATCGGGGCGGTCACGATCGTGATCATCGTGGTCGGGATCTTCTACTCGTACAACGCCAACAACGGGCTTCCGTACGTGCCGACCTACGACGTCAAGGCCGAGCTGCCGAACGGCGCATCGATAGTCCAGGGCAACGAGGTCAGGATCGCCGGAGTCCGGGTCGGCGTGGTCGGCGACGTCAAGGCCGGTCAGCTCGATAGTGGGGAGACCTTCGCCGACCTGACCCTGAAGATCGACAAGAGCTACGAGCCGATCCCCGACAACTCGACGATAACCGTCAGGCAGCGCTCGGCCCTGGGCCTCAAGTACCTGTTGCTCACCCCGGGCGACTCCGATGAAGGCCTACCCCCGGGCGGCACGATCACGCTCAGCCAATTCACTCCACAGGTCGTCGACCAGGACGACGTCTGGAACATGTTCCAGCCTTCGGTCCGCAGGGCGATCCAGAAGGACCTGCTCGAGTACGGGGGCATGTTCGCCGCCCGTGGCAGCGCGATCAACCGGATACTGGGCCAGCTCCCGCCGCTCCTGAAGCTGGCCAAACCGGTGACCCGGAACCTCGCCTCGGACGAGACGGATCTGGACGGGTTCATCAACGGCCTCGCCCAGGCCGCGGCCGAGGTCGCTCCGGTGGCCCAGCAGCAGGCCGACCAGTACGTGGTCCTCGACACCACTTTTTCGGCACTGGCGGCGGTGGCCCGGCCGTACATCCAGGACTCGATCACCGAGGGCTACAAGTCCGAGCTCGTCACCCTGCGAGAGGGCCCCAGGATCCGGCCGTTCCTCTACTCGTCGGCACGATTCATGCGGGCGCTGCTGCCGGGGGCCAGGGCGCTGGGAGAGAGCGCACCGGTGGTCAACAGGTCGTTCGACATCGGCATTCCTGTGCTGCGCAACAGCCCCAAGCTCAACGACCAGCTGGCCCCGACGGCGCGGTCATTGAAGCTGTTCGGCGAAAGCACCTCGAACAACGCCGGGATCGATGCGCTGATCGATACCGAGGACATCCTGGAACCGCTGCTCTCGCACGTCGCCCCGGCCCAGAACGTCTGCAACTACCTTGCCCTGCTGTTGCGAAACGCCCAGGAATTCTCCTCGACCGGCAATTCGACAGGCCTCTGGGCCCGCGTGGTCACCGTGCTGCCGCCGCCGGGGCCGAACGGCCTGGGCAACCCGTCGGCCGCCCCGGCGAACGGGCCGGGCGTCAACTACCTGCGTTATAACCCCTATCCGAACACGGCCTCTCCCGGCCAGACCAGGGAGTGCGAGGCCGGCAACGAGCCGACCACGCTGCCGGCGAACCAGATCATCGGCAACTTCCCCGGTAACCAGGGCATCATGACCAACCTGCAGTCGCAGGAACAGCTGAACTGGGGCAAGTGATGGAGCATCTGCGAAAGCCCTCTCGTTA
Source organism: Solirubrobacterales bacterium (assembly GCA_020438295.1). Taxonomy (GTDB): domain Bacteria; phylum Actinomycetota; class Thermoleophilia; order Solirubrobacterales; family 70-9; genus 67-14. Next base: position 7,288 of record JAGQUV010000070.1, read on the forward strand.
CAACCAGCAGTTCTTCCGCGACTGGGGAGGGCCGGGTCCGCTGTTCTTCGGCTCGATCGCCGTGGTCCTGGTCATAGTCGGCCTCTGGCTGGCCTTCACCAAGTCGATCCCGTTCACGAGCCCGGGCTACGAAGTCAGGGCCACGTTCTCCAACGCGATCAACATCGCGCTGAAATCGCCGGTGCGGATTTCCGGCATAAACGTGGGAGAGGTGACCGAGGTCGAGGGCAGCGGCGACAACACGATCGTGACCTTCACGGTCGACGGGGAGGGGCGCCCGGTCCGTGAGGATGCGACCGCCCAGATCAGGCCCCGACTCTTTCTCGAAGGCAACTGGTTCATCGACCTCGACCCCGGCACTCCGGAGGCTGCGGAAATGCCGGACGAAGGCATGATCCCGATTTCGAAGACCTCGACCAGCGTTCAGATCGACCAGATCGTGACCACCCTGCAGACGCCCCAGCGGGCAGAGATCCAGCAGCTGCTGGTCGGTCTGGGAACCGGTCTCAACAGCAAGCCGACCAAGGCACAGGACCTGACCTTCGAGCCGTTCGTCAAGGGCCTGACCGCCGGCGAGGCGCTGAACCTGGCCTACCGCAATGGCGAGACCGCAGCAAGGGGTACGGCGGTGGTCAATGCGGCGCTGCTCGGCAAGGAGCCGCACGACCTCGGCAACCTGCTCAGGGGGTTGGGCCGGGTCACCGGAACGCTGAACGAGCGAGAGCAGGACGTACGCGGGCTGGTCAATAACTTCAACACGGTAACCGGGGCGCTGGCCACCGAGCAGACCAACCTGCAGTCGACCATCCGGCTGCTGGGGCCGACCCTGCAGGTCGCCCGTCGCTCGCTGGCCAGTCTCAACGCTTCGCTGCCGGCACTGCGGGGGTTCGCTGTGGCGATCACTCCGGGCCTGAACGAGGTGCCGCGCACGATCAGGGTCGTCTCACCGTACACGGATCAGCTGAAGCCGCTGCTCACGAACCGCGAGCTGGGCGGCCTGGCCAAGTTGATAAGGCAGGGGGCCCCCGCGTCGGCGGAGTCGATCAACTCGACCCTGCAGCTGTTGCCGCAGCTCCAGGACTACGGTCTGTGCGTGAGCGGCAACTTGGTCCCGGTCGGCCAGCAGGTGATCCAGGACGGCGCCCACGGCACCGGGCAGAGCGCGGTCCGAGAATT
>JAGQUV010000071.1 GCA_020438295.1 Solirubrobacterales bacterium
GGGTGGGTGCAGTTGCCGGACCATACGCGTGCCAATTGCACCCGCCTGGCCGAATCCGTGGCAAATGCACCCGGAACGAGCCGGACTCGCACCCGGAACGAGCGTCACGAGAACTGGCGCGACCGCCGGTTTCAGGGGGTGCCGGCGGAGCCCGTGGCGCCTTCGGTGCCGGCGGAGCCCGTGGCGCCTTCGGTGCCAGCGGAGCCCGTGGTTCCTTCGGCGCCGGTGGTTCCCGTGGCGCCGGTGGCGCCGGTCGGTCCAGGCTTGACGACCACGGTACGGCCGTCGTCGAGCTGGTACAGCGTGCCGACCGGCTCTCCGCGGCCGACCACCTCCTGACCGGGGTCGACCTGGATCGTCTCGGCCTGCTCGCCGGGGTTGACCAGCACCGAGTCGGCCGGCGCCCGGGCGCTCTGGTCGAGCGGCCTGTCGCCTTCGGTCAGGACCGAAGTCAGGTCCAGCGACGAGAGCGCGGCCAGCAGGAAGGCCACCGAGAGCACGATGCCGATGTCGAACAGGTTGACCAGGCCGTCCAGCGGGTCACCGGCGCGGTCGTCGCGGGACCTTGCCCTGGCCGTGACCTTGGCACCCGGCCGTCTCACTGTCTGCCTTCGCGGATCACGGATTCCCCATCGCTACCTGCGTGGTCCCACCGTGCTCGGTGGTCGACGGGACCAGCGGCTGGATGTCCTTTTCCGGCGAGAGCACCGCGGCCGCGTACTCGACGTCGGAGAAGTCCTGTGCGTAGATCCGGTCCCTGACCAGCGAGACGGCGAACGCGACCGCGCCGGTGAGCAGCCCGACCACGGTCACGCTGAACGCGATCCGCAGGTTGTCGGTCAGCTCGGTGACGTTTCCCTCGGCCAGCCCGGCAAGGGCGGGCGAAAGCGGGATCAGCGTTCCCATCAGGCCGAGCGCCGGGCCCATCCGGACCAGGATCCTGGTCCGTTCGAGCCGCCGCAGGGACCGGTAGTCGAACTCGGCCATCCGCTTGGCGATCCGGCTGGCCCCGTCGGGGACCGGCCGCTCGGTGACGATCGACTCCATGGTGCTGCGCATCGGGGCGCTCCACGAGATCAGCGAGAGCGTCGAGATCGCGCCGATCTCGTCTCCGACCGCCAGTTCCCGTTCCGCCTGGTCGACCGCCGTCTCGAGCGCCGAGACCGACCGCCAGCGGCGGCGCCAGATCTCGGCCGCGAGGATGCCGACCTCGATCAAGGCCCAGGACAGGGCCAGCACCGCCGCGACCATGACCGGCCACAACAGCGCGTCAGCGATTGAAAAGAGGAATTCTTCGATTGCCAAAGCGGCCAGTAAGTCTAGTCGGTCGCCGTTGACCGCCCCGGTCGGTCGCCGGCCGGCGGTCTGCGGGATCCCGATCGGTACGGGGCCCGGCCGGGCGGCTAGGTTTCGCCGGGTGGACGCTCACCCGACCGGAGGCATCGATGCGACATTGCGGCGGATCTCCGCCGCTTCGGCCGACGGCCTTTCGCTCAGGACCGGACTGATGCCGGACCCGGCCCCGGGCTGGATCGCGGTCGACCGGCTGCTCCACGATGACGGGCAGATCGCGTCGCTGCTGGCCCGGGTAAGCGGCGTCCGGGAGCGGCCGGCCGAGCACGTCTGTGCCGAATGGATGGTCGAAAGCTGGGCCCGGGCGATCGCCGATCTCGCCGGCTCGGCGATCGTCTGCGACCGGCGGTTGCCCGACCTTCGTCCCGGAAACCTCCTGGTCGCCCCGCACAAAGGCATGGTGGCCGCGATCGCGGTGCGGACCGGCGCGATGGCCGCGCTGGACGGCGATGGGCCGGCGATCGCGGCCGGGGCGGCCGAAGTCGCCGGCTGGACCGATCTGGCCGACGCGATGCACCGGGGGCTCGAGGAGCTGCTGGAGCCGATGATCGAGTGGACGGCGGGCCGGCATCTGAGGCCGGCCAGGACCCTCTGGCGGGCGGCCGGGGACCGCCTGGCCCAGTCGCTGATCTGGTCCGGCAGGGCGTTCGGACAGCCGGAGTTCGCACTCGAGCTGTCCGGGTACCTGATCTCGATCGGCGGCCGGACGGCGGTCCCGCTGGACCGCGACTTCGACCGGACGGGCGAGCCGTTCCACCTGAGGACGACCTGCTGCCTGGCCTACCGGACACCCGAGGGAGGGCTCTGCCGGGCCTGCCCGATCGGCAGGTGACCGGTTCAGGTCGTGGCCGCCAGCTCGGCCAGCCTGGTCACCGTGTTCATGTTGCGCGCGGTCGAGGTACCGAGGTCGAGCGACAGCTTGGAGCGGCCCATCCCGTCCGGGTAGAAGACGAACACCTCGCGCTCCCCCGCCTCCAGCAGTTCGTCATCGGCCCCTTTCGTGACCGCGTCCAGGTCGGCCGGTGGGGGTCCGTCGAGGAAATGAACCGTCACCCGGTTCCCCGGTCGCCCGGCAAACGGGTCGCGCTCGACCAGGCCGGCCAACTCCGTCCCCGAACGCAACAGCACGTCGACCGGGCGGCCCGCGTACCGATTCAGCTCCGCTTCGAGTCCTGCGCGGCAGCCGGCCGGGTCTCGGCCGGAACGGAAGACCACGTTTCCGCTGGCGATGTACGTCCGAACCGCCTCGAATCCGCACCTCTCGCACATCTTCCGCAGCTCGGCCATCGGCAGCTTCCCGGTGCCACCCACGTTGACGGCGCGGAGCAGGGCCACATAGGTGTTCATGGCCCGAGTGTAGGCCGCGATGGCTCGATAGCCTAGTCGGATGGCCGAACGCAACTACCTCGACGCAGTCGCCGACCGCATCGTCGTCTTCGACGGTGGCATGGGCGCGACCCTCGAGCAGTTCGACCTGACCGAAGACGACTACGGAGGCCTGAAGGGCAAGTGCCACGAGGCCCTCGTGCTCAACCGCCCCGACGTGATCGAGGGGGTGCACGCTTCGATGCTCGAGGCCGGGGCCCAAGTGGTCGAGACCGACACCTTCCAGGCATCCAGGATCAAGCTGCAGGAGTGGGGCCTCGAGGACCACACGGTCGAGATCAACGTCAAGGCGGCCGAGATCGCCCGCAAGGCGGCCGGCGAACACCGTTTCGTCGCCGGTTCGATCGGTCCGACCGGCCACCTGCCGGCCTCGGACGACCCGACCCTCGGCAGCATCACGTTCCCGGAACTGGTCACCGTCTTCGCCGAGCAGGCGTCGGGGCTGGTCCAGGGCGGCGCCGACCTGATCATCATCGAGACGGCCCAGGACATCCTCGAGGTCAAGGCCGCGATCTTCGGTGCCCGGGAGGCATTCGAGAAGGACGGCAGGTCCGTTCCGCTGCAGATCTCGGTCTCACTGCTGCCGAACGGCGGCAAGATGCTGCTCGGCACCGATATCTCGGCCGTGCTGACCACCCTGTCCGCGCTGAAGGTCGACGTGGTCGGGCTCAACTGCTCGACCGGGCCCGAGGACATGCGCGATGCGATCCGCTATCTCGGCGAGAACTCGACCGTCCCGGTGCACTGCATCCCGAATGCCGGCCTGCCGCTTCAGGGCCCGGACGGCGAGACCATCTTCCCCGAAAAGCCCGGTCCGCTGGCCGAGACCCTGTCCGAGTTCGTCGAGCGCTACGGGGTCGGAGTAGTCGGCGGCTGCTGCGGCACCACCCCGGAGCACATCGCCGAACTCGCGGGCAGGGTTGCCGGGCTCAAGCCGGGCCCGCGCCCCGGGCCCGGCGAGGCACGGTTGTCGAGCATGATGACCTCGACCCCACTGGCCCAGGAACCGAAGCCGACCCTGGTCGGTGAGCGAGTCAACTCCCAGGGCTCGCGCCGGGCCAAGGAGCTGCTGCTGGCCGACGACTACGATTCGATCAACCAGATCGCGGAGGATCAGGTGGAAGGGGGTGCGCACCTGCTCGACGTCTGCGTCGCCCTGGTCGAACGGGATGACGAAGCCGAACAGATGCGGCAGGTGGTCAAGCGGATCTCGCTGACCCAGCCGGCCCCGATCCAGGTCGATTCGACCGAGCCGAAGGTGATCCAGGCCGCGCTCGAACAGATCCCGGGAAGGGCCGTGGTCAACTCGGTCAACCTCGAAGCGGGCCGGGCCAAGCTCGACCAGGTAGCCCCGCTGGCGATCAGCCACGGCGCCGGCCTGATCGCGCTGACCATCGACGAGGCCGGAATGGCCAAGACGGCCGCCCGCAAGCTCGAGATCGCCGTCCGGATCAAGGAGATGGTCTGCGACGAGCACGGCCTCGATCCGGAGGTCCTGATCTTCGACGCGCTGACCTTCACCCTGACCACCGGCGACGACGAATGGAAGCCGTCGGCGGTCGAGACGATCGAAGGAATCCGCAGGATCAAGGCCGAGATCCCCGAGGTCAAGACCTCGCTGGGGGTGTCGAACGTCTCATTCGGGGTCTCGCCCCCGGCCAGGGCCGTGCTCAACTCGGTCTTCCTCCACCACTGCGTCGAGGCCGGTCTCGACCTGGCCATGGTCAACCCGAACCACATCAAGCCGTACGGCGAGATCGCCGACGATGAACGCGAGCTGACCGACGACCTGGTGTTCAACCGGCGCGAAGACGCACTGGAGCGTTTCATCGCCCACTTCGAGTCGAAAGGCGAGGACGAGGCGGCCGAGGCGGCCGACCCGACCGCCGGGATGGAGCCCGAACAGGCGCTCCACTGGCACATCCTGCGCCGGAAGAAGGAAGGGGTCGAGGACTGGATCGACCGCTCGGTCGAGAAGATCGGCGCGGTCCCGACCCTGAACGAGGTGCTGCTGCCGGCGATGAAAGAGGTCGGCGACAAATTCGGGGCGGGCGAGCTGATCCTGCCGTTCGTACTGCAGTCGGCCGAGGTGATGAAGAAGGCGGTCGCCCGGCTGGAGGACTACCTGGACCGGATCGAGGGCCACACCAAGGGACGGGTGGTGATCGCGACCGTGTTCGGCGACGTCCACGACATCGGCAAGTCGCTGGTCAACACGATCCTGACCAACAACGGCTACACCGTGGTCGACCTCGGCAAACAGGTCCCGGTCGACACGATCATCGAGGCCGCGGTCGAGAACGAGGCCGACGCGATCGGGCTCTCCGCGCTGCTGGTCTCGACCTCCAAGCAGATGCCGATCGCGATCCAGGAGCTGCACGAGCGTGGTCTCGGTTTTCCGGTGCTGATCGGCGGGGCGGCGATCAACCGCGACTTCGGACGACGCAACCTCTACCCGCACGGCCGCGAGTCGGATGAGGTCTACGAGCCGGGGGTTTTCTACTGCAAGGACGCGTTCCAGGGCCTGGACACGATGGACTCGCTGATCGACGAAACGTCCCGGCCGGCATTGGTCGAGCGGATCAGGACCGAGGCCGAGGAATTGCGCAACAGGCCCGAGCCGGCCGACGACGGGCCACCGGTGACCGACGACTCGGTGCGCTCGGCCGCCGATCCCGCGGCACCCGTCCCGGAGCCGCCGTTCTGGGGGGTGAGGGAGATCCCGGTCGACCTGGACGAGGTGTTCGACCACCTCGACCTGCACGTCCTGTTCAAGCTGCACTGGGGCGGCCGCGGGGTCAAGGGCGAGCAGTGGGAGACGCTGGTCAGCGAAGACTTCCGCCCGCGCCTGGAGCGGATGTGGGCCGAGCAGGACTACCTCCAACCGAGAGCCAGGCTCGGCTACTTCCCCTGCAACGCGGACGGCAACGAACTGGTCATCTTCGACCCCGAGAACCCGGAGGTCGAGATCAACCGGCTGGTCTTCCCCAGGCAGCCCAACCACGACCGGATCTGCCTGGCCGACTTCTACCGGCCGATCTCCGGCGACGGCAAGCGCGACGTGGTCGCGATCCAGGGGGTGACCGTGGGCTCCGAGGTGACCGACCTGATGGACCGGCTGGAGAACGACGGCGAGTTCGCCGAGCAGCTGTTCACCCACGGGCTCGGGGTCCAGGCGGCCGAAGGCCTGGCCGAATGGCTCCACCAGAAGGTCCGCTCGGACCTCGGCATCGGTGCCGGCCAGGGCAGGCGGTACTCGTGGGGCTACCCGGCCTGCCCGGACCAGTCCGAGCACGAAAAGGTCTGGGACCTGCTCGACCTCGAAGAGATCGGCATGTATCTCTCGGGCGGTTACGCGGTGATGCCGGAACAGTCCACGGTGGCGATCGTAAGCCACCATCCCGAGGCGGTCTACTTCGGCATGAAGTCGGGCTTCATCCCGAAGGACGGAGCGACCCCGGACGAGGTCATCGCCCTGTCCGACCGCAGTGCCAACCCGCCTGAGGACGATCCGGACCCAGACCCGGAACGGGGTGAGGTCGGCGCCGGAAGCCCCGGCCAGACGGCGGCCGGCGCCTGACCGCGGCCCGATCCGGGGCAAACGCGAATCCCGGGTAGGACGCGCGAATCGGGAGTAGTCTGGGGAACAGAGGCCGGTTCGAATCGGCCCCGCACCGGAATCCCGCCGCGACACCGCGGCCGACCAGCGAACAGGAGGAATTCGATGGAGCTCGAGGGCACCACGGGACTGTTGACCGGCGCGGCCGGCGGACTGGGGTCGGCGATGGCAAGACGGCTGGCCGGCGACGGAGTGAGGCTGGTGCTCTCGGGCAGGAACGAGGCCGCGCTGGGCGAGCTCTGCGAATCGCTTCCCGGGGAAGGTCATGCGGTCGTGACCACCGATCTCGGGGAACGGGACGCGGCGAAGCTGCTGATCGCCGAGGCCGAGGCCACGGCGGGACCGATCGACCTGCTGGTAAACAACGCCGGGATCGAGACCGCCGGGACCTACCACCGGCTGGAAGCGTCGGACATCGAACGCATCGTCGACATCAACCTGCTGGCTCCGATGCTGCTCACCCACGCGGTGATCCCGGGAATGCTCGACCGTGGCCGCGGGCACGTGGTCCAGATCTCTTCCGCGGCCGGTTTCAGCGGCCTGGCATGCAACGAGCCGTATGCGGCGACCAAAGGCGCGCTGCTTCGCCTGACCGAAGCGTTGCGGGCCACCTATGCCGACCAACCGATCGGGTTCTCGGCGGTCTGCCCCGGCTTCACCAAGGGCGACGGCATGTACGGCCGGATGGAAGAAGAGGGGCACCACTCGAACGTGATCCTGGGAACGACGACGGTCCAAGAGGTGGCCGATGCGGTGAGCAGGTCGGTGACCGACGACCTCGCGGTGACCATCTGCAACAACCGCCCGCTCCGCCCGATCGCCGCGATCAGCGTCCTCGCTCCCGGGCTGGGTGCCCGGATGCTCGAAACGAGCGGCGCCAACGCGGTCTTCCGCCGCATCGCGGCCGAGCGCGAAAGCTGAGCCGGCACGGCCGGTGGCCGTGATCGCCTAGTCTGCCGGCATGGAGAACTCACAAGCCCCAGTCGGCGAAGGCGTCGCACCGCTGACCGGCGCCTGCATGTGCGGCCGGGTCAGGTTCGAGATCAGCGAGCCACTGATCGGTGCCGCGTACTGTTACTGCAAGCGCTGCCAGCGACGTACCGGGACCGCGTTCTCGGCGACCGGGTTGACCCGGCCGGGGTCGTTCCGGTTCACCTCCGGTGAAGACCTGGTGCACACCTACGAACCCGGCGACGGAGGGTGGAACAAGTCGTTCTGCTCGAACTGCGGCGGCCACCTGTTGACCAGCAATCCCGACAACCCGGACCTGCTGGCGATCCGCCTCGGCGCGCTCGACCGGGATCCCGGCACCCGGGCGCTGGCTCACCAGTTCACCGACTACGCGGCGCCCTGGTTCCCCGTCCCCGACGACGGACTCCCGCGCTTCCCGGAGCGGCTCGACTGGTCGCAAGTCGATCTCGAGGCATGAGCCCCGCCGGACCGGTGACCTCGGGCACCGAGGTGGATCGGACCTTCACGCCGTTCCACCGTGGCGGCTCCGGGCCTCCGGTGGTCCTGATTCACGGTTTCACCGACACCTGGCGTGGCTGGGAGCCGATCCTGCCCGAACTGGAACGGCATCACGACGTGCTCGCGGTGACCCAGGCCGGCCACGCCGGCGGCCCGGCGGTCGACGGCCCGCTGACCGAGTCGACCCTGCCCGATGTGATCGAGGCCGCGATGGACCGGGCCGGATTCCGGACCGCCCACATCGTCGGCAACTCGCTCGGCGGCTTCGTCTCGCTGCAGTTGGCGGAGCGCGGGAGGGCCGATTCGGTGGTGGCC
>JAGQUV010000072.1 GCA_020438295.1 Solirubrobacterales bacterium
AGTTGGACAAGCAGCGCCTCATGCGAACTTCGCATTCAGCAGTTGGACTGCGCGGCAGCCTAACACCACCAACTGACACGATGCAAGGCGTCGGCGAAGCATCTACTGCGAACTGCGTAGTCCGTCAGGGATACACACCGTAACCATTTTTTGGTACACGACTCACCGCTTTCGCAGTGCTACCGCGAAACGTTCCCGGCCCTCAAATAGCGTCTGGGAAATCGATCCCAGATCCCGAGGGGGGCAAGATCTTTTCGGTGGAACCGGCTAGCGGACCGCTTCGGCCCAGTCGAGCGGCTGCCCGCAGAGTTCGGTGGCCCGCCCGGCCGGGACCTCGATCGGGTCGGGCTGCGGTGGCGCGGGGCTGACGATGACCGGGCCGAGCGCGAACGGGTAGGCCCCGGTGCCGGGACGGAGCGGTCCCCCCCGCTCGTAGCTCAGCGCGACCTGCTGCGACCCCGGCTCGAGGTCGATCTCGCCGAGCTCGATGAACTGCGAGTTGTTGTTGAGCCGGTTGCGGGCCGAGCCGGCATCGACGCCGCCGACCGTGACCCCGACCCGTCCCCTGGCCGAGCCGCCGACCCAGACCGTGTAGCGGCCGGCGGTCGGGATCTCGACCGTGCCCGACGCGGTGCCGTCGCTCAGCGGAGTCAGCGTGCCGGCCGCCGGGTCGCTCACCCAGTCGTCGGGAAAGCTGTCCAGGGCGGCGACCGCGTTCGGGGGCCGCGGCGCGGCGATGACCGAGCCGCCCGGTCCGGCGGCGCGGCCGAGCCGCTCGATCACCGCGCAGAGCGGAACGGCTGTCGGGTCGAGCCCGCCGCCGAACGGGACGTGCGCGATCAGCGAATCGGGGTCGAACCCGGGTGGGCGCTGCCAGACCTCGTAGTAGTCGCCCTGCTCGACCGGCCGGTACGGCGACGGCGGGCGGCTCTGGAGCGGGTTGCGGCGAAGCACCAGGGTCGGGTAGGTCAGCAGGCCTTCCCGGTCCGGCGAGAGGGCCAGGCCGTCGGTGTCGGTCCAGGCTCCCTTCTCGGCCTCGCTGCCGTCACGGCGCGGGATCGCCCTGCGCCTCAGCTCCGACGCGCCCTCGGCGTCGGCCAGCCGGAGGAAGTGCCTCACCCCGTACGGCTGGTACTCGGTCATCAGGGTCGGTCCCTGGCCGGCGAACCGGTCGCCGATCTCTTCCAGCTCGGCCAGCTGGGCCCGCGGGGCGAGCCAGGACTCGTGGTAGGCCAGCGCGTTGGAGACCAGCACCCCGGCCGGGACGATCAGCAGCACCGCCCCGAATGCCTTCAGCCGGCCGGCTCCCGGGCCAACCGGCGGGTCGCCGCGGTCGGCGCCGCCACCCAGCAGGTAACCGATGCCGGCCATCGCAAGAATCAAGAATGAAGCCGAACCGGTGGCCAGCGCCTTGCCCTGGACCCAGGGCGAGCCGACCAGCCAGACAATGAACGAACCGAGACCGGTCCCGAAAGTCAGGAGCAGGAGGCCCCAGGCCCGCCGGAGAAGGGCGGCGACCAGGCCGAAGCCGGCCGCGAGCACGGTGGCGAAAACGAGGATCGAGGTGAGCAGGCTGCCCAGGCTCGAGACCGGTTCGACCCGGAAATCACCGACCGGCCAGGGGCCCGGGTACTGGGCCAGGCTCCAGCGCCTCGATCAGGTTGCCCAGCTCGCCGCCGCTGGTCAGCGGCCCCTGGTCGGGCGAGAAGAAGCCGCCCGACGCGAACACGGTCGGCAGCCCGATCAGCGCCACGCCGGCGACGACGACCAGGCCCCTGGTCACGTACACGCGGACCAGGTCCCGGGCCGGCGCGACCGGCTGCGGCGAGCCGGCCGCCCGCTTGACCACGACCGCCATCAGGACCGCGGCGGCGAGCGCGATCGCGAAAAGCGACGGGGCGCCGCCGGCGCCCATCACCCCGATCAGCGCCGCCCCGGCCAGGATCGGGGCCGGGGCGAGCGCCCGGACCGAGCTCGAGGTCCCGGGCCGGACCAGCGTGGTCACCGCGGCGGCCAAGAGCGCGACCAAAAGCGCGGTCGCCACCTCCTTGACCCCGCCCCAGTACGCGTATCCGACCAAGAGCGCCGGCTGGGCGGCGACGAACACGACCGCCGAGCGCGCGCCGGTCCCGGGCACGACCCGCTTCAGCAGCTCGAAGAAGACCAGCGCCATCATCGCGGCCATCGCCGCCATGTAAGGCTGGAACAGCCAGGCCGGGTCGGCCCCGGTCAGCTCGTGGCCGACCGCCAGCGGGACGAACGTGCCCAGCGGGTACCCGGACGAGAGGTTGATCTGGACGGTCGCCTCGTAGCTGGACGGGGCCAGGCCCGAGGTCGAGTGGCCGTAGGTCAGCACGTGATCGGTGAAGGCGAGCCAGGTGGAGGTGTCGTCGAGCTTTATGTAGCCGGCGAAACCGGCCTCGCCGGAGAAGACGACCGGGGCGCCGAAGACCAGGAAGACCCCGACCGCGGCCACGACCGGCCACAACGGGATCGCCCGGAGCCGTTCCCCGAGCGGCCAGGCCAGTGCGAAGCCGGCCGCGGCCAGCGCCACGGTGACCGCGGTGGTCAACTCGGCCAGATCGGAGAAACAGGTGACCAGCCCGCCGACCGCGACCAGCCCGGCGAAGCCGAGCGCCGGCAGCAGCGCCCCCGGGACCCGACGGCCGCTCACCGTCTCGGCCAGCAGGCCGAGGCCGAGGCAGAGCACGAGCAGTACGGCGGGGAAGAGGATCCAGGCGAGAATCAGGGCAGGGGCACGATATCGCCACTGCGGACGACCTTGAGCGCCTGGTTCTTCTCGGGCAGGTAGACCTCGATCTGCAGGTTGGGCTGGTCCTGGTAGGCCAGGGTCACGCTGTAGGGCCGGCTGCGGTCATAGAAACCAACCCCGTGCCGGTGCCGGACCCGGACCATCCCCTTCTGGCCGGCCAGTGCCTTGGTCGCCCGGTAGGCGCCTTTGAACGGGTAGGTGCCGACGTCGAGGAAGGTCTGCTCGGGAGCGCCCGGATCGGTCCCCTCGGGCAGGTAGCGGATGTGGACGTTGCCGTCGGAATCGCTGTACTCGAGCTCCATCCCCGGCCGGTCGCCGGCCCAGTACAGCGCGTGGCCGGCCTCGCCCGGCAGCGCGGTCAGCTCGCCGGACGGCACGATCCGGGAATCGCCGCCGTCCACACCGACCGCGGCCGCCGTTTCTTCGTCGCGGCTGCCCGAGGTGAGCAGCCAGACGGCCAGACCGGCGGCCACCGCGATCCCGACCACGATCAGCGCGCGAGCGCCGGGCCCGAGTCTCGGATCGTGGCTGGACGGTGTCGGGGCGGGCTGGCTCAAAACTCCGGACCCGGACCATACGCGGTCTTCCTTCAGGGAACCTCAACGCCGCGGCTCACGCGGCCGCCTCGATCAAATCAATGGTTCCCCAGATCGTGTTCAGGCGCCCGAAGCGTCGTACGTCGCGGAATCCGCCCCGCTCGATCAGCGTCGGGAGTCGCCCCCGGGCGTGATCGGCGGTGTTGGGAAATCCGTCGAGACACCGGAGGGCAAGAAATCCCGGGGCCGCGACGAGTTCCGGCCTGCCCCAGTCCGCGACTATCAATTTGCCGCCCGGCTTCAGTACGCGTTTCGCCTCCGCGAGCGCCTGCGCCTTCGTCGCAGGTTTCAGGTGGTGGAGAACCAGCGAGATCACGCAGGCGTCGGCGGAGCGATCCTCTGCCGGAAGTGCCTCTGCCTGGCCCTCGACCCATTCGATCGTCGATTCGGGGTCTTTGCCCCGGCCTATGTCCAGGGCGGCGGGGTCGCCGTCGACGGCGACCAGGTTGACCCCAGGGATCCGGTCGGCGACCTGCAATGCGAGCGTGCCGGTGCCGGCGCCGACGTCGACGATGGTCGAATCCGGGCCGGTCCGGCTGGCCAGCCGATCTGCCACGAGTGACCGCCAGACGCCCTCCCGCATGGTCAGGGCCATTATCGGGTCGTAGAGCCGGGTGAACGCCCTGAACCCGGCGGCCGGTACGTAGTCGCGGCTCATGAGGCGCCGCAGGACCGGATCTCTGCAACCTTTCGGTTCATCAGGTGGCGGGCCAGATGGCGGAAGACGACGCCTTTCACGCCGGTGATGTCGCCGCCGTGCTCCGCGTAGAAGGTGTCCGGGTCGTCGTAGACGCCGAAGTCCCGGTTGACGCCGGTGGTCTGGATCGCCGTGTCGGTTCCACACCACCTGATCGGCGGGTCGTCGATGTTGTCGGTGCCGACCCCGTAGCCGAGGAACTCGCCCCCGTCCGTGGCGACGGTGTTTCGGATCCCTTCGAGGTAGAGGTCGTCGAGGATCACGCCCTCCAGCCCGACCCAGCGCTCCTCGAACCGGACCTCGGTCCAGCTGTGGATGATGTCGTCCGGCGCCAGGCGATAGAAGAACCCGTCTACGACACCTTTCTGCAGGCGCTTGTGAATCGTCGCACCGTGGAATCGGCAGGGGATCCCCACGGCGCGTAGCAGCGCCATCAGCAGCGTCGTCTTCGTGTTGCACTGTCCGTAGCCGTCGGCGAGGACCCGGGAGGCGCTCAGTCGGTCGGACTCGTTGTAGCCGAATCGGACCTCGTCGCGCACGAAGTCGTAGACGGCGCCGATCCGATCGGACTCGGGCAGCTCTCGCCAACCACGATCGGCGACCAGTCGCTCGATCGCCGCGTCCCGGTAGTCCAGGATCGCCGTCGTATCCAGGTGGATGTCCATGCGATCAGAGTAGGGGCGCAGTTCGGGTCCGGCTTGAACGTTTCGGCTGACTTCAGGCGGGAGAAAGCCAATCCCCCGAGAGCTCCATCTGCAGCAGCGCCGAGGGCGAGAGCCCGAAATGGCCGCGGAAGACGCGGCTGAGATGGGCCGAGTCGGAGAACCCTGCGCCATGGGCGGCCCGGGTCAGGTTGTCGCCCTCGCCGACCAGCAGTACCACTCGCCTGAGCCTCGCCCACAACACGTAGCTGCGGAACGGAATGCCGATCTCCGCCGTGAACAGGTGGGTCAGCCGTGACGACGAGATGTGCGCGTTGGCGGCGGCCTCTTCCAGCTTCGGCCTGCCGTCGAGGGTGTGCTCGATGTATTCCACGGCAGCTCCTACGGCGGGTGACCGTGTCGCCGGCGTCCGCACGGGGTCGGGGTCGTCGGGAGACAGGCATTCGATGACCCGCGCCGGATCGACGGAACCGGCCGGGATCCGCCCGCTCAGGTCCTGGCCGTTCAGACGGACCGCGAGCTCCTGAAGCCTGGACCCGACCGCGCCCTCCGGTTCGACCAGAACGAGGTCGATCGGAGAATCCGACTCGAACGAGTGCCGCACGCCGCTGGGGATCAGGGCCGCCCCGGCTTCGATCCTCTGTTGTCCCAGGGTCACGACGAACGGGTTCGTATGCGTGCGGACCAGCTGGACCGCGAGATGATGGTGTGGCTCGGCCCGTCCGCCGGGCCCGCTGTAGAAGACCGTGCCCGGAGCCAGTCCGAGCTGCCCTACCCACTGCGGCGACCGCGTGCCCATGGACTGAGGATCCCAGATGGGCCGCGTTGGACCCGGTCCGGCCGGTGGAAGGCTGTCTCAGCCACCGAGACGATCGAGGATCCGAGCCAGGCCGGCGAGATCGGCCGTGGACAGCTCCTTCAGGGCGGCCGGCGGTTCGTCGAGCAGTTGTGCGGCCTTGGCTGCCGCCCTGTGTCCCTCCCGGGTGAGGCTGACCAGCTTCGCGCGGCCGTCGGTCGGGTGCGGCCCGCGCTCGACATATCCCGTTCGCTCGAGGTCATCGACCATCAGCGTCACATAAGGAGCGTCGGCCGAAAGGCGCTCGGCCAGTTCACGCTGGGTAAGCGGCCCGTCGGCCAGCCGGCGCAGCATCCGCACCCGGGCGAAGCTCACGCCGACCGCCTCCGAGGCCGCCTGCCGCCGATCGTCGTCCAGCACCAGCCGCGAGACAATCGCCCAGACCTCTCTCGCATATTGCTCGCGGTTCTTCATCGGGGCTCAGCCAATCCCTGGGGCTCGGGTTCCAGGCGCCTGGCCGTCCGGGAAGCGCTGGCCTTGGCCGCGGTCGTGCTCGACCACAGCCCGAGCAGGATCATGCAGCAGGCCAACCCGGCCAGCAGCCACCAGGCCGGGTGGCTGGAACCGGCAAGCTGTTCGCCGATCGGATCGGCCAGCCCCGCGGTGGCGATACCACCGATCACCGCGACGCCCAGGGTCTGGCCGATCATCCGGCTGGTCGAAGCCACGGCCGCCGCCACCGCCGCCTGGCTGGCCGGCATTCCGGAGACCGCGGTGTTGGTGATCGGAGGATTGATCGCGCCGAACCCCGCCCCGAAAACGGTGTAGGCGGCGAGCAGCCAAACCAGCGATGTATCGGGACTGAGTCGTACCAGCATCAGGCTGCCCACCCCGATCCCGACGCCGCCCAGGACCAGCGGCCAGCGTACCCCTCGGACGCCGATCACGCGACCGGAGATCGGGCTGAGCAGCATCGTCGCCAGGGCCATCGGCAGGACGCAGAATCCGGCATCCGCCGAAGAGAGCCCTCGGGCTTCCTGCAGGTAGAGGGTGTTGACGAACAGGAACCCCGCGAACGCGGCGAACGACAGCACCGCGATCGCGGTCGCGCCGGTGAATGGGCGGCTGCCGAAGAAGCGCAATTCGACCAACGGCTCGTCGCGACGCAGCTCGTGGCGAACGAAACCGACCAGGGACAGCGTGGCAACTGCCCCGCCGGCGACTATCCAGCTCGATCCCCAGCCGAGGTTCGACCCCTCGATCAGGGTCCAGGTGAGACTGGCCAGGAGGAGGAAGGCGAGGGCCTGGCCGACCGGGTCTATCCGTCGGGCGCTCGGCGCGCGGCTTTCCGGCACGAAGATCGCCGTGAGCAGGATCGCGGCCAAGCCGATCGGCACGTTGATCAGGAACACGGCCCGCCAGCTCAGTTCGGTCAGGACACCGCCCAGGACGGGGCCGAGAGCCATGCTCAGACCGAAAACGGCACCCCAGATCCCGATTGCCTGAGCCCGTTCACGCGGGTCGACGAAGGTGTTGCGGATGATCGACATCGCGACCGGATTGAGCATCGAAGCACCGACGCCCTGCAGTACCCGGAAGGCGATGAGCCAACCGATCGTCGGAGCGAGCGAGCAGCCGACCGAAGCCGCCGTGAAGACGACCAGGCCGCACTGGAACACCCGCACGCGACCGATGCGATCAGCCATCGAGCCGCTCAGGATCAGCAGGCTGGCGAGGACCATCGTGTACGAGGCGACCGCCCACTGCAGGCCGGAAACCGAGGCGCCCAAATCGGACTGGATCGAAGGCAGGGCGACGTTGACGATGGTGGCGTCCATGCCGATGATCAGCAGGCTCGTGCAGCAGATCGCCAGGATCACCCAGCGACGGTTGTCAAGGCCCGGCTCCATCTCGGACGATCCCGCGAAAGTCACAAGATAATTATATTCATATAACTATCTTGCTGGATTTTCTGTCTCGCGGCGATCGGACCGGATACGCGCCGATATGCGGGGTCTACTGGCACTAACGGCCTTTAGTGCCACATCTAGATGGCAAATATTGCGTGCAGGTAGGACAGGTTGCGGTAGAATG
>JAGQUV010000073.1 GCA_020438295.1 Solirubrobacterales bacterium
AGATCGGCGGCGTCGCCGAAGACATCCCGGCCGGGTTCGAGCGGAAGGTCCGGGAACTGATCTCGATCCTGCACAAGGGGATCGCCCAGTACGAGGCGCTGCTGGACAAGAACGAGATCTTCCTGATCCGGACCAAGGACGTGGGCGTGGTCGAGCGGGAACGGCTGCTCGAACTGGGCGTGACCGGCCCGCTGCTGAGGGCGGCCGGCGAGCCCTGGGACCTGCGCAAGGAAGAGGGCTATCTGGCCTACCCCGAACTCGAGTTCGACGTGCCGGTCGGGACGGTCGGCGACGGCTACGACCGCTACCGGGTGCGGCTGACCGAGATGAAAGAGTCGCTGAAGATCATCGAGCAGTGCCTGGACGGCATGCCGGACGGCGCCTGGATCGCCGACGACCGCAAGTACGTGCTGCCGCCGCGGGCCGAGCTGTCGACCTCGATGGAGGCGCTGATCCACCACTTCAAGCTGGTCACCGAGGGCTTCCGGGTCGCTCCCGGCGAGGTCTACAATCCGGTCGAGTCGCCGCGCGGCGAGCTGGGCTGCTTCGTGGTGGCCGACGGCTCGTCGAAGCCGGCCCGGGTGCACTTCCGCGAGCCGTCGTTCGTCAACCTGCAGTCGCTCCGCGACATGACCCTGGGCGAGTACGTGGCCGACCTGATCCAGACCCTGGCCATGCTCGACCCGATTCTCGGGGGTATCGACCGGTGAGCGAGGAGTTCGAGATGGCCGCGGAGGCCCGCCTGCCCGGCTTTCCGGTCGACCGGGCCAACACGACCGGGCGCGAGCCGCTGGGCGACCCCGAGGAGATCCCGGAGCTGTCCGAGGTCGACTGCCCGGACCAGCTGCGCGAGACGATCGAGACCCTGATGGACCGTTACCCGGACAAGGACTCCAGTGAGGGCTACAAGTCGGCCGCGATCCCGGCGCTATGGGCGGTCCAGCGCACCTACGGCTGGTGCACGCCACAGGGGATCCGCCAGGCGGCGGCCGTGATGCGGGTGACCCCGGCCTACCTCGAGTCGGTGGCCAGCTTCTACGACCTGCTGCGCCAGTCCCCGGCCGGCAACCACCAGGTCCTGGTCTGCACCAACATCTCCTGCTGGATGCGCGGCGCCGACGGCCTGCTCGACGCGTTCTGCCGCGAGGCCGGGGCCGACCGTGACCTGGCCGGCCATGGCGGAGCGGTCTCGGCCGACGGCGAGATCCTGGTTTCCGGTTTCGAGTGCATGGGCTCGTGCGACCTGGCCCCGATGGCCTCGATCGACGAGCGCTACTTCGGGCCGCTCGACGAAGGGGACGCCGAGACCGTGATCGAACAGCTCCGCCGCGGCGAGGACCCGGTCCCCGCCAAGGCGCTGTCGGAGCGGGATCTGCCCGGCGGCGACCGGGAGAGCGACGACGAGCGGGTGACTTCGGACAAGGGGCCGAACCGGTGAGCGGGGAGACGGTGGACCGGGCCGGAGCGGTGAAGGAGACCAGGGTCCTGCTCCGCCATGCCCAGGACCCGGCGATGGCGACGATCGACGGCTACCGGTCGTACGGCGGCTACGAGACCCTGGAGCGGACCCTGCGCGACCAGGAGCCGGACGAGATCGTCAACGAGCTGGAGGATTCCGGGCTGCGCGGCCGCGGCGGGGCCGGCTTCCCGATGGGCAAGAAAGTCTCGTTCCTGCCGCGCGGCAGCCAGGCCAAGTACCTCTGCTGCAACGCCGATGAATCGGAGCCGGGGGCATTCAAGGACCGCGAGCTGATCCAGCGCAACCCGCACCAGCTGATCGAAGGCATCGTGATCTCGGCCTTCTCGGGCGAGATCGGCCACGCGTTCATCTTCATCCGCGGTGAGTACGACCAGCAGGCCGACATCCTGGACCGCGCCGTCGCCGAGGCCTACGAGGCCGGCTACCTCGGCAGGAACATCCTCGGCTCGGGGTACGACCTCGAACTGGTCGTCCACCGCGGCGCCGGCGCCTACATCTGCGGCGAGGAGACCGCGCTGCTCGACGCGCTCGAAGGCAAACGGGGCAACCCGCGCCTCAAGCCGCCGTTCCCGGCGGTCCAGGGCCTGTACGGCGGGCCGACCCTGATCAACAACGTGGAGACCCTGTCGAACGTGCCGCACGTGGTGGCCAACGGGGCCGAGTGGTTCCGCAGCTTCGGCACCGAGCAGTCGCCGGGGACCAAGGTCGTCTCGATCTCCGGTTGCGTCGGGCGGCCGGGCAACTACGAGGTCGAACTCGGGGTCAACCTGCGCGACTTCGTCTTCTCGCTGGGCGGCGGGATGCTCGAGGGCCGGGAGCTCAAGGCGCTGTACCCGGGCGGCTCGTCGTCGCCGGTCCTGACCGCCGACGAGATCGACCTGCCGTACAGCTTCGAGGCGATGGCCGAGGCCGGCTCGATGCTCGGCTCGGGCTCGATCATCGTGGCCGACGACTCGGTCTCGATCCCCCACATGGCACTGCGCACGGCCCGCTTCTACCACCACGAGTCGTGCGGCAAGTGCTCGCCCTGCCGTGAAGGGACCAACTGGACCGTGAAGATGCTGGAACGAGTGGTGCGGGGCGAGGCGACCCCGATGGATCTCGACATCATCTCGTCGGTCCAGCAGAACATCATCGGTCACTGCCTCTGCGTGCTCGGGGACTCGATGGCGATGCCGGTCGGGGCGATGGTCAAGAAGTACCGCGAGGAGTTCGAGCAGGTGATCGCGGCCGGCGCGATGCAGGGCTTCCCCGGCGAGGCCGGGCGCGAGGCCCAGGCCGACGGCTCCGCCGCCGGCGACCCGGACGCCGGGCCCGAGGCGGCCGAGCGGGTCAGGCTGGTCGGCCGGCCGCTACCCGAGGGACCGCAGGAGGTGACCCATGGCTAAGCAGCGGCCGAAGCCGATCACCCTGACCATCGACGGCCGCGAGATCGCGGCGACCGAAGGCGAGATGCTGGTCGACGCGGCCAAGCTGGGCGACATCGAGATCCCGGTCTTCTGTTATGAGCCCAAGCTCGGCCAGCCGGTCGGCGCCTGCCGGATGTGCCTGGTCGAGATCGAGGGCATTCCGAAGCTCCAGACCGCCTGCTCGACCCCGGTCCGCGACGGCATGGTCGTGCACACCCGGACCGAGCAGGTCAAGGAGGCCCAGAACGCGGTGGTCGAGTTCCTGCTGGTCAACCACCCGCTCGACTGCCCGGTCTGCGACAAGGGCGGCGAGTGCCCGCTGCAGGACATCGCGATGGGCTGGGGCAACGACCGCAGCCGCGTGGTCGATCAGAAGCGCCATTTCGAGAAGCCGACCCAGCTCTCTCCGCTGATCGCGATCGACCGCGAGCGCTGCATCATGTGTTACCGCTGCGTCCGGTTCAGCCAGGAGGTCTCCGAGGACTCCCAGCTCCAGGTCCACGAGCGCGGCGACCGCAGCTACATCGGCACGTTCGACGACCGGCCGTACATCGCCCCGTTCCAGGGCAACATCACCGAGCTGTGCCCGGTCGGGGCACTCACCTCTTACACCTACAGGTTCCAGGCCCGGCCCTGGGACATCGAGCAGGGTGGCTCGGTCTGCACGCTGTGCCCGAGCCAGTGCAACGTCAGCTTCACGGTCCGCGACGAGCAGGTCAAGCGGGTGATCGCCCGCGACAACAAACACGTCGACGACGGCTGGCTCTGCGACCGCGGCCGCTACGGCTACCAGATGATGTACTCGACCGACCGCGTGCTGAACCCGGTCCGGTTCGACCACGGCAACCCGGTCCCGGCCTCCTGGGACGAGGCGATCGGGCTGGCCGCCGAAGGCCTGGCCCGGGCCGGCGGCGCCACCGCGGCCCTGGTCGGTGACGCCTCGAACGAGGAGGGGTTCCTGGTCCAGACCATCGTCCGGGAAGCGCTCGGCTCGGCCGACATCGACAGCCGCCAGGCGCCGACCATCGGCCGCGAGGCGCAGGTCGCCCTTGCCGACCCGGCGATCGCCGCCCGGGTCTCCGACATCGACGACGCCGACCTGGTCCTGGTCCTCGGTACCGACCCGATCCACTCGGCGCCGGCGTTCGACCTGCGGATCCGCAAGGCGGTGCGGCGCTCCCACACCGCGCTGGCGGTGGCGACCGAACGGCCCAGCGCGCTCGACGGAGGGGCCACCGAGACCGCCCGCTACGCCCCGGGAGAGGCGGCAAACTTCGTGTCCGGGCTGGCCGCGGCGGTCAAGTCGGGCAGCGACCTCGGGATCGCCGGGCTGCTCCGCCGGGCCGAGCACGTGGTGGTGGTCTGGGGTGAACGGCTCGGCCGTGGCGAGGACGGCGCCGACGCGGTGGCCGCGCTGCTGGAGCTGAGCGAGGCGGCCGGCCTGGCCGAAAAGGAGGACTCCGGCCTGATCGAGATCCCCGACGTCGCCAACGCGAGGGGGCTGCGCGAGGTCGGTTGCCTGCCCGACGCCGGGCCAGGCCTGGCCCCGGCCACCCCCGGCCGCGACGTCGAGCAGATCCGCGAAGGGCTCGAGTCGGGGCAGATCAGGTCGGTCATCCTGTTCGGCGTCGACCCGGTCCGCGACCTGCCCGACCCCGAGGGCTGGCGTCGCGCGCTCGAGGCGGCCGACCAGGTGATCTGCTTCTCGATGGTCGCCAGCGACACGACCGACCTGGCCGACCTGGTCTTCCCGCTGGAAAGCCACGCCGAGAAGGACGGCACCGTGACCCACCCCGAGGGCCGCCTGCAGCGGGTCCGCCCGTCGGCCGAGCGACCCGGCGACATCCGTAGTGGCTGGCTGGTCCTGGCCGAGCTGGCCGCCGAGCTCGGCTGCGAGACCGGGATCGGCTCGGCCCCCGAGGCGCTCGAGGCGGTGACCCGGGCGGTCCCGTTCTACGCCGGGCTCGACGACCAGGAGATCGGGGGCCGCGGGATCCGCTGGCAGGACCGCCGCCAGGCCGACCGTTTCGGATCCGATTTGGCACCAACCGCAACGGCGGCCGGCGATGGTTCCGGCGGACGTTCATCCGAAGCTCCGGCGGAACCATCACCGACCACCGTCTCAGCTGCGCAGACCGGTTCCGAACCGTCCGACCCCGGTACCGGGGAGCAGTCCACGGAGGCGGGGGTCGGCGGGGGCTCCGCCGGTCTAGACGGACGTCGGCCGCCGGAGTCCCCGCCGACCGCCGCCCCGGGCAACGGCCTGATCCTGGGCACGTACCGGGACCTGTGGGCCGGCCCGGTCACCGATCTGAGCCCGGCGCTCAACTATCTGATCCCGGCCCAGCGACTGGAGCTCTCGGTCGCCGACGCCGAACGGCTCGGACTGGGCCGCGGCGACGAGGTCTCGGTCAGGTCGGGCGAGACCGCGGTCAACGCACGGGTGGCGATCCGGGCGGCGGTTCCGGAAGGGACCTGCTTCTTGATCGAGGGCACGATCGAAGGCAACGCAAACGTGTTCGCCGACGGCCGGCCGGCCGCGGTCGAGATCGGCGAGCCCGAGGTCCGGCTCGACCTGGTCACCGCCGGGGGCGGGTCGGACGACGACCCGGACGGGGGCGACGACGCCGGGGACGGGGACGAGTAGGCGTGCCGATCCTGCCGCTGGCCGACACGAGCTTCGTCGACGCGACCTGGATCATGGTGGTCAAGTCGCTGGTCATCTTCCTGGTGATCCTGATGATCGTGCCGATCCTGCTGGTCGCCGAACGCAAGCTGCTGGGCCGCTTCCAGCAGCGGTACGGACCGAACCGGGTCGGCCCGTACGGCCTGATGCAGCCGCTGGCCGACGTCGGCAAGCTGCTGTCCAAGCAGGGCTTCCGGCCCCAGGGCGCGGTCCCGTTCCTGTACGAGATCGCCCCGGCGCTGACCATCTTCTCGGCCGTGGTCACCCTGGCCATCCTGCCGTTCGGCGACGTCCAGGGCAAGGTCGGCCTGTACGGGATCGACGTGCCGATCGGGATCCTCTACTTCTTCGCGTTCAGTTCGATCGCCTTCTACGGGCTGCTGCTCGGCGGCTGGGCCTCGGGCTCGAAGTACAGCTTCCTCGGTTCGATGCGCTCGGCCGCCCAACTGATCTCGTACGAGATCGCGATGGGCCTCTCGCTGCTCGGCGTGGTGCTGATGGCCGGCTCGCTCTCGCTGGTCGAGATCGTCAAGGCCCAGGGTGAGATCTGGTTCGTTGTCCCGCAGATCGTCGGCTTCCTGATCTTCATGGTTGCCGGGTTCGCCGAGACCAACCGGCCCCCGTTCGACCTGCCCGAGGCCGACGCCGAGCTGGTCGCCGGTTACGGCACCGAGTACGGCGGCATGCGGTTCGGTTCGTACATGTTCGCCGAGTACATCGAGATCCTGATCGTCTCCGGGATCGCCTCGACCATGTTCCTCGGCGGCTGGATGGGCCCCGGGCCCGACTGGCTCGACCCGATCTGGATGCTGGTCAAGATGCTCGTCCTGACCTGCTTCTTCATCTGGATCCGGGCCACCCTGCCCCGGTTCCGTTACGACCAGCTGATGAGCTTCGGCTGGAAGATCCTGTTGCCGCTGGCGACCCTGAACGTCCTGGTCACGGCCGTGCTGGTGGTGGTCACTTGAGCATCCGCCCGGAGGAGATCAAGGTCGTCCCGCGCGGGCCCGAGCCCGGCGGGATGGGCGGCGCGTACCGTGCGTTCGGCGAGACCCTGCGCGGCCTCCGCACCACGATGGGCCGGCTGTTCGATCGGCCGGTGACGATCCAGTACCCGGAGGAGAAGACCCCGGTCTACCCCCGTTTCCGCGGCCGGCACAAGCTGCACAGGTTCGAGGACTCCGATCTCGAGAAGTGCGTCGGCTGCTCGCTCTGCGCGGCCGCCTGCCCGGCCGAGTGCATTCGCGTGGTCGCGGCCGAGAACGACCCCGACGACCGGGTCTCGGCCGGCGAGCGTTACGCGGCCGTGTACGAGATCAACCTCGCCCGCTGCATCTTCTGCGGCTACTGCGAGCTGGCCTGCCCGTTCGATGCGATCACCATGGGCCACGACTACGAGATGGCCGACTACAACCGCTCCGACCTGATCTTCACCAAGGAGATGCTGCTGGCCGAGCCGATCGAGCGGACCCCGCTCAGGGGCGAGGGCGAGTAATGGTCGAGGCCTGCTTCTTCGCCGGGGCGATCGGGGCGATCGGCGGCGCGGTCGGCGTGGTCGTGTTCCGCAACCCGTTCTACAGCGTGCTGGCGCTGATCGTCCACCTGGTCTTCCTGGCCGGTCTGTTCCTGCTGCTCAGGGCCCAGTTCCTGGCCGCCGCGCAGATCGTGGTCTATGCCGGGGCGGTGATGGTGCTGTACGTGTTCGTCGCCGCCTACGTGGGCGGGATCGACGAGCCGCTGCTCGACTCGATGCCGCGGCTCAGGGTGATCGGGCCGATCCTC
>JAGQUV010000074.1 GCA_020438295.1 Solirubrobacterales bacterium
CGGGCCGGATCGCGGCCTATTCCATGCCCTCGTTGATCGCGAACGTGTTGCCGTCGGGGTCCTGGACCCAGCACACCCGCATGCCGTCATCGGACTCGTACACGCCGTTCTCGTCGGTTTTGATCCCGTCGGCCTGGTCGTAGCTGGCGAACTCGACCCCGTTGTCCCGGAGGACCTTCATCTCCTGGTCGAGGTCCTCGACCTCCCAGCCGGCCAGCGTCGCGGTCGACTTCCCGGCGTGGTCGGGCGAGAGGTAGACCATCAGGGTCGAGCCTTCACCGCAGCCATAGACAACCCACTCACCCGAGCCTTCGTCCTGGACCCCGAGGTCGAGGCCGCTCTCGTAGAACTCCCTGGCCCGGTGCATGTCGGTCACGGCGATCGCCGGGCCCACCTTGAAGTGCCTGAGGCTCATCTCTCACTCTCCTTCTATGGCAAACGTGTTGCCGTCGGGGTCCTGGAACCAGGCGATCCGGTGGTCGCCGTCGCTGAATATGCCCTTCTCGTCGGTCTTCAGGCCGGGCTCGTCGTAGTGGACCATCGGCACGCCGCTTTCCTCGAGCTCGGCGATCATCGCGTCGAGGTCGGGCACGGTCCAGCCGGCCATGGTCGCGGTCGTTTTGCCGGCCCGCCCCGGGGACGGGTAGATGTACAGGCCGGTGCCTTCGCCACAGCCGTACAGGCAACCGCCGTCGCCGTCGTCCTCGATCGGCACCAGGCCGAGCCTTCCCTCGTAGAACTCACGCGACCGGCTCAGGTCGCTCACCGCTATCACCGGGTCTACGTTGCAGTCTCCAAGGCCCATGGTCAACTCCTGCTCGGGGGCGATTCGTGTTCAGTTGCTGCTTCGATTGTTGCGCTTTGGGGTGGCGATCGCAAGGCCGGATCACGGCTCGTGGAGGTCGATGTGCCGGAACGGTGGCCGCAACCGGCGCCGCAGCGTGTCGGCCGTCTCGAGGTCCAGGTCGGGACTGCGGGTGGCCAGGATCACTTCGGTCGCCGGGTAGACCGCCAGTTCGTCTTCTACCGCCCGGACCAGGTCTTCGTCGCCCACCCTGGCCGCTGCCGGGACGCCGGCCAGGGTGAGCGAGGCGACCGAGATCACCAGGTCCCGTTGGGCCCGCTTGCGGGCCGAGCGGTAATCGGTCGCCCAGCGATCAAGGAAGTCGGCCCGGGCCGGGGTGAGGATCCGGACCTCGTCTCCGGGCCCGCCGGCATCGGCTTCTATCACCGCGGCGAGCCGCTCGACCACCGACGGGTCTTCGATCGCGAAGCCGGTCACCAGCAGCAGGCGGCTGCTCGATCCGGACCGAGGTTCCGTCCCGATCGGATCGTCGGGGATCGCAAGAAAGGCGAGGATCACTCCGCCGACCAGGATCAGGCCGAGCAGCGAGATCCCCAGCCCCGGCGCCCCGGCGGTGAAGGTCAGCGCGACCACGCCGAGCAGGCCGGCCATCAGCACTGGTACCTGCCAGCTCTTCATCCGATCACGGTACCGCGCCGGAGCCCGCCACTCGGACACGACGCACCCGCGGGTGGCGGGCCGGTCCGATCACGGGCGGGACGGTACGGTTCGGCCATGAGCGAGAGCCTGGCCAAAGCCGTTTCGACCGTCGTTCGTGACTGCCTGGGGGTGAGGCCCGGCGAGCAGGTGCTGGTGGTCGCCAACCCGGCGACCTACGGGTTGGGCGAGGCGATGAGGGCCGAAGCCGAGGCGGCCGGCGCGGAGGCCGTCCTGGCGGTGATGAGCGAGCGCGAATCGCACGCCGGAGAGCCGCCGGAGACGATCGCCGAGGCGATGGTCGCGGCCGACGTGCTGCTCGCCCCGACCGTCCAGTCGCTGTCGCACACCGCCGCCCGCAAGCGGGCCAGCGAATCGGACACGCGTACCGCGACCCTGCCCGGGGTGACCGAGGAGATGCTGGCCCGGGTGATGTCCGACGACATGGCCGAACTCAGGAGGCGGGGGGGTCGTATCGCCGAGATCCTCGATCGCGGCACCGAGGCCCGGATCACCTGTGACCACGGGAGCGATCTGGTGCTGGGCCTGGAACGGCGCACGGCGATCTCCGACGCGGGTGAGCTGACCACCGCCGGCGCGTTCGGCAACCTGCCGTGCGGAGAAGGCTTCATCGCCCCGGCCACCGCGGACGGGGTGCTGATCGTCGACGGCTCGATCGCCGGGGTCGGAGCGGTCGGCGACCCCGTGCGACTGACCGTGGCCGACGGTCACCTGATCCAGGCGACCGGGCCGGAAGGCGACCGGCTGATGGAGCTGCTCACCGTTCACGGGCCCGACGGGACGAACGTCGCCGAGCTGGGGATCGGGACCAACTCGAAGGCGATCCTGACCGGGAACATCCTCGAAGACGAGAAGATCTCCGGCACCGCCCACGTCGCTTTCGGCGCCTCGGCCGCGATCGGCGGAAACGTGCAGGTCCCGGTCCACCTGGACGTGGTCTCGCTGCGCCCGGAAGTCACCGTCGACGAGATCCCGGTCGTGCTCGAAGGCAAGCTGCTCGTTTGAGCCTGCTGGCCGTCCCCAACCTTTCGGAGGGCCGCGACTTCGCTGTGCTGGACCGTCTCAGGGACTCACTCGGCACCGAGGTGGAGCTGCTCGATGTGCACACCGACCTCGACCACAACCGGGCAGTCTTCACGGTGGCCGGCTCGCCGGCCGGGCTGGAACGCTCAATGCTCGCGCTGGCCGGGGCGGCGGCCGTGGAGATCGAGATGCCGGAATGGGTCGGGCAGCACCCGGCGATCGGGGCGCTCGACGTCTGCCCGGTGGTCTGGACGACCGGCCGGGACCGCGGTCCGGCCGAGGCGTGCGCACGGTCGATAGCCACCGGGATCGGTGAGCTCGGTATTCCCGTGTTCCTCTACGGCGACCTGGCCGGCGACCTGGAGCGGCGGGAACGGGCCTGGTTTCGCTCGGGCGGGCTCGACCGACTCTGGGAGCGAATGGTGTCGGGCGAGCTGGCTCCTGACTGTGGCCCGGACCGGCCCCATCCGAAGGCCGGGGCGACGCTGGTCACCGCCCGACCGCCGCTGGCTGCGTTCAACCTCGAACTCGACAGCGACGACCTGGACGCCGCGAAGACGATCGCGGCCGGGATCCGGGAGGGGGGCGGCCCGAACGCCGTTCCCGGAGTCAGGGCGATCGGGTTGGAGCTGTCGACCGGGCGGGCCCAGGTTTCGCTGAACGTGCACGATCCGGCCTCGTTGCCGCTCGCCCGGGTGGTCGCGGTAGCGCGCGAACTGGCCGCCGGGACCGGTGCCACAATCGCGGCGGCCGAGCTGGTCGGCCTGGTCCCCGAGAAGGCGCTCGACGGCTATCCCGACGACCTGCCGATCCGCGACTTCGACCCCGAGCTGCGGGTGATCGAACGCCGGCTTCGAACGAGCTGACCGCCGGATCGGCCGGGCGCCGGTGTCCCCGGGGCCCGGCCGATCGCCCGGCGGCCGGGCGGCGGTGACCGGTACATTCCATCCGTGGCACAGACCAAGAAGAAGCGAAAGCGAAAGCAGCGCGGGACCCAGGCCGGCGGCCTCGACACCCGCAAGAAATCGCGACCCCGCAACCGGGCCGAGGCCAGGAGCCAGGCCAAGTCGGGTGGACGCAGCCGGACCGCCCGGGCCGACGCACCGCCGACCTGGAAGAGCGCGGTTATCAGGGGGGTGATCGCGGCGGCCGTGTTCATGGTCCTTTTGATCCTGATCTTCGGCCGAAGCCTGACCGAGGCGGCCCCGATCGGCCTGTTCATGCTGGTCTTCTACATACCGGCCGGCTACTACATGGACCAGATGATGTGGCGCCGCCGTGAGCGGGCCAGGATCCGGGCCGGCGGGAAGAAATAGGGATGTCCGGGATCCAAATCCTCGGCAGCACCGTCGGTCCGGTCCAGGAGAACTCGTTCCTGGTCTGGAAGGAGGGCACCGGCAAAGCGGTGATGATCGACCCCGGCGACGAGGCCGACCGCCTGATGCTGCCGCTTGCCGAACACGGTCTCGAGCTCGAAGCGATCCTGCTGACCCACTGCCATTTCGACCACATCGGCGCGGTCACACCGGTGGCCCGGGCGACCGGGGCCCCGGTCTGGTGCCCCGAGCTCGAGGTCGGGGTGCTGGCCGACGTGATGGCATACGTGCCGTGGCCCGGGATCGGGCCGTACGAAAGCTACGACGCCGACCACACCGTGTCCGGCGGGGAGCACCTGTCGCTGGCCGGGCTCGAATTCGACGTGCTGTTCACCCCCGGTCACAGCCCGGGGCACGTCAGCTACTCGCTGCCGGCCGCGGGCGCGCTGTTTTCCGGCGACGTGATCTTCCAGAATTCGGTCGGGCGGGTCGACCTGCCGGGCGGGGACTGGGACACCCTGCTCGAGTCGATCAGGCTGCTGGTCGAAGGCCACCCCCCGGAGACCGAAATCTATCCCGGACACATGGGCAAGACGACGCTCTCGGCCGAACTGGCCGGCAACCCTTTCCTGGCTGAGATCCGCCGCTGATGGCGGCGGAGTTCAAAGCTCCGCGCGGCACGTTCGACGTGCTGCCGGACCAGATGCCTGCCCGCAGGCGGCTGCTGGAGACGGCGGCGCGGATCTTCGCCCGGGCCGGCTACCGGGGCATCATCACGCCCGACTTCGAAGACACGGCGCTGTTCGAGCGGGGGGTCGGCAGCTCGACCGACATCGTGCGCAAGGAGATGTTCACCTTCGAGGACAAGGGCGAGCGCAGTCTCACGCTGCGGCCGGAAGGGACCGCGCCGATCTGCCGGGCCTATGTCGAGCACGGGATGCAGAAGCTGCCCCAGCCGGTCAAGCTCTCCTACTCGGGGCCGTTCTTCCGGCACGAGCGGCCCCAGGCCGGTCGCTACCGACAGTTCCACCAGATCGGCGCCGAGGCGATCGGCAGCGACTCGCCGCTGGCCGACGTCGACGTGATCAGCCTGCTGGGCGACCTGATCGAGGAGCTAGGTGTGCCCGGAGCCGAGCTCCGGCTGGGCAGCCTGGGCTCGATCGAGGCCCGCAAGATGTATCTGGAAGAGCTGAAGTCCCACCTCCGGGCGCGGTCCGGAGAGCTGTCCGACGAGGTAGCCGAGCGGATCGAGATAAACCCGCTGCGGGCCTTCGATTCCGACCATCAGGGCACGAAGGCGGTGATCGCCGATGCTCCGTTGCTGCTCGACCAGCTCGACGAGGCCGACGCCGAGCACTTCGCCGAGGTGCAGCAACTGCTCGGCGCAGCCTCGATCGAATTCACGATCGATTCGACCCTGGTCAGGGGCCTCGACTACTACACCAGGACGATCTTCTCGTTCGTCTGCGACCGGCTCGGAGCCCAGTCCGAGATCGGCGGCGGCGGCCGCTACGACGGCCTGATCGGCCAACTGGGCGGACCCGACACGCCGGCGGTCGGCTGGGCCGCCGGGATCGAGCGGATCCTGCTCGCGCTCGACGAGCCGGTCGAGCCGGCCGGCCGGGACCTGTTCATCGCGGTGGCCGGGGAGAGCGAGCGGCGGCGGGCGGTCGCGCTGGCGACCGAGCTTCGCCGCAGCGGTCTTTCAGTCGAGATCGATCTGGCCGGTCGCAGCATGAAGGGCCAGCTGCGCCAGGCGGACCGGATCGGTGCGTCGCACACGCTCGTGTTCGACGACGGCGGAGCCGTGCTGCGCGACATGGACCGCCGCGAACAACGCCGGGTCGAGCCGTCGGAGGTCCTGGGGCTGCTCCGCCCCGAATCGGCCTGACCCGGTCTCGAACGGCGTGCGGACCCTTCCGGTCTCCGCAGCGATCGGGCGCCGGCGGTGTTCTATCTGTTGGAAGCCGTTCGGGCACGGCTTGACCCGGTTACGGCGGCGGCGTATCTTGGCAGTGGGCAAGCCGGTGTTCGGAGCCAATCGAGGGAGGTCAGACGTTATGAAGAGACGCAGGTTCGGATTGATCGGGATCCCGGCAGGCCTGGCCGCCTGCCTTGCCATGCTGGCCGGGGCTCCGGGGGCGAGCGCGTTGACGATCACGGTCAGCACGACCAACGACGAACTCGGTGGCAATCCGGCCGCCTGCTCGCTCCGGGAAGCGATCAGCTCGGCCAACAGCAACTCGCCGATCGGCGGCTGCACGGCCGGTT
The DNA here is from genome assembly GCA_020438295.1 of Solirubrobacterales bacterium. GTDB lineage: Bacteria > Actinomycetota > Thermoleophilia > Solirubrobacterales > 70-9 > 67-14. The sequence continues at coordinate 6,133 of JAGQUV010000074.1, forward strand.
CCGGAGCCGACGTGGTCAAGCTGCCGGCGGGGGAATACAGGATCGTGCAGCCGGGCAGCAACGAGGACGCGAACTCGACCGGCGACTTCGACATCACCGGCAGCGAGTCGGTGACGGTCGAGCCTGCCGGATCAGACGACAAGGTGACGGTCGACGGTAACGGCCTCGACCGGGTCTTCGACCAGCCCGGGACGGCGCCCCTGCAGGTGAACAACCTGACCGTCTCCGGCGGGCAGACCCCCGTGGTGAACGACGGCGGCGGCATCCGCAACGGCGGCGGCGCCCTCACCGTCAACGGCTCGACCATTACCGACAACCAGGCAACGGTCAGCGGTGGCGGCATCGCCGTGTATGCGAACCGCCACGATCGTCAACAGCACGATTTCCGGCAACCGGTCCGGCGGCGACGGCGGCGGTATATACGTGGCAGGCGGCGCGTCGCTGACCGCCAAGAGCTCGACGATCACCGACAACGAAGCCGACTACGACGCCAACGACAACGGCGACGGCGGCGGCTTCAACGAGGCGATGGCGACCTCGGTCAGCTTCTTCAACGTGATCAACGCCGAAAACCGCGACGGTTCGTCGCTGCCGGCGAACCAGTGGCCGGACTGCTACAGCACCAGTGCCTTCTTCTTCCCCCGATTCACCCTGAGCACCCAGGCGATGGGGGCCGGGAGTTGCCTGGTCGGGTTCGCCCATCCGGGCAACCAGGTCGTCGCCGACCCGATGGTCGGGCCGCTGGCCGACAACGGCGGCACCACCAGCACCCACGCGCTGCTGGAAGGCAGCCCCGCGATCGGGGCAGGCGGCACCTCGGGCAGCGACGCCTGCCCGCCGGCCGACCAGAACGGCAACGCCCGTCCGGCCGACAGCTGCGACATCGGCGCGGTCCAGTTCATCGGGAACGGGACCCCCGTTCCCCCTCCCGGGGGCGGCTCGGCGGACCTGAGGATCGTCAAGGTCAAGCCGAAG
>JAGQUV010000075.1 GCA_020438295.1 Solirubrobacterales bacterium
GCCGCGGGGTGGAGCAGTCAGGTAGCTCGTCGGGCTCATAACCCGAAGGTCGCAGGTTCGAATCCTGCCCCCGCTATGTCCGTCCGGGTGACCGCCGAGTTCTCCTCGAACAATTCCTCCGAGTACTCGAACGCCTTCGCGACCTCTACCGAACCCGTCGCCGGTATCTCCGCGCGCCCTTCCCGCTCCTCGAAGTGAATCTGGAGGTCGAAAGCCTCGAAGACCTGGCGCCTAATCTGCGTAGATGCCCTCCAGAGGTTCTCACTGCCTCTACTAGTCGCTCGCCCGCAGCGATCCCCAAGACGTCTAGGGCGCCTCGACCTCAGGACCCTCGCTTCCCTGGATACCGGGCGCCTGATCTGGACCCTCGTTCTCTGGCCCTTCGCTTCCCTGATAGTTGGGCGCCTGATCCGGACCGTCGTTCTCTGGCCCTTCGCTTCCCTGCGCGCTCGTCGTCTCCTGAGCCTCGGCCTCCTGGGCGGCGCTGTAGCGGATTGCCATGTCCTCGAGCGTGCAGCGACGGACGATGTGATCGGAGTCGGTTTCGATCGTCCCGCAAGTCCAGCCGGCGTCCGTGAGGGGGGTCTCGTCGCCGCCCGGGATCAAGGCCAGGGCCTCCTCGCAGGAGATGTTTCTTACAGAGACCTCGTAGTCCTCGGAGTTGATGTCGTCGCAGACGCTGACATCGTCGGCTGGCGCGACGTCTTCGGTCGCCTCACCTGTGGTGGCAGTTGCGGTCTCGGTGCTCGTTGTCGCTGCCGCCGTCTCATCGTTATCGTCGGAGCCGCACGCGCTGAGGGCAACCACGCACGCGGCTAGAAGCGAGATCATCGTCAGGAGTCGTAGTTCAGGTTTTTTCATGGCCGGAACCATATGGTCGCCGCCCGACGGAACCGATGCCGTGTTCTCGCTCAATCTGGAGCTGCGAGCTCTCCAGGGGCCCCGAGCCGAGCGACCAACGCGTCGGGAGAGGATGCTCGTTCGGAGGCGGGAGGCGGTGTATCCTCGCGGTCCTTGCTCAGGACCGAGGACTCGCCACCAGGAGGAGGGGCGGATTGCCTCGTTTATCCACGGACGGTTGTGAAGAACGAACCGGGGCCCCAAGGGCCGGCAGCCCCACTCCGGCGGGTTTGCCCATTCTGGAGCGAATTGCACTTCAGCTGCAGATCCGGAGTACCTTGGTACCATCGCGGCGATGAATGGGGACCTCCGTACTCGGCTCCGGCCGGCTCTGGTGAGTGGACTGCTGTCACTTTTTCTCCTGCCGTTGCTGGCGTCGGAAGCCGGCGCCCAGGAGGTTTGGAGCTCGGGCGAGATCACCGGGCTCGGGGCGACGAAGGTGACCCCGAAGGCCGTCAACGAGATCGGCGTAGTCGTCGGCGACGCCTACGACTCCGGCGGGAATTGGGTGGCCTTCCACTGGTACGACGACAAGATGACGGAGCTTCCCGCGCCGGGCGGCGTCGAGGAGGTCCACGTCCACGACATCAACGACTACGGCCAGGCGGTCGGCTACGTCGAATGGCCCGCGGACTATCTGGGCCACAACCAGCCAATCGTCTGGGAGACCTCGATCGACGGAAGCGCCACCTTCTCGCTGCTCAACTACAACCTCGACCGGGCCGGCCCCCCTCCCGCCGATGAGAACGAGGTGGGTTCGCAGGCCGTCGGGATCAACAACCAGGGCGTGATCGTCGGCCAGGCAAGGGGTATCCAGGAGCACCCGGACCCCGATAAGGACGACGAGTTCCCGGTCGACCACGCCGTGGTCTCGAACGGGGGCAGCGGCTGGTCGGTGCTGATCGACCCGGACTGCACCGGAAACCCGAACTGCGGCGCCGGACAGCTCTTTGCCGGCGGCGGGGCATACGACGTCAACGACGCCGGGCAGGTGCTCGGTCACATCGGCTGGGGCGGGGACGTGGCGTTCCTGGGCACAACCGGTGGCGGCGCCACCCCGCTCGCGCTCAACGTCAGCTCGCCCGCCTTCAACTACCTGAGCAGCGAGGGTCACGTCACCGGCCGCCAGTTCCCGGACGTCAACTCCGGCGCCCAGATCTTCGACGGCAGCTATACGAACATCAGCATCGGCTTCAGCAATGTCGTGCCGACTGCGATCAACGGCTCCGACTGGGTAACCGGCCGCTACGGGCAGTCCGGTACCGCCGGTGCCTACCTCGGCGTCGGCTTCGTCTACCGTCCGGTCGACGGGCTGATACCGATCTCCAATCTGACCGACGGCTTCTCCCCGGCGACCGGGATGGACATCAACGACTCGGGCATGGTCGTGGGCGCCGGCAACTTCCCTCCGGAGGACAACGACCTCGCCGTCTGGCGTGGGTTCTGGGCCGCTCCTGCCGCCAGCGCGTTCCCGGTCGAGGGGACGGTCCTCGACGGCGACGGCAAGCCGGTCAGCGGAGTCGAGCTCGTGATCAAGAAGAGCGGCGGCGAGGAGGCCCCGGGGGCACGGCCGAAGACCGACGCCAACGGCCACTACTCGACCTCGGTGCTCCGGGGTCGCTACGAGGTCAGCATCAAGCCGGACGGCTACTTCCCCGATCCCGCCAGCGACTGCACCGCGATCAACCTCGTCTGCTACGTGACCGTCGACCGGGCGAGGACCGTGGACTTCAACTCATTCGAGAGCAATGGCGGCGGGGGCGGCAATGGCGGCAATGGCGGCGACGGCGGCGGGGACGGCAATGGCGGCGGCGACACCGATCCGCCCAAGGGAACGGCGTCCCGCACGGGAAAGGCCAAGGCCGGAAAGACGGTCAAGATCTCTGTGAGCTCGGATGAAGCAGGGGTGATCAGCGCAACCGGCAAGCAGGTCGCCAAGAAGTCGAAGAAGGGCAGGAAGAAGCGGGCAATCGTTTCCGCGAAGGGAAAGCTGTCGAGCAAGCTCAAGCCCGCCCGCTCGCAGGTCGGTGCCGATCAGAAGGTGATCCTGAAGCTGAAGCACAAGAGCAAGAAGGCGGCGAAGAAACTCGAGAAGGCCGTCAAGAAGAAGGGGTACTCGGGGATGGCGGCCATCACGGTCACGTTCACCGACGAGGCCGGGAACCACTCGAAGAAGAAGCTCAAGCTCAAGTTCTGATTCGGCGCGGGCCGCACGTACGCGCCAACGGGGCCTCAGACGCCCTGGGCCGGTCGCCGCCCTGCGGAACAGCTGTGAGGCATCCCATAACCCGAAGGTCGCAGGTTCGAATCCTGCCCCCGCCGTGTTTGCCAGGGTGACCGCCTTACCGTCGGCGAACAGCTCCGCTGAATCCTCGGGCGCCTCAGCCACTTGCCCGGCGATCGTGGACGGGCTCTCTTCCCAAGGCGTTCGAGCGGAATCGGCCGACCATCCGGTTCTGACTTCTGGTTCCGATCTCCCGAATGCCTGTCCCGCGTCCCTGCCGTTTACCTGGCGGGCAGGGCCGCGGATGTCGCACTCGACGCAGTCGCCTCGGAGCTTGTTTACGGCATCCGATCGGTCAGCGCTTTCAGGAACTCGATCCAGCGCTCCCTGTCGACGAACCCGTAGTGTCCGGCGCCGGGCCAGACGTGCTCGGTCGCGCTCGGCAGATCCGAAGCGACGTGGCGGGGCATCTCCGGCGAGATGATGTCGTCGGCATCGCCGTAGAAGACGTCGAAGTGTTGCTTGATGTCCCCGAGTTCGAAGCCCCATTTCCACAGCGCCATCGTCATCTCGTATACGCCTTCGGCTCCCTGTGCGGCGCCGGCGGTGAAGTTGGCCTCGAACATCTCGCGCTGGACCGGGTCGGCGAGGAAGGTGTCGGCGTCGGACGCGTCGTCTTCGGCCACCGCTTCGACGAAGGTGCCGATGTCCTTCTGGGCCTTCTTCATGTCAGAGTCATACGCCCAGCGGATGATGTGGTGAAAGTGACGCAGTTTGACGATCAGCTTCAGGTCCTTCATCACCAGCTGCTTGGCGAAACCCTCCCGGTCCAGCGGTCCGACCGGAGAGGCGAGTACGCCGTGGGTCACGCGGTCGGGCATGTGCACGGCGATCGAAAAGGTGTGGGGGCCGCCGCCGGAGTGGCCCGCGACCGCGAACCGGTCGAGTCCGAGTGAATCGGCCAGCTCTTCCATGTCCGGGCCCCAGTCGACCATTTTTCGCCCCTTGTCCGGGGAAGAGCCGCCGACACCCGGTTGGTCGGCGGCGATCATGTGCACCCCGAGCGAGGCGGTCAGTTCTTCGTCGGGATTGCGGATGATGCGCGAGTCGGAAAAGCCGTGGCTGAAGATGACCGGAAGACCGTCGGGGTCCCCGTAAGTGTCGAAAGCGAGAGTTCGTCCGTCGCTGAGTTCCACGGTGTTCAAGGGGCCTCCGATCTTCCGGTTGATGGGGTCGCCGGGTCGCGGAGAAGCCGGAACCCGCGCTCCACCAAGGTTAGCGTCCCGCCGGGAACTCGGGCAGGCCGCGTCACGGGCGCTGGTCGGGAGGCGAGAAATTGTCGGCTTGCGTCGCGGGTCACGGCCGGTTCCCCGCCGCAGGAGCTACCTAAGAACTCCGACGCCGGCGCGGATCCGGCGGGAAACGTGTACCTCGCCGATTCCTCGGGCGCGTTCCGGGCGTCCGCGTAAGAAGCGAAGCGGGTCCTGATATGTCGGCCAGGGACAGCGAGCCACCGTTCACAAATAGCTGCTGCGAATCGTTCAGCGGCTCCCCGACAACTTCGACCCGAGCTTCCTGGTCTGGTGTCCCAGAATGCGCGGCCAGAGCCGGGGTCCGGGTACGACGGTAAGGCCGAGCTGCTCGAACAGCCTGCCCTGATCGAACTCGAACCAATGCTCCGTAACCCTGCCGCCCTCCATGCGATTGATCTCGATCGCCGTGAAGGCGATCGCTCTGCCCGTTGGCGGAAGGCCCTGAAACTCACCGCGGTGAGTCCCTCGGTAGGCCATCCGGGCGGCGACCGTGTCTTCACCCGGCCCGATCACCTCGACCGTAAGGTGAAGGTCGGGAAAGGCCCCGGCAAAGACATCAAAGATGAACTCCTCCCAGGCGTCTGAGTCCAGGGGCTCGGGCACGCCGGGCGCGTGGGCCACGTAGCCGGGGGCCCGCCCGTCTGTTTCTGCCTGTCTGTCTCGCTCGTTGTAGGCCTCGATCCACCGTCGAAAAGCGATTTCGTTCTCCTTGGCTGACAAAATGGTGCTCCTTTCCGCCCGCCGGTCGGGCGGGCCCGGTGCTGTGGTGTTGAGTCGCGCTTCGGATGTCACTCCGGGATTCCGGGAGGTCCGAGGATCTCGATTCCGTATTCGGCGGCGAGCGCACTCATGGCTGCGATGTCGGGTGGCTCGGTCGGCGCCGGCGGGATCTCCAGCCGCTCCGCCGGCTCGCCACCGGCCCGCATGAACGCTTCGAAGCCGGCCGGTTCGGTGACCAGCAGGAATCTGGCCTCCTCGGAGCTGACCGCGAACGTGTGGGGGATCCCCTTCGGTCCGAACACGAACGTCCCGGCCGGAGCCGCGCTCACTTCACCGCCGACCCAGAAGGTCAGCTCGCCGTCGATCACGTAGAACCACTCGTCCTCGCGGCTGTGGACATGAAGCGGCGAACCCGAGCCCTGCGGGGCGAGGTGCTCGATCACGGCGACCGCGCCCCCGGTGGTCTCCGCCGACGACTTGATCGTGGCCAGGATCCCGAGGAACCAGAGCGCCTCGCCCTCACCGGGCCCGGCAACGATTGGGGGTATCTTCTCGGTTGTGTTGCTCATCTGCGTTTTCCCTCCTTCGGGTGGTCGGTACCCGATCAGCGTCCACGATCGGGCGGGCCGTGCCTATCCCCCGGGAGCGGGGATGTTTCGCGCGGGCGGAGGCCCGGGGCGATAACGGGGCTATGGCAACGCGCTGGTCGATAGACCGCCTCCAGCAGGAGATTGCGGTGCTCGGCGGGCGCGGGCTGGCTCGCAGCGAATATTTCGCCGAACTGGCACCGCGGTTGCGCCGGGTGGTCGACAGCGACGCGAGCTGCTGGCACACGCTCGACCCACAGACTCGCCTGTTGACCAGCGACGAACCGGCCGAGCTGATCGAGGCCGGCATCTACAGCGCGGAATCCGCGTCCTCCGCCGGCGAGCTGCTCGTGCGCAGCGAGTACCTGATCGAGGATCA